>JBBIUP010000023.1:0-27395 GCA_037440185.1 Meiothermus sp. | reverse complement strand
GATATTTCACCCTCGAGCGTTTCTTGAACGACTATCGCAAGATGTACCACGACGTTGTTTTTTTTTCGAGTTCACCCAAGATCCTTACCGAGCCGAAGACACCTACCGAGAGTGATCTATTCATAGTCTCGGGGAGCTGAGCTGGGCGGGCCTGAGACTGATTCATGAGGTTATCGTTTAGTCATCGCTATTTTGCTAAATGCCTCACCCGTACGGGGGGTTTGTTGGCATGAGCCAGCGCACCGAGTTTTTTGAGGATCGCGGCGTTGCTGTACTGCCCAGCTATACCCGGACGGGCAAGGTTCTGCCCGCGCCGTCCAACCGTCTGGCCCAGTTGGTGCAGCACCTGGGGCCGGTGTGTGAGACTGCGGTAGATTCACAGCAGATTGCCGCAGCGTTGGAGGCACACGGCTACAACGACCGGATGGTGCTCGAGCGCTATGGTTACCCCAATGTATTTGAGCTAGCCGAAACCCTCTTTCGCATGGTGCCGCGAAAGACTGCCCCGGCCAAACGCCGGGTCTATAAGGTCTCCAATACCCTGCGGGAACTATCCCACGGACTGTTCTATGGAATGCCAGGGCTGTTCTACCCAGCCGTTTTTGCCTGGGTTGGCCCCCAGGAAGCCACCTTGGGCCTCATACTATCGGCCATTCTGGGGTGGTCGTGGAGCCAGGGCATGATTCGCCTGGCTTATGTGTTGATGGGCCGGGGCTTTGCACCTGAGGCCCGCCTGTTGTTGCGGACGATGATGTTTGTAGGGTTGGGACTGGCGGCCTTGATTCCCCCTATCATTCGAGGAAGCCTCGAGTTGGTAGCGCTGGTGGTCTTGCAGATGGCCTACCATATGGCTTCGGGTGTCTTGCTGCTGTACAAACGTGAACTGTGGCTACTGCTGGCGACCTCGCCTGCAGTTTTGGCGGGGTTGCTGTTCTTGCTGGCTCCAGATCTGCTGGGTGCGGCAGCTACAACCCTGATGATGATGGGGTCGGTGTTGCTGAGTTTTGTAGCAGCCCTGATCACCACTCAGGCCAAAGCCACCCATTCCCCCTGGAAGGTCTTACAGCGGGCCGACTGGCTGGATACCCTTCCACTCATGCTGTATGGCTTGCTGAGCGCTATTTTTGTGTTTCTAAACCCCTTCTGGCACTGGATTACCAATACCCCCATTGCCTCGGGTCTGGCCGTGGTTCCCCTGGTATTGAGCATGGGGGGATTGGAGTGGCAATTGCGGGTCTTCTTGGAGCGCATGAGCCTGCTGCTGGCCAGCACCAACGATCTGGGGGTATTTGCCCGCAACGTTAATCGCATCTTTTTGTCGGTGTTGGCTTCGTATGGGCTGCTATTGCTGGTACTCAGCCTGCTGGCATTGGCCTTTTTCAACCTACAGGATTCGCAGGCCCAGATATTTCTAGTAGCCAATTTTCTCCTTGGCCTCGGCTTCTTTGTGGCCTTCACGCTCACTTCGATGAACCGCACCTTGCGGGTATTGCTGGGCATGGTGCTGGCCCTGATGGTGTATGTTGCGGCTTTTGGTCTATCCCTACAGGGCTTACTCCCGTTTGATGGGCACTTGAGCTATCTGTTGGGATGTGGGGTCTTTACGATTTATTTGCTGCTGGTCGCCTTGCCGGTTTTGCGTGAGCTTCGCAACTATCAGTAGGCACAACCATGGAGACCTTGTCAGCTAAATCCAGAGTGCTGGCCTTCCACTATGGTCAGGGCAAGCTAAAGCAACTCTGTCGCTACCGCAAGGTGGTGTTGCAGCCCTGGGCCTATACGTCAGCCGAGCTGGCCTCCCTGCGAAACAACCATACGCAGGCTTTGGCCTACCTGAGCCTGGGCGAGGATCAGCCCATCCCTTCACCCTGGCATCGCGACGCCCGCAACTTGGATTGGAACACGGTATATGTAGATCCCGCCCACCCTGGTTGGGTCAGCAGCCGAATGGAAGAAGCGCATAAGGCAATAGATCAGGGGTTTAGTGGATTGTTCCTCGATACCCTCGATACCGTGAACCTGTTTCCCCAGGACCGCAATACAATGCTAAGCCTGATTTCGCAATTGCGGGAAAGGCTGGGTGGGATTTCGATATTTGCCAACCGGGGCTTTCCACTCTTACCCGATCTGGTAACTTTGGTGGACGGAGTGGTGTTGGAGTCGTTTTCTACGACCTGGACACCCTGGGGCTATCGTTTATTGCCCTCGTATGAACTCGAGTACAACCTGAGTTGCCTCTACCGGCTCCAGGGTTTATCTCTCGAGCTCTACGCCCTGGACTATGCCGATAACCTCTGGCTCGAGGGTTTTGCCCATCTAAGAGCGATGTACTACGGTTTACCCACCTTTGTGAGCAATCGCCAACTCACTCGTCTGTAGAACCCTCCGCTTTGTCCGGTTTATCCAAATACTGCTTGGTAAAGGCATGGGGCAGGAGTTCACCTAGGGTCACGTGCAGCTCCGAGCCACCGATACTCAGACAGTGTACCGGAATCTTTGGGTGGGCAAACTCGCTGAGCACCTGCCGACAACCCCCACAAGGGGTTGCGGGTTTTTCGCCCCGACTGAGCACCCAGACCTCGACAATCTCGTGCTCCCCGGCAGAAACCATCTGCAAGGTGGCGGCTTGCTCGGCGCAGCGCGAAAGGGGATAGGCGGCGTTTTCTACATTCACCCCACCATAAAACTGGCCCGATCTGGACTTGATTACTGCTGCGACGGCAAAGCTCGAGTAGGGTGAGTAGGAACGGGTCAAGAGCAGGTGCAGTTGTTCTAGAACCTTTTTAGGTGTTTTAGGCACTTTCTTAGCATAGCAGGGTTGCGGATGGGGGAAGGTTTGATGTGCAGGCAAGCTGCTCTATGGCCATTCCCTCTATCAGCGTCGGCATCCAATGTGGTTGGCTGGTTGCCGTCTGCGGTTAGCTACTGACCTGCTAAGCTGCGCCCCGGTTAGTTTGACTGATAGGTGGGGAAGCAACCTCGGTCTGAGCCTCCTGGTGCAGTACCCCATTGGCTTTCTGTCTAGGCATGGTGCAAATATATCGTCGAACCGCTCTAGGCCTCTTCCGATGTGAGCGACTCGCTGGGGGTTTCGTCGTCACTGGGCTGGGGTGATTTCTTCTGGGCGCGCACACGCTCGATGCCCCTGGGGTCGGCGGTTTCGACGGTGAATTCGAAGCCGATGTACTCGAGTTTTTCCCCCACCTCGGGAATGTGTCCAAACTCGTTCATCAAGAAGCCGGAAAGGGTGTCATACTCGCCCTCGGGGAGTTGGATGCCCAGTCTCTCGGAGGCATCTTCCAGCGGAATCGAAGCATCCAGCATAAAGACCCCTTGAGAGACCTCCTGCACCGGGGCAGCCTCCTCCTCGTCGGACTCGTCATAGATCTCCCCGATGATTTCCTCGATGATGTCCTCGAGCGTAATTAAGCCAGCGGTGCCTTTGAACTCGTCTACCACAATTGCCATGTGGGTTTTGCGGCGGCGCATCTCGCGCAGCAATTCCCGTGCCCCCATGGTTTCGGGCACAAAATAGGCCGGGTGGCAGATGCTGCTGACCTTGGAACTGTCCATCACTGGGCCGCTGTACTCGAGCAAATCCTTGGCGTAGGCCACCCCGATGATGTTATCCACGGTATCGCGGTAGACCGGAACCCTGGAATAGCGATGTTCGCGGGCGGTATTCCAAAACTCACGCAGCGAAGCATCCGCCGAGATCGCTACCATATCCACTCGAGGAATCATGATCGAGCGCACCGGGGTCTCTTCCAGATCCAGAATCTGGCTGATAATCTCGCCTTCGCTTTTGTCCAGCACGCCTTCCTTGGAAGAAGCTTCCACAATCAGCTTGAGCTCTTCTGCCGAACCCACCATCGAGTGGGAGGGTGCTTCCTTCAAGCCCAGCAGCCTCAGGAAGAAATTGCCGCTGCGGTTAAATAGCCATACCAGGGGGGCGGTCAGGCGCTGAAAGACATTCAGCGGCAGGATAGTGACGCCTGCGACCTGCTCGGTGCGCTGGAGTGCAATACCTTTGGGGATCAGTTCGCCAAAGAGCACCGTCACAAAAGTGATGATGATAACCGAGATGGCAAAACTAATGGTAGATAGCAGGTTGCTTTCTGCGGCAATGGAGGCTTCAGTTTGTCCAAAGAGCGCGGCGATGCCCGCCACAATCAGACGGGTCACGTAAGGTTCACCAAATGCACCCAGAATCAGGTTGGTAGCGGTGATGCCAAGCTGGGTGGTAGCAATATAGGTGTCAAGTTTAGCTATGGCTTGCTTGAGCAAGTTGCCCTGCCAAGAGCCGCTTTCGGCCATTTGTTCTACACGACTGCGCCGGATCGCGACGAGCGAGAACTCGGCGGCAACAAAAAAGGCATTGACCAGGATTAGGAGAACGATGATTCCAAAACTGCCAGCGATACTTTCCATAGGGTTCGCGTCCGGCCTATCCAAAACTAACTCGCCCCGGAGCGCTCCAGGGCAATGCCGCGGCTACGTTTGGAAGAGGAGTCCATACGCTACTAGACGGAAGTTTACCACAGCCCCAAGCGGCTCACAAGCGGCGGTAGAAACAATAGAAACCCGATCAGCGCAGCAATTCCGCTGACCACCAGAACCCCCGCTGCCGCAACGTCCTTGGCAGCTTTGGCCAGCGGATGAAAGTTGGGTGAGACCAGATCCACCACAGCCTCCAGGGCAGTGTTGAGCAATTCCAGCCCCAACACCAGGGCGATCAGCAGCAAAACCAGCACGAGATTAACCTGCAACCACAGTGCCAGCCCCAGGGCCAAGGCTCCGATATACACCTCCAGGCGGAAGTTTCGCTGGCTTTTCCAGGCAAATCGAATCCCAGCCCAGGCATAGGCAAATGAGGCGCGGAGCCCCTGTAGGGGCAGTGGATCGGAGCCAGGCTTGGGTGGGGGGGTGAGGGTGGGCATCTAATACCAACTTTGCGCGTGAGTGGCGCATATAGCGCCCCTCACTTGCCGCGCCAGTTGGGTTCCGGTTATACCGGAATCGCGTAAGCGACTATGCCCGGGACGCGTCCGAGGGTCTCTTTGACTATCTTTTAGGTCATTCATAAACAGATGGTACAAGTGTCTCCATAGTTGAAATGCCACATACGGTTCCGAAAGATCGGTAGGGACGATCCCCTTCGGGACAGACTACGTCCGTGCACCAACGGGACGATCCCCTTCGGGACAGCAGCCTTGCTGCTGTGCACCCAGGGAAATTGCGCCAGGTACGCATAGGCCCATTCCGCTGGTTTTGCCCATCTACCCTGGCGCAACTTAGCCCAGTCTACCGGCAGGGGATTGGCGATCGGTAGGGAAGTTTGGCTCAAAGCTCGAGGATTCGCCGCTGAACCTGATGGAACCCATCCCATTCGGCTTCGGTGGGGTGGTCGTGCCCGAGTAAATGCCACAGCGAATGGGCAGCTAGCACCTTGACCTCGTTTTGCAGGCTGTGGCCTAGTTGCTCGGCCTGGCGCTGGGCGGTATCCAGGCTGATCACGATATCGCCCAAATGAGGAGGTATGAAGAAGTCACCAGGCTCGTAGGTAGGAAAGGACAATACATCGGTGGGGGCATCCTCGCCCCAGTGCTGCTGCTTTAGAGCTCTAATCTCGGGGTCGTCGGTCAGAATGACCGTCAGGGTTTTATCGCTGTGGCCCAGCTCGCTCAGGAGGCTCGAGAGGGCTCTGCGCACCTGGGAACCAAGACCCCTGGGTACTCGGGTATGAGCGACCAGATCCACCTGCGCCATTGCAAACCCGCCTAAGGGCTCAACGCTCCTGGGGACGGTCGTTTTCGTGTTCGTGGAACTCGTAGGCCTTGATGATCCGCGCTACCAGCGGGTGGCGCACCACGTCGGACTCCAAAAAACGTTGCTGGGCGATCCCCTGGATGCCCTTGAGAATCCGCATCGCCTCGATCAGTCCGCTTTTCTGCGCTTTGGGCAGGTCAATTTGGGTGATGTCACCGGTGATGACCACCCGGCTATTGAAACCCATGCGGGTCAGAAACATCTTCATCTGCTCGGGGGTGGTGTTCTGGGCCTCATCGAGGATGATAAAAGCGTCGTTTAAGGTTCTGCCCCTCATAAAGGCCAGCGGAGCCACTTCAATAACCCCCGACTGGATGTATTGATCAAAGCGCTCAGCGTCAATCATGTCGAAAATCGCATCGTAGAGTGGGCGCAGATAGGGGTCAATCTTGGCCTGGAGGTCGCCCGGCAAAAAGCCCAGGCGCTCCCCGGCCTCCACCGCAGGGCGGGTCAGGATGATCCGTTTGATTTTCTTGGCTTTGAGGAAAGCCACCGCCATCGCGACGGCCAGGTAGGTTTTGCCGGTTCCGGCAGGGCCGATGCCAAAGGTGATGTCGTGGCTGCTGATGGCTTCCACATACTGCCGCTGACCAGGGGTTTTGGGTTTGAGTCTTCCGGGCAAGGTGAGCTCGTTGCCAAGAGCGGGGGTCGCGGTCTCGACCGGCAGCGACTGCCCATTCTCAGCGACCAGGATGACCTGCTCGAGGGTTCCGGCGTCAATCTCGGCACCCTGACGTACCAGTGTGACCAGATCACGCATCACCCGCTCGGCCAGCCGCACTTCGCCCGGGTCTCCAGAAATCTGTACTTCCTGACCGCGCACAACCAACTGGGCTGGGAGCAGCTTGCGCAGGGTTTTGAGGTGTTTGTCACCGTGGCCCAACAGGGCCAGGGCTTCTTGGGACGAGCGTAGGGGGACTATCGCTTTAGTTTGCGTACTCTTCTCCAATATTGGCTCCTGGGTTCGGCCAGTACCTGATGCCAAACCACACCGTTCAGGATAGCATGTGGCGTAGTCGAAAACTCCCACTGCTCTGTAGGTTTGGTCTTGGATTTGGCTCTTGGAGGGGCTGATCCAGCCAGGGTTGGCTGAGCAGACCCTTGTACCTGACGTGAACCAGTGCGCCCAAGGCGTTCGCGCTCAATCTCCTCGAGGGTTTTGGGGCGCTGCGCGGCAGGTGGTTTGGGCCTGGGTGGCTGGCCGGAAGGTTGGCTTACCAGGGGCCGAGGGGGTGGGGTGCTGGCTGGTGGACGAGGTGGAGAAGCCGAAGATGCAGGTGGGCGGGCAGGTGCAGCCGGAGGTGCGCTTGATTGGGTCGGCGATGGCCTCGCTTGCTGCGCAGGAGGGCGGCGCTCTTCGCCAGGCAGTGGGATTTCATCGGGCTCGAAATCCGGGGGCATTTGTCGTCCCCGCCGCAACAAGCCCTGCAACGCTGGCAGCACGATAAAGAAGAACAAAAACAACAGGCCTAAGAGATCGTCTAAACCCATGAGACCCTCCGGGTTTGGGCAGGGGTAGCACCTCGCGCCAAGATGAGGAGCGAGGGAGGGGCGAAGAATAGACGATGGTCTATTTCGACCCTTCCCCCCTGCTTCCTAGTGCGAAGCGTGGTACTCCCGTGCTGCATCGTCATTTTGGGTTACACCCCTTAGCGCTGAGTGCCGCTGGGCCCACCCTCGGGGGTGCTACCACCGCTGGCCTTGCTGATGGATTCGCGCATATCGGTGTCGGCTTCAATATTCTTAAGTTGGTAGTAGTCCATGACCCCAATGCGACCACTGCGCAGGGCTTCGGCCAGACCCAGCGGTACGGCCGCCTGGGCCTCGACCAGCTTAGCCCGCATGGCCTCGACCAAAGCGGTGTTTTCTTGCTCGACCGCAACGGCCATGGCGCGGCGCTCTTCAGCCTTGGCCTGGGCGATTTTCTTGTCGGCCTCGGCCTGGTCGGTGCGGAGCTGGGCCCCGATGTTTTTACCCACGTCCACTTCTGCGATATCCACCGAGAGGATCTCAAAAGCAGTACCAGCGTCCAGGCCCTTGGCCAGCACGGTCTTGGAAATGCGGTCGGGCTGCTCCAACACCTGCTTGTGATCCATGCTCTGACCGATGGACGCCACAATGCCTTCACCCACCCGGGCCACGATGGTTTCTTCCCCAGCACCCCCCACCAGGCGATCTATGTTGGCCCGTACCGTAATGCGGGCCGTAGCCAGTAACTGGATGCCATCCTGGGCCATACCCGCTACCATAGGGCTGGTAATGACCTTGGGGTTGACCGAAAGCCGCACTGCTTCCAGCACATCGCGCCCGGCCAGGTCAATCGCGGCGGCGCGGTCGAAGTTGAGCTTGATTCCGGCCTTGTCGGCAGCAATCAGCGCGTCCACTACGCGGTCTACGTTGCCGCCGGCCAGAAACTGGGCCTCGAGCTTGGCCGTTTCCACCGGAATACCGGCTTTGAAAGCCTTGATCATCGGGTTGACGATCTTGGTAGGTGGAATTCTTCGGAAACGCATTCCCACCAGGGCTGTGAGCGCCACGTTGACGCCCGAGAACAGCGCCGTAATCCACAGCGGTACGGGCACCAGGTAAAAGAACATGAAGACCGCTAACAAAGCCAAACCTGCGATGATTAAAGCTCCAAACTCCATGAAATCCTCCTTGGTATCAACTGTTCATTTGCACCATTGAACCTACAAACGTGCCCCTAACAAGCGTACATCCTCGGTACTGTACCAAAATGAGGCACGCTACAGGAAACCCGCTCCTCGGGATTGGTGATTTGGCATGATGGGCTGCCATAGATCATGCTGAAGCAGAAATCACATCTACTGCTGCTGCTGGGCTGGCACAACCTAGGTCTCAACCCTGCGAACCACCACTCTGGGGCCTTCGACCTCGATAACCCGGATGCTCTGACCCCGATCTATAAACTCACCCGAAGTCACCACATCTACGCGGCGGTCGCCAAACTGTGCTGTACCCGCCGGACGCAGGTCGGTGAGGGCACTGCCAATGGCTCCCAGCAGGACTTCCAGTTCGTTTTTGGGTGGCGCTACTTCCTCTACAGCGCCGCTGAGTACGAAAGGCCGTGCGACCCGCACCCTGGGTAGGAAGCGGAAAATCAAGAACAACCCCACTGCCAGTCCGATGATGGCGTATGAACCCACCTGTAAAGCTTCGTCGCCAAAGGTAAAATAGATCGAGGCGCCGATCAGCCCCAACCCCAACAAGCCGGGGATGCCAAAGCCAGGGGTGACAAAGAACTCAAAAGCCACCAGCAACAACCCGCCAAAGAGCAAGATGATGGTGAGTGCGCTGGAAAGGCCCGCCAGGTAGCCCCCCAGGAAGAATAAGCCCAGGGAGGTCAGGCCGATAATTGCAGGTATAAAAGTTCCGGGGGTGAAAAACTCCAGGACGAGCCCCAGCACGCCTACCGCTAGCAGAATGGCCGCAATGGTGGGGTCGGTGAGGAAACGGGCCACCCGTACCTGCGGGCCAGGCTGGAGTTCCTCGGTGCTGGTGTTGAAACCGGCTTTCTCGATGGCGGCCCGCATGCCGCTGATTTCAGCATCGGCTACTTTCAACTCCACTGCTTTTTTGGCCGAGAGGGTGAGGGGCTCACCTTTGGTGGTAATACCCCGAACTTCCACTTCGGGGTCAACCATGGCCTCGGCGATGTTGGCCGGGCGGTTGCGGGCTTCGGCTACCGCCCGAAACTTGCCCTTGAGCGCCGAGATCACTTTACGGTCGGCTGGGGTGGCGTTGCCCACTACCGGCGTGACCGTTATGGGCAAGGCCGCCCCGATATTGGAGCCGGGGAGCATCATGATCTGCTGGGCTGCCAGGGAAATCAGGGCTCCTGCAGAGAAGGCGTTTTCGACTACCGCCAGGGTGGGAAGGGTGGAAGCCAGGATGCGATCGGTGATACGGATGGCGGCATCCACGCGCCCGCCGGGGGTATTAACCTTGAAGACCACACCACTAGCCCCTTCGCGTTCGGCCTGCTCAAGGGACTGTTCTATGAAAGTAGCCAGCGGCCCATCTATCGTTCCTTCGATGGGGATGATGTAGGTTTTAGCCTGCGCCAAGGAGGCGACCAACAGAAGGGCGAAAAGTAAGTTTCTCACCAACGTTATCTTATCAAGCCATGTCGAGGGGAGTGTAACGTGAGGGGGGGTGGGATAAAAATATAGCCCCAACCTTGGAGCATGGAGCATGGAAGGAGCGGTTCAGTATGATGGCTCGGCCAAGACCCGATCGGTCAAACTGGAGTACTCCAGTTGAGGGCAAAGGGCTGCAAGGCCAGACAGGACAAATCCTTGGCTTTGGCAAATGGCTATGAGGGGCGTAGAATCCGGTCGTGAAACTTGGTTTGATTGGATTTCCAGTAGCGCATTCCCTCTCGCCGGTTATGCATGCAGCTGCCCTGAAGACTGCTGGACTGGAAGGTTCGTATCGGGCGTTGGAAACACCCGCCCAATTTTTGCGGGCACGCTTGCAGGAAATCAAGCGAGAATATGCGGGGGTCAATGTGACCATCCCGCATAAAGAAAGTGTAATGCGGTACCTGGACGAACTCAGTCCGGAAGCCAAAGCCATCGGCGCAGCCAATACGATTGTGTGTGATGGGCATCGGCTGATTGGCTATAACACCGATGCTCTGGGATTCATCTCTGGTTTGGACGAAGCCGGTATTTCCTACCGTAACAAGAAAGCCCTGGTGTTGGGGGCAGGGGGGGCAGCCAGGGCGATTGCCTATGCCCTGAAGGAAGAAGGAGTGCACGTTGCTATCTACAACCGCACCTTAGAACGGGCCAAAGAGTTATGTGAGACCTTTGGCCTACACCTGGTTTCGCCACCTTTGTTGGACGCAGCAGTGAGAAGTTGTGATCTACTGATCAATACAACCAGCGTGGGCTTGAAAGACCCCTTCAGTTCGCCCCTGCCTGCTGGATTGTTGCCGCGTGAAGGTGCGGTGGTGGATATTGTCTATATTCCGTCCATCACCCGATTGATGCAGGAGGCGCAGAGCGCAGGTTTACCAACCTTGGGTGGATTACCGATGTTGGTTTGGCAAGGGGCGCTGGCTTTTGAACTCTGGACAGGGATCAAGCCAGACATCCAGGTCATGTATGGGGCAGCCAGGGCCGGGCTGGGTGAAACGCCCAAGCCATGAGGCTGCCAAGGATAAAAACTATCGCGGCTCCCTTTTTTTTAACTTTCGAGGACGGCTGGGTTCTTTCCGAGAACCGCTCTATGATGCAGGGTTATTTTAGCACTGGTGGTAACTGCCTCAAGAGCTAACCTTCAATCACAATCGGCAGAATGACTGGATTGCGCCCGGTGTTCTTGGCGATGAACTTCTTGACCGGGTAGTAGATGTCGTCGCGGATTTCCTCGAGGCGTTTCTTTTCCCGCACCCCTTTGTAAAGCGATTCCATCGCCATCTTGCGCACCTCGCCCAGCAGGCGCTCCCCGGCTTTGACAAAACCCTTGGAAATGACCTCGACCAGTGGCTCGCGGCTGACCAGCGCGGTAATGATGACTACGCCCTCGGCGGCCATGTGGTTGCGGTCTGCCAGGATTTCATCGGTGATGTCGCCTACACCCAATCCATCCACGTAGAGCTGGCCGTGGGGAACTTTGCCATCAAATTCGATGTTGTTGTTGGTGAGCTTGATGACACGGCCGTTCTCGGGGATCAGGATTTTTTCGGGCGGCTGGGGGATGCTTTGGGCCAGCCACTTGAAATTGGTCTGCTGGCGGATTTCGCCGTGCCAGGGGAGCAAGAATTTCGGTCTGGCCAGGTTCAGCACCGTCTTGAGTTCTTCGTGGCTGGCATGGCCAGAAGCATGCACACGGTAACGGGGGGGATAGAAAACATAGGCCCCCAGGGCATAAAGCTGGTTGATAACGGTGTTGACCGCCTCTTCATTACCCGGAATAGGACTACTGCTAAGAATAACCGTATCGCCCTCCTGGATGGTCATTTTAGCGTGATTGCCCGCAGCCAGACGGGCCAACACGGCTTCAGGCTGCCCCTGTGAACCGGTGGTGATGACCAGCACCTGTTCGTCGGGCAGATCCTTGATTTCATCCAGGGTATAGAAACGATCTTTTTGCTGGAAGTAGCCCAACTCGAGCGCAATGCGGGCGTACTTGAGCATCGAGCGCCCCTCCACCGCAATTTTGCGCCCGTACTTTTCCCCCGAGGTGACCACCGACTGGATGCGGTGGATGTGCGAGGCAAAGGTGGTCACGAAGATACGCCCTTTGGCGGCTCCGATCACCTTGTCCAACTCCTGGGCTACCTCGGTCTCGGTAGGCGTAATGCCGGGGCGCTCACCATTGGTAGAGTCGGCAATAAGGCACAGCACGCCCTCGGTACCGGCCTGGGCTATTTTTTCCAGGTGTGAGGTCTTGCCATCAATGGGGCGCTCGTCGAGCTTAAAATCGCCAGTATGCACGATTTTACCGATGGGGCTATGGATTACCATGCCGAAATTGTCGGGGATGGAATGGGTCATCCGGAACAAATCGAGCTGGAAGTAGCGTCCCATGGAGATGCGATCATCGGGGGAGACCTCTTTGAAATTGTATTCCCCGATATTGAGCCCGAATTCCTCGAGCTTGCCCTTGACCAGCCCCAGGGTAAGCCTGGCCCCATAGACTGGCACCCGTGGTAACTGGGGAAACAAATAGGGCAAGGCTCCAATATGGTCTTCGTGGCCGTGGGTGAGCACCCACCCTTTGATGAGGTCTTTGTTTTGTATCAGATAGTCTATGCGCGGAATGACGATGTCCACGCCCAGCATGCGCTCATCTGGAAAGGCCAAGCCCCCGTCAATGATGAACATCTCGTCTTCAAAACGGACAGCGGTGATGTTTTTGCCGATCTCGCCCGTACCGCCTAGAAAGATGATCTCGACGGCACCATCTGGTTTGCCCAGGATGACCGGCCCCTTGGGCTTGGGTCGTTCTTGCCGCTTCCGCGGTCCCCTGGGACGGCTAAAGGGTGGGTTGTCGTTCATGGTTACTCCACTCAATGGATATACCGGATTGGCGAATGGGTTTGGCTTGGCAATGGCTCAGTCCGATAGTACCTGACGGCGCGAGCGGTCTGCGGATTCGAGCTCTATCTACACACACAATATTCGCCAACACGGCTTAAGAAAGTCGGTAGATCAGCGCTTAATCGGAGGTTTACGGGGCGCGACCAGACCCTCGAGTTCTGGGCGAATTAGATCTACCCGACCCTGCTCGTCAATCTTGTTGACCTTGACCTTGATTTTGTCGCCCAACTTGAGCACGTCTTCGACTTTCTCAACCCGCCCCTGCGCGAGCTGACTGATGTGCAGCAGGCCATCCTTACCCGGCAGAATTTCGATGAAGGCTCCAAAGTTGGTAATGCGCGTAACTTTGCCCTCGTAGATTTCGCCCAGCCTGGCCTCGGCGGTCTGCCCCAGGATGCGGGCCTTGGCCTCTTCAGCAGCAGCTCCATTGGCACTGTAGAGCCGGATGGTGCCGTCTTGTTCGATGTCAATTTCCACACCCAACTCTTCCAGGGCGCGGATGTTCTTCCCGCCAGGCCCGATGATTCCCCCGATTTTCTCGGGATTGATTTTGAGCGTCAGGATGCGCGGTACTTGCGGCTTCATCTCCGGGCGGTGCTGCGGCATAACTGCTTCCATCAAACCCAGGATGTGCAAGCGAGCCTCGCGGGCCTGATACAAAGCAGTCCGCATGGTTTCAGCGGTCAGTCCCTTGATCTTGATATCCATCTGCAGCGCGGTTACCCCATCGCGGGTGCCCGTGACCTTGAAGTCCATATCACCCAAGGCATCTTCCAGTCCCAGGATGTCAGTTAGCACCACCGACTGGTCTCCCTCCTTGACCAGGCCCATGGCCACGCCAGCCACGTGCTTCTTTAGCGGAACCCCAGCATCCAGCAGGGCCAGACAGCCCGCACACACCGTAGCCATGCTGGAAGAACCATTGGACTCCAAGACATCCCCCACCACCCGGATGGTGTAGGGGAATACCTCTTTAGAGGGTAGTACGGCCCGCAGACCGCGCTTGGCCAGGTTGCCGTGGCCTACTTCGCGGCGGCTCACCCCGCGCAGGCGTTTGACCTCGCCGGTGGAATAGGGTGGGAAGTTGTAGTGCACCAAGAAGCTATCCTCCGACTCCAGGCCCAGGTCGTCTACCAACTGCGCATCCCGTCCCGTGCCGAGTGTCACCACCCCTAACACCTGGGTCTCACCCCGGCTAAAGATGGCCGAACCGTGGGGCTTGGGCAATACATTGCTCTCAATCCAGATGGAGCGTACTTGCCCAGGATTGCGCCCATCGGCCCGCTTATTCTCTTGCAAAACCAGTCGGCGCAGCTCCTTCTTCACCACCTCATCGAAGCCTTCGGCCACTAGTTTGCGCCGCTCGACATCCACCGATCCATCCTCGCGGCTGGGCACAAACTCGTCAATTATGCCTTCACTAAAGGCCTCCAGGGCTTCCGAGCGCTCGCCCTTGGAAGCAGTTTGCAAGACGCTCGAGAGCCCCTTCTCGATAGCCCGTTGGTAAAGGGCAGCCTGGGTATCTGCATCCAGTTTGGCAGGAGGGACATGGGCAAACTTTTCCTTGCCCAGCTCTAAGCGGATCTGCTCTTGTAGCTCCAGAATGGGCTGTATGGCCCGGTGGGCAAACTCGAGGGCTTGCACCAACTGGTCTTCCGAGACCTCCTGTGCACCCGCCTCCACCATGATGATGGCGTCTTTGGAGCCAGCCACTACCAGGTCGAGCTGGCTGTCTTCCTGGGCTACCGGGTTGAGCACCAGGCGACCTTCCTGCAAGCCTACCCGCACCGAGGCGATCGGTCCATCCCAGGGGATGTTGGAGAGCATCAGGGCCGCGCTGGCGGCAATCGGCCCCAGGATGTCCGGCGTATTTTCCTGGTCAGCGGACAGTACCGTTAGCAGAACCTGTACCTCGTGCCGGAAGCCCTTGGGGAAAAGCGGCCGGATCGGGCGGTCGGTTTGTCGGGCCGAGAGAATTGCTTTCTCGCCTGGCCTCCCTTCGCGCCGCATGAAACTGCCGGGGATGCGCCCTACAGCATAATGTCGTTCTTCAAATTCCACCGTTAAAGGCAAGAAGTCTGCTTGAATAGGGGCCTCGGAGGCTTGGGCAGTCGCCATCACCACCGTCTCACCATAGCTAACCCAAACCGAGCCAGAGACGTGCTTGGCATATTTGCCAGTCTCAATTGTCAGGGTGCGCCCCCCCACGTCCACGCTATAGCGCCTGCCTTGGGGTATCGGATTTTCTTCGTTCATGTTAACTCCTGATGGCCCAGATAAAGCGCTGGGTACGCTGGTAGGCTGGAATTAGAAAACCCCCACTCCAATCGCAAATCTGCCGGGTTGGAGCTGCGATACTCGAGGCGCTCACTACGGACGCGATGGGGACGAAGTGCGGACGGATACATATTCAGGATGATGCGCCCCGTAATAAGCGTCTCGAGGCGATTGGACATATTTACAAACTGTCAGCGGAGCCAGGCCCTGGCCCCACCCACCGAGTCGAATGCATTGTACACGATAGATAACGTCCGGGGTTGCTCCCGGAAACACTTTATTTTCGCAGCCCAAGCTTTTCTATCAATGCCTTGTAGCGGGCTTTATCCTTGTTTTCCAGGTAGCTCAGCATTCGCTTGCGCTGACCTACCAGGGTCAACAAACCGCGCTTGGCTGCCACATCGTTGTTGTTGGCGGTGAGGTGGGAGGAAAGGCGGTTGATGCGTTCGGTTAGCAACGCCACCTGCACTTCAGTCGAACCGGTATCACCTGCATTGTGGGCGTGCTTCTCAACTACGCCGGCTTTATCTGCTTTGGTAAAAGGCATTTCTGTCTCCTTGTCGGGTGAGCCGCAGTCCGCTGACCGGGGCTTCCTCGTGGCCCAATACGGGGCCAACTAGGAAGTATAGCTGCGCTTGTGCGTGGGGTCAAGTAAAAGGAGCAGCATTGCTAACAAAGCAAAGACCGCTCCGGTGAAAAAGGCTGTTCCGGAGCCAAAATGTTGCCACAAAAGGCCAAAGAGGGCGCTGGCCGGAAACAAGAGCAAACCCACCAGGGTGTGGTAGAGCCCAATGGCGCTGGCTTTTTCGCTGACTGGGATGATCTGTGCCAAGTAGGCCCGGCTGCTGCCTTCGAAGGCAGCGCTGTAAAGTGCATACAGCATAAACAAAACAACCCCCTGCCAAGCGGCATAACTAAGCCCGAACCCAAGGTAGACCAGGGCATAAGTGGCAAACCCCAATAGCACCAAGCGTCGTGCGCCAAGCCGGTCTCCCAACGACCCCAGGGGATAGGCGATCAAGGCATAGAGCAGGTTGTATCCCGTATAGACCAGGGTGGATTGGGCAGCATCCAGTCCCAGATCACTCAAACGCAAGATCAGGAAGGCATTGGAAGACAGCCCCAGCGTAGAAATCCCCGTCACCAGTAAGAACCAACGGTATTGTGGCGAAAAGGCCGATAACCGAAGGGGTGGCAGGGGCCTGGGGAGGCCAGGTTTTTCTCGTATGAAGAACAGAATGACCAGGGTGGCCAGCAGTGCTGGAATAGCCGAGACCCAGAACACACCACGAAAATCCAGAAGGGGTAGAAGTAAGAAGGCCAGAAGCGGCCCAATGGTGGCTCCCAGGCTGTCCATGGCCCGGTGGAGCCCATAGGCCCGCCCATAGGTGTCCTGATGGGCCACCTCTGCGATCAGTGCGTCCCTGGGAGCTGTGCGAAGGCCCTTGCCTACACGGTCTAGAAAGCGGTATCCCAGGATCTGCCAGGGCGCTATAGCCAGGGCTAGCGCAGGCCTGAGCAGGGCGGGGAAGCCATAGCCCAGCAAAAGCAGCGGCTTTCTGGCAGCAATACGGTCGGAAATGCGCCCTCCAATTACCTTGAACAAGCTGGCTGTGGCCTCTGCAATACCCTCCACGAGGCCCACTACCGTCGTTGAAGCGCCCAGTACACCGGTTAGAAACAGGGGCAGGAGCGGATAGACCATTTCAGAGGCAATATCTGTAAATAAGCTGACGGTGCCCAAAATGTAGATTTCAGGGGGCAGCTTTCTCATTAGCTCAATCTACTGCTTGCTGAATCGGAAGCACTCTTCGGGGCTAAGAACGACGTTGGTGTAGGAACAGTTGCGTCTGTGGTAGGACACAACACAAGTGAAGGGCGCAATAGGACATTTCCAGACAAGAAGTGCCCCTGGTTTTACCAGGAGCACTTCTTGAAGGGAGGAACTACCAGAGCCGTTGGCCTGGAACCGGGTTCATGTTGGTAAACATCTGGAAGAGTACCGGGCCATAAGCCAGCACCACCAGTAACACTGCAATGCCAAACCAGAACCAGATCCGCTCGGTCAGCAAAGCCAAGCTGCTCCCTTCTGGCTTGGAGATGACTTGGGTGAAAGGCACTTCAGCCATTACCTGGCTGGGGTCACGGCGGCTTTGCAAGGCGGTGGCGAAGATCACGTAGAAGAACAAGATGGCAGCAATGAGCAGAATGATGCCAGAAACGATGTTCAAGACCATCCAGGCCGAGCTATCACGATAGGCTTCCATGGCAATGGGGCTACCCGCGATGTGGGTGCGGCGTGGAACCGCATATAAGAAGCCCATCCAGTGCAGGGCAAAGGTCATGATGAACATGCCGATGAACCACAGCCACTGCGAGGCCAGGGCCATACCACGAGCCACCAGTGGCTTGCCAGTCAGATGGGGGATTAGCCAAAAAGCCGTGCCCATGGCTGCCATGGTGACCAGGGTACCTACTTGCAGATGGAAGTGGCCGGGAATCCAGACTGTGTTGTGGATGTTCTGGTTAAGGTTGAAGCTGGCATTGACCATGCCGCCCGCACCGCCCGGAATGAAAGCCAGGAAACCTAGTAAGAAGGCCAGCACGGTTGGGTTATTCCAGGGCAAGGTTGCAATCCAGCCCACCAAACCCTTGCCGCCGCTGTTTCGACCTGCATTTTCCAGCGAAGCAGCAATGGTAAAAGCAGTGATCAGACTGGGCACTGCTACCAGCATGGTCAGGATGGTGTGGATCATTTTCCAGTAGGGGGCGATGCCGGGGTCGGCGAATTGGTGGTGGAAGCCTACTGGTACCGAGAAGAGCAAGAACAACAGGAAAACCAAACGCGACAGCGGATCGGAGATCAGTTTGCCGCCTGCCAGCCTGGGTAGGGTGGTATAGGCCAGGGCATAGGCGGGCAGCAGCCAGAAATACACAATGGGGTGCCCGGTAAACCAGAATAATGTCCGCATCAGCAATGGGTCTACCCCTGCCCATAGGCCCAACGACCAGGGAATCAGGAATATAGCTACCTGAACCACCAAGCCCAGGCTCGCCAACAGCCACATTAGCCAATAAGTAACCGACATGTAGGTGGCTAGCGGGGTGATCTTGCCTGGATTGGCTTTCTTCCAGCGCGACCACATGTCAATGACCAAGTAGATGCTGACGTAGCTGGAAAGCACGAAAATTGCAGCGCCTACATAAAAAGCCCAGTGGGCCTGGAGGGGTGCGTAAAAGGTATAGAGCACGCTGGCGGCATTGCCCAACAGCGGCACAGCCGCAATCAGTAACCCACTCAAAGCCATCCAGAATGAGACCCAGGCCAGGGTCATGTTGGGCCTGAGGCCCAATTCCTTAGCCGGTAGGTAAACCATAATGGCCTGGCCGAACAATTGCGTAAAAATGATTGCGTTCAAAACACCATGCAGGGTTAGACCCTGGTAGTAGCTTTGGAAGACGGGCTTGAGGAAAGGATATAGATCCAGCCCCCCATAGTTGAAGGACTGCAACGGGCCGAAGAGGACGCCCACCAGTAGGGCTATAAAGCCCAGCATCAGCATGAACAGGGTGAACTTCTTTTCGGGTGCACCCGCGTAAACGTCAATTTTGGGAAAGGATTTGACTGCCATCCAACGCTCCTTTTATGGCTCCACGATGAGTTTGCTGATCATATTGGCATGGCCAAGCCCACAGTATTCGTTGCAGATGATGGGATACTCGCCGGGCCTGGTGAAGGTGTGGCTCACCATGGCAATCTCTCCCGGAATCACCTGCACGTTGATGTTGGTGTTGTGCACCTGAAAGCTGTGCTGCACATCGGGCGAGGTGATGTAGAAGGTGACCTTCTTGCCCACCTTGAACCGCATCTCCGCCGGCAGGTAACCAAAGGCGAAGGCCTGTATGTAGGCTACATATTCGTTGCCAACTTGCTCAACCCGTGGATTGGCAAAATCGCCCTCGGTGCGAACCTTGGTTGCGTCAATGCGGCCAGCGCCTACCGGATTGGTGTTTCCCATAGTAAGCATCATGTAGCCGATCAGGATAATAAAAACTGTCACCATTCCCAAGCCGAATAAAATCCAGGCCCGCTCATAGCGCTCAACAACGTGTTCGTTATGTTCCATATCTCAACCCCTCGCAAGATGCATGAAGAAGTGGAAAAACCAGAAGGTCAGGATAAACACCGTCACTACCCCAACCACCAAGAGTGCTCCTATGGGTCGTTGTTCTTTATCTTCCATTGCAGTTTCCCCCTTGTAGGGGAGTCTAAGAAGGCCATGAGAGGACATGTGTCCCAGGGAGTAAAGTCCCTTTACCGAAGGAGTTTTTCTAAGTAGGGGTTTCGACAAATAGCGATCAACATGAATTGTCGTTGATGTGTCGCATGGATAATCTTGTGCTGGTGGCACAAATTTTGACACTGACAGGTAAATGCCATTATTGGCGATTTCGGGATAGCCACCAGAACCCTCGTGATGGGGCTAGAAAAAGTTGATTCTTGCTTGCCGCTTATATTGATGTAGAGCTTATAGTTGCTATTTATTAAATTCAACGAGCCCCAGTTGCTGACCCAGGGACGAAAGTCCTGAAATATTGGGTTGGACGGTTCAATACAAGGCCCATCTACTTTTGCAGATAGCTGATTATTATGGCTGGATTGAGACGATTTGTTGTTCAGACCAGCAATGACCTTCCAACCCCAAGACTGCAAAGTCAGGTATACGGTAGCTTTTGGGTCTGTGTAAATGAATTTGCTATGAGATGCGCTGGGTGGGCGAGACCCTCGAGGCGTTATGATTGCCTGGTATGATCCAGATTCCTGCCATTGCTAAAGCCTCGATAGATACCATTCGTATGCTGGCCCTGGATGCAGTCGAACAGGCTAAATCGGGCCACCCTGGGATGCCGATGGGCATGGCTCCGGCGGCCTACGTGCTTTGGGCTGAGTTCTTACGGCACAACCCTGAAGACCCTGCCTGGCCTGGTCGCGATCGTTTCGTACTGTCGGCGGGCCACGGTTCGATGCTGCTGTATGCGCTGTTGCACCTGACCGGCTACGACCTGTCGATGGAAGAGCTCAAGCGCTTCCGCCAGTGGGATTCCAGGACGCCCGGCCACCCCGAGTATCACCATACGGTGGGGGTCGAGACCACTACCGGCCCGCTGGGCCAAGGTATTGCTACTGCGGTCGGGATGGCCATTGCTGAGCGCAAGCTGGTGGCAGAGTTCGGCGAGATCGCCGAGCACTATACCTATGTGATCGCTTCCGATGGCGATTTGATGGAGGGGGTGAGCGGGGAGGCCTCTTCGCTGGCCGGGCATCTGCGGCTGGGCAAGCTGATCGTGCTTTACGACGACAACGATGTTTCCATAGATGGAAACACCGAGCTGGCTTTTACCGAAGACCGCCTGGGGCGCTACGAAGCCTATGGCTGGCACGTGGTGCGGGAGGTGCAGGGGGAAGACCTCGAGGCCATTCGTACAGCCCTCCGAGCAGCCCAGGCCGACCCCCGCCCCAGCCTGATCTCGGTGCGCTCGATCATCGGCTTCGGCTCGCCGCTGGCCGGCCACCACAAAGCCCACTCTGATGCGATGGGGCCCGAAAAAGTGGCCGCCACCCGGCAGGCCTTGGGCTGGCCCCACGAACCCTTTGTGGTACCTGAGGAGGTCTACGCCGACTACCGGCAAGCCATCGCAAGGGGGGCCCAGGTTCAGGCAGAGTGGCAGGCCAAACTCGAGGCCTATGCCCAGACCCACCCCGAAAAAGCGGCCGAGTTCCAGCGTCGCCTGAGCCGCAAACTGCCACAAGGCTGGGAAGCCCATCTGCCGACCTTCGCGGCAGGGGAGAAGATGGCCACCCGGGCGGCTTCTGGCAAGGTGCTGGAAAAACTGGTTCCGCTGCTGCCCGAATTGATGGGCGGTTCTGCCGACCTAACCCCCTCCAACAACACCAGTACCCCCGATATGAGCGACTTTAGCCACGCAAACCCAGCGGGGCGTTACATCCGCTACGGCGTGCGGGAACACGCCATGGGTGCTGCAATGAATGGCATCGTCCTGAGCCAGGCCTTGCGGCCTTACGGGGGCACTTTCCTGGTCTTCTCAGATTATATGCGCCCGGCCATCCGCATGGCCGCGATTATGGGCATCCCAACTACCTTTGTCTTCACCCACGACTCGATTGCGGTAGGGGAGGACGGCCCCACCCACCAGCCCATCGAACACGTGATGAGCTTGCGGGCCATCCCCAACCTGTGGGTGATCCGCCCCGCCGATGCGGGTGAGACCGCAGTTGCCTGGAAGATGGCCTTGGAGCGTACCGATGGCCCCACCGCCCTGATCCTCACCCGCCAGGCCCTGCCGGTACTGGCCGAAGTTCGGCCCAAGGGTGTGGAACGGGGTGGATACATCCTCTCCAATTTGCAGAACCCCAAGGCTGCGATTGTGGCGACCGGCTCCGAGGTTTCGCTGGCGCTGGAGGCCCAAAAAGCTTTGGCTACCGAGAACATCCCGGTGCGGGTGGTTTCGCTGCCTTGTTGGGAAGCCTTCGAGGCCCAACCGCCGACCTACCGCGAGGGGATTCTGCCCAAGGACTTGCCGACCCTCTCGCTCGAGGCCGGCACTGCCCTCGGCTGGGAACGCTATGCCCACCGCACGGTGGGGCTGGATCGCTATGGGGCCAGTGCGCCATTTGCGGATGTCTATGCCAAACTCGGTTTCACCAAAGAGCGGGTGGCTGCCGAGGTCAAAACCTTGCTGGGAGTGTAAATTGCACCAGGGGTCTACCCAGTCTCGAGCCGATCTGGGTGTGGCTGCAAGGAGAACTCTAGATGATTCAGACAATTTTCGCCAACCTGCCCGCACTCCTGTTCACCCTGGCCCTGGGGGCTGCGCTGGTGGGCTTGTTGGTCTGGGTATTTGCAGCACAGGGGGCAGCCAACAAGCGTACGGCGCAGTTTTTGTGGGGGCTGGCAGTGGGGCTGGGACTGGTGGGTCTGTTTAGGCTGATTGCCGCGCCATAAAAATGGGGGTGTGTCTAATCATGACGGCCCCTTTGCGGTCGGCAGCTTTGAACTGGGGTAGTAGACTGTGAGCCATGCCCAAGCACATAGTGAGTGTTTCGATCGGCTCGTCCAAGCGCAATTCCAGGGCCGAGGTTTATGTGGAGAGCCTGGGAGAGACCTTTGTGCTCGAGCGCATCGGTACCGATGGAAGCTGGGAAAAAGCCATTGAGCTGGTCAAAGAACTCGATGGCAAGGTAGATGCGTTTGGGCTGGGGGGCGCCGACTTGTATGTGTATGCGGGCCGCCGCCGCTATGCTTTCCGCGATGCCGAACGGATGGCCAGAGCCGCGCAAAAGACCCCCATGCTGGATGGGTCGGGGCTTAAGCACACCCTTGAGCGCAACGCCGTCCGGTTGCTCGAGCCCGAGATTGGTTGGAAAGACAAAAAAGTGCTGATTCCAAGCGCGGTAGACCGCTTTGGGTTGGCCGAGGCGCTCGATGTGGCGGGGGCCAGGATGCTTTATGGCGACCTGATTTTTGGGCTAGGGCTGCCCATTCCGCTCTACCGACTCTCGCTGCTGCAAAAAATTGCCTACCTCCTGTTGCCCATCATCACCCAACTGCCCTTTCAGTGGCTCTACCCGACCGGCGAGAAGCAGGAAAAGCAGGTACAGGACTGGCGTCAGCGCTATTTTGAGTGGGCCGATGTGGTGGCTGGGGACTGGCATTTCATGCGCCGATTTATGCCGCAGAATATGCAGGGCAAGATCATCCTGACCAATACCACCACCCCGGAGGATCTCGAGTTCATGCGCAAGCGGGGCATTGCCAAGCTCATTACCACCACCCCTCGCCTCGAGGGCCGCAGCTTTGGCACCAACGTGATGGAGGGCTTTATGGTGGCGGTGGCGGGCAAATATCCCCTGAGTGAGGCGGATTACCTCGAGTACATTGAAAAGCTCAACCTCAAGCCACAGATCACAGAGTTGTAGCCAGACTGTAGGGGGCGTAAGGCCATATGCCCCTACAACGGCGACACATTTATCGCGGTTCCCAAAAAACCGTCGTACTGTGTATTCGTGGAAATCGCTCTATTCGCGTCCGGCAGTAAGTTTTTTGGTATAGGCGGCAAACCCCTTCTCGTCGCCCTTTGCAAGATAAGCGGCCTGTTTGGCCCAGGTGCCCAGGCCAGGGGCGAAGCGCAGGTGGGCGGCGGCCAGGGCTGATCGCAGGGTTTCCTCTTTAGACCTGGCAAGCTGGGCAAAGGTGGCAATGCCTGCTGCTTGCAGTGCAGCCGACATCTTGGGGCCGATTCCCTCGATGCGGGTCAGGTCGTCTGGGGTTTGGGTGCTCTCGCGGGTTGGTTTTTTGCGTGTGGTTGCGGGTTTAGCAGCTTCGGCTTGGGTTAATGGTTTGCGGGTTGCAGTTGTGGCTTTGCCAGTAACCCTGGTTGGGGTTTTGCTGGCTGACTTGCTTCTGGCGACCTGGGTCTGGGACGTGGTTTTCTCAGTCTTGGAATCTTTGGATTCACCCGATGATCTGGTTTTGGCAGGCCTGGCCTTGCGGGTTGGGGTGTTCCTGGGGGCGATTTTCTCCAGGTATTTTTCTACCACATAGCCAGAGGCTTCGGCGGCTTTACCCAGTTTCGTTTTGAGGGCTGCCCAGACTCTGCGCTCCTTTTCCGCCTGGGCGGGAGTCTCGCCCTCGGCAGCAGCCAGTACCAGCGAGATCTGGCTCAGGCCCTCGAGCCAGGACTGGTGGGTCTCGCGGTTGAAGTAGACCACCCCACCATAGCGGTTGAGTTGCAAAAAGCCCTGCACCTCGGGGTCTTGGGTGAGCTGGGGCATCTGCCGGGTTACCCAAGCGGGGTTTTGGGCCAGCTCGGGGTGGGCAACCAGTAGCTTGGTCAGGCCCACCGAGCGCCGCGCTTCGCTTTCGCTCAAACCCAGCTCGCCCAGGGTCTGCTCCAAAATCCGCCCCAGGCGCCACTCGTCCAGGTGGGCGCGGCTCTCCTCGGCCTTGCCGAGGCCGTGGGTAAAGACCCAGCCCAGCAGCGCTCCGCTGGTCACAGGGTCGTTGCTGTCTTGCGAAACTCCCAAAGCGCCTTCCAGGCGCCTCAGGACTTGCTGCACCGGCAGCAGCGGGAGCTGGCTGGCAGAATGCTGGTCAATTCCCTTGTAGAGTTCCAACAGCTTGCCCTGCACCTCTTCTTTCAGGTTATCGCCCCACTCGCCCCCAGGCTGCAACAACCTGCGGAACATGGCAGAATTCACCAACCCACGGAAGGGCTGGTGGATGGGCTCGAGCCACAGTTCCTGCCGGGCTTCGTCCAGGCTCGGCACCCCCCGCCCACCCAGTTTTCCGGCCAGCCGGGCATAGGTGCCATCGGCATCGTAGACCTCGCGCCAGTCCAGCAAAACCTGGCGCTTGTAGGGGCCGAGTTCCAGGTATAGCCCTTCCTCGTGGAGCGCCTGGTTGTTGCGCAAAAACTCCTGCCCGGTGACATGATCGCGGAAGATGCTAAAAGTACGCTGATCAAAGCTCAGTTGCAACCCTTCGCCCAGGCCCACCTGCCGGGTTACGCGCCCGCTTCCAGTCTTGAAGGGTTGTCCTACCGAGTGCCGTATCCAGACCCTGGCCTCAGCGTTTTTGTTGTTGAAGGCCACCAGTGAACGTTCGAGGCTGGCACGGTTGGAGTATACAAATACATCTTCGTTCACCCCATCGCCTGCTTCGGCGTCGTAGAGGATGAAATTATCCACCTCGGCAAAAAGGTAGCGCTTCTTGAGCAGCGGGAAAATTTGCTGGTGGTGGTAGTCTACCAGGCCGTGGTCGGGGGTCTCATCGTAATAGGCCCGGCGATATTCCATGCCATAGCGCTCGGTGAACCCTTCGACCTGCCCGTGGCCCATCATGGGAAGGCCCGGCAGGGTAGCGCAGAGGGTCATCGCCCCAAAATATTTGTCGCCCTTGCCAAATTGCTCTTCGGCAGTTTTTTCGTCGGGGTTGTTGAGGAAGTTGACAAAGCGTTTGAGGATTTCCGGTTCGAACTCGAGGGTATTTTTCATGATCTGCCGGTACTCGGCGTTCTTCTCGTCACGCAGCATGTTCATGAAGGCCGAGTTGTAAACCCGGTGCATGCCCAGGGTGCGCACAAAATAGCCCTCCATCATCCAGAAGGCCTCGGCCAGTAACAGCGTGCCTGGCGCCTCTACCGCTGCCCGGTCTACCACCTCGCGCCAGAACTCCAGCGGCATGGCGGCATCGAACTGTTCTTTGGTCATGGCGTGCTCGGCCCGGCTGGGAATCGAAGCCCCCCAGGGCGAGCCCCCTGGCTCGGGAAACCACAGCCGCTGGATATGGCGCTTGGCCAGGGTCATGGCGGCGTCAAAGCGGATGATGGGGAACTGTCGGGCCACGTGCAGGATGGTCTGGATTACCGCCTCGCGCACCTCGGGGTTGAGGTAGTTGAGCTGGGCAGTGTCGTTCCAGGGCATGGCGGTGCCATCGTTGCCGTGGTATATGAAGCGGGTATCGCCTGTCCAGCGATCCACCCGCTTGAACACCACTGCTGCATCGGACTTGTCGTAGTAGTGATCTTCCAGAAAGATGCCCACCCGCTCGTCCGACGATAAATCCGGCCCGTCAAAGGTGTAGTTGGGGTAGGGCGGGTAGGGCAGGCTGATAAACCAGTCGGGGTGCTCAATCACCCAGCGCCCGTCAATCCCCACGTGGTTGGGCACCATGTCCGAGGCCAGGCGGATGCTGCGCCGGGCGGCTTTTTGCCGCAGCACCTCTACGGCGGCCTCGCCGCCGAGGTCTTGGGCAATCACATAGTCGTAGAGCGAATAGGCCGAGGCCACCGCGTCGGGGTTGCCCATCCTCTGCTTGATGTGCTTGGAAGCCTTGCTACGCTCCCACAGCCCGATCAGCCACAGCCCGGTCACACCCCAGCTTTGCAGGATGTCGAGTTCTTCCTCGGGAATCTGGTCGAGGGTCTTGATCTCTCGCCCGTGCTTTTTGGAGAGCTGGTTCAGCCAGACAAAAGCGTTCTTGGCGATCAGGACACAGCGCGGCATCCAGTCCAGATCGGGGCTAAAAGCCTCGGGTTCGGGTTCCAATGCCAGTCGCCGGATGTTCAGCATCTCGCTCTCGCCACCCCCACCGGGCTGGTCGAAGTGAATCGGTACGGCGAACGAGCGCCCTTCCTCGCGGATCACATCGAGGCCGATGAGCATCCGGTAGAAGAAGCGCCCCAGGCTTCCCGCGAAGCGGCGCAGCAAAAACTCGAGCTGGGCTTCCAGTGAGTCGGGGTGCTGCAAGGCGGGCAGCCGCAGGGTTTTGAAGAGGCTCAGGCCGGTCTCGGCAAAAACCGGCAGACCTTCGAAGAAAGCCTCCAGATTCTCGATGATGGGCAGGTAGAGGGTGGTGCGCTCGAGGTTGCTATCATCGAACAACTCGCCAAATGGGGTGAAGGCTGGGTTGGCATTAGCCATCCACAGCATCAGCATCTCTTCCAGCACAACTTCGCGGTTGGAACGGCCCTCGGTAGTATCTGCCAGATATTCATCCAAGCTGATTTCGCGCCGGTAGACCCGGATCGGGGGGAATTCGGTGGCAAACGAACGCAAGGCTTTTTCCAACTCACCCAGGCCGAGGTTGGTCTCGAGGGTGACCAGGGCCTGCTGCATTGCTGTGGGGTGTTGTTCCAGATACTGCCGCACCACAAAGTGCAGCATCTCGTCAATCAGACCCAGGGCGTTGATCTGGCTGGCACTGACCGCCTGCTCGGGATTGCGCACCAGATCGCGCCTGGCATTCATGGCCTCGGCGAAGCGCCGGGCAGCCTGGAAATTGGCAAACACCACATTGCCACTCAGCGAAAACAACGAGAGGTCGAACTGGTAAAAATCGCGTGCACTAGCGGAAACGTGAAACTCAAAAGTACCCAGGTGTGGCTGATGGCTCATATAATCCCTCCGCTCTGCCACAAGTCTATATCACTACCGAATTCAAGAAGCCAAGCCTCGAGGGCCATCAGGGCAGTCGCGATCAGCCATCGGTATATGGTCTCAGTCCACCCACTCGCCCCTTCGCATCAGGGGTTCGGTAGAACCACCTTGGGCGATCCCATCCACATCTACTTTTTCAGAACCAATCATCCAGTCTATGTGAATCAGGCTATCGTTGGCCCCTGCTGCGAGTTTTT
>JBBIUP010000022.1:26442-27578 GCA_037440185.1 Meiothermus sp. | reverse complement strand
CCGGCATTGTGGAGGGCCTGCCCAGCCAGCTACCCCTCACGGTAGAGGACATCAATCCCTGGCTCAAAAAGCGACAGGGGGGCTATGGGCGTGGGCGACGGATGGTGATCGAGACCGACACGGTGGAGTTTGCCAGTGGGGTGCGGGCGGGCCGTACCACTGGGGCTCCAGTCACGCTGGTGATCAAAAATTCCGACTATCGCAACTGGACCGAAATCATGGATCCGGCTCCGGGCAATGAGCCGCGCAAGAAAGCCCTCACGGCTGCCAGGCCCGGTCACGCCGACCTTTCGGGGGGGGTCAAGTATGGACACAGGGACTTGCGCGATGTGCTCGAGCGAGCCTCGGCCCGCGAAACCGCCATGCGGGTAGCGGTGGGAGCCATCGCCCACAAATTGCTGGCGAGTTTTGGAGTACAGAGCACTTCCTTTGTAGATGGGATGGCCGGGGTCTGGAGCCAGGTGCCTTTTGATTGGAGCCTCCAGGAACGGATCGAAGAGAGCCCGGTGCGCATGACCGACCCGGAGGCCGAAGCTGAGGTGATTCGCCGGGTGGATGAGGCCAAAGCCACCGGTGACACGCTGGGCGGCATCATCGAAGCCCGCTTTAGGGGGCTGGTGATGGGGCTGGGTTCGCAGATGCACTGGGAGCGCAAGCTGGATGGGCGCATCGCCCAGATGGTGATGAGCATCCCGGCCATCAAAGGGGTAGAAATCGGCACTGGCTTTGGCAACGCCATGAAACCAGGTTCGCAAGTCCACGACCCCATCTACTGGGAGCGCAGCCAGGGCTACTACCGCCAGAGCAACCGCGCAGGCGGCACCGAGGCCGGCATGACCACCGGCGAAGAGTTGGTGGTGCGGGCTGCCCTCAAACCCATTGCTACGCTGATGAAGCCGCTGCCCACCGTGGATGTGATAACCCACCAACCTGCCGATGCAGCCCGTGAGCGTTCCGACACCACGGCGGTTCCGGCGGCTAGCGTGATTCTAGAAGCGTTGGTGGGCATCGTGCTGGCCCAGGCCTATCTGGAAAAATTTGGCGGCGACACCCTGGAGGAGTTGGTTGAAAGAGTCGAGCATTACAAGCAACGGGTGCTAGCGTATTAGAAAGGGTTCGTGATTAGTGAAAAAAAT
>JBBIUP010000022.1:0-26342 GCA_037440185.1 Meiothermus sp. | reverse complement strand
TTACAAGCAACGGGTGCTAGCGTATTAGAAAGGGTTCGTGATTAGTGAAAAAAATCGAAGACAGCCGACAGCGAAAAGTAGGGGGGGTCAGCAGGCAACAAAGTTTCTTCGCTGGCCTTCCCGGTTCCTTCCCGGCACTTGGCACCTGTGTCCCCTCTCTTTCCCCTAAGCCCTATCTGCCAGGCCCTATCCCCTTTTTATGATCGAGATCGAGCGTCCAGTTACCTGGGTGGCCCTGACCGGCTTCATGGGGGTGGGCAAGAGTCGCATCGGACGTGAACTGGCCCGCGAACTGGTGCTGCACTTTATTGACCTGGATCGCTACATTGAGCGCGAAATGGGGCTTTCGATTGCCGATATTTTTCGCCACCTGGGTGAGCCCACCTTTCGCCAACTCGAGGCCGAGGCCGTCAACGAACTTGCCCAGAAAGATTTTCTGGTACTCTCACTGGGAGGGGGCACCTTCGTGAACCCGGAAAACCGCGCGCGGCTGTTGCGGCGAGGGCCGGTGGTGGCGCTGTGGGCCAGCCCCGAGACCATCTTCGAGCGGGTTAGCCGCCGACCTGGACAGCGACCCATTCTCGATAACCCCGACCCCTTCGAGCGCATCCAGAAGCTCCTGACCGAACGCGAGGCCATCTACCGCCAGGCCACCCTTCATGTCTCTACCGATGGCAGACGGATTCCCGACGTAGTAGACGAAATTATTGAGCGACTGTGGGATTATGCGGAAGCTGAAGATTAGACACCCCATCCCCTACCCGATCCATATCGGGTTCGACCTCGAGGTACCCCAGGCCACCGGCCCCAGGGCCATGATTTTCGATCTGGCCGTACAGGACTATGCCAAAAAGTTGGCGGCCCGCTTGGAGATCTCTGCTGGCCTGGGCCTTCCAGGCGGCGAGAACGTGAAGAGCTTAGCTACCTACGGCAAGGCCCTGTCGTGGCTGGCCGGACAGGCTTTCCCTCGAGATACCACGCTCTATATTATGGGCGGTGGCAGCCTTACCGACCTGGGCGGGTTTATTGCCGCCACCTATTTGCGCGGGGTGAACTATATCAGCCTTCCCACCACCACCCTGGCCATGGTGGATGCCTCGCTGGGCAACAAGACCGGTATCAACCTGCCAGAAGGTAAAAATTTGGTGGGGGCTTTCCACGCCCCAGAAGGGGTGTATGCCGATCTCGACACCCTCAAAACCCTCCCGTCCAATACCTTCAAACAAGGGTTGGTGGAAGCCTTCAAACACGGTCTCATCGCCGGAGACGAGTTGCTGGTAAACATGGAGCCACTCTCGCTGGAGTGGGAAGGTTTCGAGAACTATCTGGCCCGGGCAATCTCGGTCAAGTTACAAATTGTGGAGGCCGACCCCACCGAGCAAAACGAGCGCCGAAAGCTCAATCTGGGACACACCCTGGCCCATGCCCTGGAAGGCGCAACCTTTCACGTGATGCCCCACGGCATAGCGGTGGCCTATGGCCTCCTCTTCGCTGCCCTGCTGGGGCGCGCCCACGGCGGCACAGACCTGGTACCCACGGTGCTGAAGTTCTTGCAGTGGCTCTCCCCACCCCCACCCCCCCGCTTTAGCTGGGAAGACCTGACCCCCTTCCTGGGCCGCGATAAGAAAAAGGTGGGCAAGGCCCTCAACTGGGTGGTGCCCAAGGATATGGGCTGGCTCGAGATTCACCCAGTGTTGCAAGAAGTGCTGCTGGGTTGCTACGAAGAATTCCTCAGCCTGGTCGCTACGCTGGTTAGCGAAACATCCAAACCCACCGAAGCCGAGCGAGCATAGGGCGGTTCGCGTATTGATCTGATCCTTTTAGATGAAGTCCAGGAAGGGTAAAAACCAGCGGCATTCGCGGCACATAGCGCTTGCGCAACCCCTCTACCAGAGGTAGAGGGGCCTCATACCGGCTTAAGGGGATTACTTATACCAACTCTGCGTGTGAGTGGCGCTAAACGCGCCCCTTATCGCGTTTCCCACAATTACCCCGCACGCGGTGCGGAGTAATTTACAGCAAAAACCGCTGTACTGGGTATTTGGAGCAAGCTCTTGTGGGAATCGCTCTCCCTTGCCGCGCCGGTTAGGTTCCGGCCTGGCTAGTGCTTCGCACCAATAGACGGGATACGCTTTTTTCGCCGACCGAAGGGAGGGGTGTACCAAAGGAATGGGCCTGAACGCTTTAGTTGAAGGAAGGTGTTCAGGCCTATTCCGCATCACACCTACCATTTCTGACATGGAGATAATGATCTGTTGAAGCATCTGGAAGAAAAACCCCAACACACAAGCCCCGGGAGCGCTACAGTCAAAACTCTCAGTCCTCTCCCCTTTGCTGAAAACCCCGTTCCAGCAGGGTTAGTAGGGCCATGCACAACCCCATCAGCACCACCGCCAACACCACTGCTTCCTGAAAAGGCAGTGCACCTGGTCGGCCCAGTCGCTCATAAATAGCCACCGAGAGCGTGGCCCATTCCGGACGCTGCAGGGTAAGGGTTGCGCCAAACTCACCCAAAATAGCAGCCAGCGCCAGCGCCAGGCCTGAGAGCATAGCCGTTCGCACCAGGGGCCACTCCACCCGTACCCACCGGCGCCAGGGGCCCGCCCCCAACACCCTGGCTGCCTCCAATATCTCTTTGGGCATGGTTTGCAAAGCTGGCAGTAGTGCCCTGGCCAACAAGGGGTAGCTGAGCAGTGCGTAGGCTGCTATCAGAATCGCCAGTGAACCACGCAACCCCGGATAGGCCAACAGGTAGCCCAGCCCAATCGCCACCGGCGAGATCATCAAGGGCAATAGGCCCAGAGGGTCCAGCCAGCGGTGGCCCCGCCAGACTGCATAGGCATACAGGGTGCCCAGGGGCAGCACCAGCAGTAGAGCCAGTCCGGCAAATCCCAGGGTGTTGAACAGGGCCAGGCTGCCAGGCGTAAAGCCTGGGTTGCTCCATACGCTAGCCCAGGCCGCAGGCCGCTCGAGGGCCCGCAGCAGCAGATTCCACAAGGGGCTGTAGAGCACCAGGAAGAACCCCCATACCCCCGCCGTCACCATCCAGGCGGTTTTGGGAGCAAGAGGCAAGGGCGAACCGTAACCCCCAATGCCCAGGGCCAGTTGCGCTTGCAAGCGCAGATAGCCCACCAGAACCACCAGCGTCACCCCCAGTTGCATCAACACCAGGGCGGTAGCTTCGGGAAAGGCCAGCCGCTGGGCCAGGGCGTTGTAGGTCTCGACCTCGAGCGTCGCCCACGCGGGCCCTCCCAAGAGCAGCGGCACCCCGAAACTGGTAAAGCTGAACAAAAACACCAGACTCCCGCCCGAAAGCAGCGCTGGCAAAAGCAGCGGAATCCCCACCCGCTGATAGGCCCGCAGGGGCGAGGCCCCCAGGGTACGGGCTGCCGCCAATGGCGTTTGCAGGGCTGGAAGCAAGGCTACCAACGGTCGCATTACCAACCCCAGGTTGTAGAGCAAGCTGGCCCAGAACAGTACCCAGGCAGTGCCGTAGAGGTTGATACCCAGCATGCCCTTGGGCCCCACCAGGCTGAGAAAACCCATCGCCACCACGATGGTCGGCAACACGAACGGCACGATGGAAAAGCCCAGCAGAAAATCCCGCCCGAAAAAGCGATACCGAAAAGCATAGGCCAGCGGCAAAGCCAGCCCAACGCACAAGAGCGAAGACCCCAGCCCGTAGGCCAGACTCCACCAGAGCCGCGACCAGTAGTAGGGGTTGGCAAAAGCTACCTGCAAGCCCTCCCCAAAACCGAGGGCCACGATTCGGCCAAGTGGGTAAACCAGCGCCAAGGCTAAAAACACCAGCACTGGGAGAGCAGCGATCAAGGACGGACGCAAGGTCAAAGCCGACCCTCCATAAGTTGCGGAGTCACTCCCTCGAGGATTTCCCCCGCACCTTTCACGCCCCCCTTTGTGAAGGGGGACACGGCGAAAAGCCGGTTATGTACAAAACCACAGACCCGTTTCCGGCTTCGGGAGGTCGTTTTCGACCCTGGCATAGGCTCCCAAAATACGACTCTGTGGTTGCCCAGGACATGTATCCACGACAGACCTCCCCATTGCCCTGCACCCCAAGCTACAAGCCTCTTCATCCGAGCCTAGCGACGGGCCTTTACCGCTTCGGCGCTCTGCCCCTGCAGCACCACTTGTGTCCACTCCCGTATCCAGCGCTCACGGTTCTGGGCGATCTGCTGCGGAGCCATGCGTGCAGGCTGGGGTGGGATTTCAGCCCAGCGGAAGACCTCCGGCAGGGCTGCATCGCGACGGGCTGGGTAGACCCACATCTGGGTGGGGATGTTTTCTTGAGCCGGCCTTGAAACCAACCAGTCCACAAACCGCTCTGCCGCCCGCAGGTTGCGGGTGCCTTTGAGGATGCCCACATATTCAACCTGGAAAAAGGCACTGCCCGGCAGAAACAGGTTGGCAGTGGGCGGCTGGGTAGGCTTGGGTTTGGCCTCGCTGTAGAAAAGCTCTGCCGCCGGACTGGTGCTATACGAGACTACCAGCGGACGATCCCCCCCCGCACGGGTAAAGTGTGTATAGTAGGCATCGCTCCAGCCACTCACCACCCGCACGCCATTCTTGCGCAGGTCTTCCCAAAAGCCCAGGTAACGATCTTCACCAAAAGCCGCTACCGTGGCCAGCAAAAAGGCCAGCCCGGGCGAGCTGGTCGCGGGGTTCTGCACCACTAGGAGCCGGGCAAACTCTGGTGAAGCCAGTTCGGCAAAGCGCTGGGGCAGGGGTCTGTCCTGGAAGAAACCCCGGTCGTAGTTGAGGGCCACATAGCCAAAGTCCACCGGGGTGGCCCGGAAGGTCTGGTCGAGCAGGAGTTCGGGGCGCAGGTTGGGCAGTTCGGGTGAACGATAGGGCTGCAAGATATCGGCTTGCAGGGCTCTGGAGAGCATGGTGTTGTCGAAGCCATAGATCACGTCGGCAATGGGCGCGCCTCTGCTCAGGATGGCCTTGTTCAGCATCACCCCCGCATCACCCCCCTTGAGAAAGCGCAGGCGAATCCCCGACTGGCGTTCGAACTGGGCCATCAGGTTCTTGTCCAGGGCCCAGCTATCGTGGGTCAGGACGGTGAGGGTGGTGGCCTGGGCCATCGCAAGCGGGACGATCCCCTTCGGGACGGTGTACACCCCGTGCACCAACGGGACGATCCCCTTCGGGACAGCGGCTATGCCGCCGTGCACCAGCGGGACGATCCCCTTCGGGACGGTGTACACCCCGTGCACCCGCGGGACGATCCCCTCCGGGACAGCAGCCTTGCTGCTGTACACCAGCGGGAATCCGAGGGCCAGCAGGGCACTTATCCACAACTTTATCCACATAAAAATCCCCTCCTATCACCGGGAGGGGAATGAACCTGAGCGGCGGACTAGAGGCCCGTGTCACGCTTCCTACGTCGGTATTAGCCGATTCAGGTTCCAAGGGTATGTCTCAGCTTGCACGGTGCAAGCACCCCCGGTGACACCTTGATGATAAGGCCAGTGGCTTTATATGCAAAGAATCAGCTTACGGTTTGGGTTGCCGCGATCCAGAACCTGGGATAGAGGGCCCGCAGTTTTTGTGCGATAAACTCGGCCTCGCCTGCGTCCCCGGCCAGTCCAAACAGCGTCGAGCCAGAGCCGGACATCAAGACCCCCAAGAGCCCAGCCCGGCGCAGCTCGAGCTTCAGTTGCTCCAGAAAGGGCTGTAGGCGAAACACCGGCCCCTCGAGCGTGTTCCAGTAGGGTGGCTCCGCGCTCACCCGGATCGCATCCAAAATGCTCTGTACGTCCAGCTCTGGTTGCCACTCTACAGGCTTTAGATGCTGGTAGGCATCGGAGGCCCTTACCGCGAGGCCCGGATTGACCAAAACCAGATGGGCCTCGAGGGGTTCCAATGGCGTGAGTTGCTCGCCCACCCCACGCCCCTCAGCCAGCCCTGAACCAAGAAAAAAGGGCACATCGGCCCCCAATTTGAGGGCCAGGGCCCCCAGGTCGAGGGGGGCTGGGTAGAGCTGCGAGAGCGCCCGCAGCACCGCAGCCGCGTCGGATGAACCGCCCCCCAGACCCGAGGCCAGCGGCAGTTTTTTCTCCAAAACGATCCTGGCCCCGCCGCGCCAGCCTACCGCGCTCAGGTACAGGGCGGCAGCTTTGTAGACCAGGTTATCGGTGTTTGCCGGCAGGTCGGAGCCGCGCACTTCCAGTTCTACACCCTCCGGGATGGTCTCCACGTGCAAGATATCGCCCACCGCCAGCGCGGCAAAGATGGTGTGCAGCGAGTGGTAGCTGCTGGGCAGTCTGCCCAGAACGGACAGCCCCAGGTTAACCTTAGCGGGTGCTAGGACTTCCACGTCTGGGCCAGCCCTTCCGCCAGAATCAGGTCTTCGGGATAGGTTACCTTGAACATCCGCCGGTCGCCCTCCACCAGCGCCACCGGATGTCCCAGCGACAGAACCAGCTGTGCATCGTCGGTGAATTCCAGGCCTCCCGCCTGGGCATTCCAGTGAGCCTTCCACAGCACCTCGCGCCGGAAGCCCTGGGGGGTCTGCACCAGCCGGTAGTGCTCGCGGGGGATGACCGCACCATATTGTCGCTGCTGCTCTTGCACCAGGGTATCGGGCACCGGCACCGCCAGGGTGGCTGCGCCCGATTGTCGCACCTCGCAGAGCAAGCGCTCGACCGCCTCGCGCAGCACAAAAGGCCGGGCCACATCGTGCACCAGCACAATTTCACCAGTAGCCGCCTGCACCAGATTGAACACGCTTTGCTGGCGGGTCTGGCCGCCCAAAACAGTTTTGATGTCTGGTGCATCCAAATTATGCCCCAGAGGCAGCGCCACCACAATCTCGTCGGCCCAAGCAAATCCCTCCAGGGCCCATTGCAGGAGGGTCTTGCCACCCACCTCGATAAACGCTTTGGGGCCTCGCCCGATTCGCTGGCCCGAACCGGCGGCGGGCAACAACACCGAAACCTTCACGCCTGGAATCGTACAGCAATTGAGAGGGGGAGCAAGGGTCTGGAGCGATAGAGCGGTTCCACAAATACGCCGTATAGCGTTTTTTGCTAGGGAGAAAGGCGTGAAGGTTTGTTCTCCCGTTTCTCGGTATCCAAAGATTGAAGTGCGGTGCTCGCCTGCTCAAAATCTCCATCTGGCATTAACTTCGCGTGGTATCCTCATGGGCGTGACGATTTTTGAGGCTTTTATTCTGGGGGTTTTGGAGGGTCTGACTGAGTTCTTGCCGGTCTCCTCCACCGGCCACCTGACCCTGGCGGCTCACCTCATGGAGCTGGATATTGAAAACGACCCCTTTATCAAGAGTTTCGTGATCGTGATTCAGCTCGGGGCGATTCTGGCCGTGCTGGCCCTGTATTTCAAGCGCTTCTTGCGGGATATGGAAGTCTGGAAGCGCATTTTGGTGGCCTTCATTCCCACCGGTATTCTGGGGTTTTTGCTGGCGGATGTGATCGAGAATGTTTTTCTGGGCAACGACCTGATCGTGGTGATTAACCTGATTGGGGTGGGGGTGCTGCTTTTATTTGTGGATCGCTGGCTCGAGCGGCACAAGCGCTACGACGATGTGAACCAGATGCCCGTGCTTCAGACCGTGTTGATTGGCCTGTTTCAGGCCATCGCCATGATGCCGGGGGTTTCCCGCAGCGGGGCTACCATCGTGGGGGGCATGGCCCTGGGGCTCTCGCGCCGCGCAGCCGCAGAGTTTTCTTTCATCCTGGCCGTCCCGACCATGCTCTCGGCCACCGGATTCTCGCTTTTGCGCAACCTGGACGAGTTCCGTGCCGATAGCTGGGGTCTGATTGCAGTGGGTTTCATCACCGCTTTTGTGGTGGCCTTCCTGACGGTGCGCTGGCTTCTGGGCTTCGTGAGCCGCAATAGCTTCGTGCCCTTCGCCATTTACCGCATCGTGGTTGGGATTGTGTATGGGGTGTTTTTCTTGCGTTAGTCGAGCTCGAGTTCCATCGCTTCCTTCCAGCGCGGGGCCCGGGGGTAATCCAGCCCGAACAAGTCCAGAATGCGCTGGGTGATGAAAGCCAGCAAGTCGTTAATATGCTGGGGCTTGTGATAGAACCCCGGAGCAGCCGGCAAAATGGTAGCCCCAGCCTGGGCCGCCCTGACCATCGCTTCCAGGCTGGGTAGGGGCAAGGGGGCCTCGCGCGGAACCAGTACCAGTGGGCGACGTTCCTTGAGGGTGACGTAGGCCGCACGGGTCAGCAGGTTGTCGGCCAGGCCATACGCCACCTTGGAGAGGGTGGTTGCGCTGCAGGGCACAATCACCATACCCATGGTGCGAAAACTGCCCGAGGCCACCGCTGCACCCAGATCGCTGCTGCGGTGAACGACATGTGCCAGGGCCTCTGCCTCTTCAGGGGCCATCTCGGCTTCCTCCACCAGCACCCGTTTGGCTCCCTGGGACATCACCAGATGGATTTCCAGGTCGGGAATTCGGCGCAGGGTTTGCAATAAGTCGAGCGCATAGGGCATCCCCGAAGCCCCCGAAAGCCCCACCACCAGCCGCTTAGGTAGACTCATGTGCCGAGTTTACAGGCAAGCGGGTTTTGGGAAAGCAGCCGGGGCTGCGGGTAGACAAAAGCTGCCACGAGTCATACCGAATTGGCGTGGCTCCTCTGGATGGTTATGTTCAGCGAGGGGTTACCCATCTTCTTCCTTGGGTGGTTGCCAGGGCATCCCGCTGAAGAACTCCCGAACCAGCCTGCCCACCAGACCCGCCAGCGCGATCAGAGCAATCAGGTTGGGAATCGCCATCATGCCATTGAGGGTATCGGCCACACTGGTGAGAGCGGCCAGACCCCCCAGCGGCCCCACAAAGGCAAAGGCCACGAAGGTCAGGCGATAGGGCCAGCGAATGCCTTCCCCAAACAGATAGGCCGCCCCTTCCTCGCCATAGAAACCCCAGGAAACCATCGTTCCCAGGGCAAAGATTGCCAGAATCAGCCCGAGAACCGCCACCCCCAGCGGGTGTTCGGCAAACATGAAGCGGGCTGCTTCCACCCGGTCGCCCCCTAAAAAGCGCTGCCAGAAACCGCTGGCGATAAAAGTCAGGGCCATCAGGGTGGTTACAAACAGGCTTACCAGCATCTCGGTCAGGCCCCAGAAGCCCTGCCGCACCGGGTGATCTACCTGGGCTTGCGAGTGGGCGATGGCCGCCGAACCCAGCCCGGCTTCGTTGGCGAAAATCCCCCGTCCTACCCCTGCTTTGAGGATTTCGGCCAGGCCCAGCGATACGGCTGCTCCGGCGGCTCCTCCGGCGGCAGCCTGAAAGCTAAAGGCCGAGGAAACAATCAGGGCCAACGCGCCGGGAATATCCCCGATGTGGATAAAGAGCAGGGGGAGAATCCCCAGCAAAAACAGGCCCAGCTTGAGCGGTACGATCACCTGGGCAAAGCGGGCAATCAGGCGAATGCCTCCTGCCAACAATATCCCCACCAGCAAGGCCAGCAACACCCCGGTGATGGCCGGTGGCACATTGAATTCCTGCGCGAAGGCAGTGCCTACCGCGCCTGCTTGCGAAAGGTTGCCGATCCCGAAAGCAGCAATGGCTGTAAACAGGGCAAACAGCGCCGCCAACCAGGCCAGTCGCTTGCCCAGCCCATAGCGAATATAGACCATCGGCCCACCCAGCACCGAACCATCGGTGTACTGGCGGCGAAAATGAACGGCCAGGACAGCCTCGGCAAACTTGGTGGCCATGCCCACCAGGTAGGCGATCCACATCCACAACACAGCACCCGGCCCTCCGATGATGACCGCACCCACCATACCGATAATGTGGCCGGTTCCGATGGTTCCCGACATGGCGACCATAGCGGCCTGAAAGGGTGTGATCTGGCCCCCAAAGCTAAGGAAGCGCTCCCGAATGGCCCCCAGGGTTTCGCGCAGGGCGATTCCCAGCCGACTGAATTGGGGAAAACCCGTGCGAAACGATAGATAAAGGCCCACCAGGATGAAGACCAGCATCATCCATTCGCCATAGACGGCCCGATTGACAAAATCGTTGAACGCAAGAATATCCATAGCTTGCCCTTGTTTTAACCGATCTCCGGCCAGACTTCGACCGGCGCGCCCCGGCTGAGACGCAGTTGGCGTAAATCGCGCTCAAAAAGCCCCAGGCGGCCCAGCATGTGGATGCGGGGCTCGGGCCGTAGGGTGACCTCTTGGGTTTTGGTACGTACCCGTACCAGGAATGGCCCGCCCAGCAAGCCCTGCCAGTGGGCAAATAAATCTTCGTCTATCACGGCCACCCCCTGCCCTCCACCGTATAAAGAGAGTACCACCAGTGGTTCGGGTCTGATTTTCAGGCGTAAACGCGCCTCGAGCAAACCCAAGCGCAACAGCCTGTCTAGCACCTGGGCGGTCTCGAGGGGCGAGAGCCGGTTATTCATCAGGGCCTGGGCCACGCTTTTGCCATCGGCCAGGGTCAGTACCCCCACTTCCAGGGGGCTCAGTTGGGTCTGGCTCGAGGCTGGGCGGCTCACCAGCATCAGCCCCCAGTTATCGGGCAGGCCGATCTCCTTCCAGGCTTCGAATTGATGCAGAATCAGGTTGTGGGTCTCGAGGCTGGGCTCGATGCTTCGCTCCTGGGTTTGGGTTTCAGACTCGAAGCGAAACGGGGCCGACTGGATACCGGCCAGCAGCTCGAGGGCGTCCAGACCCCGCAGCGAACCCGCTTCGGCATGCACTGGGTATCCCCCATGCAAATAGATGCGGCCCGAGAAGTTGGGGTGCTCGATGAACAAAGCCCCGCCCCTGGCCGCGCCCATCAAGGTCTCCAGAAGCCGCAAAAGGGGAAACTCCGCCAGGTTTCCACTCAGCACGTTCCAGCCTCCCGTAGCTTCAAAACTTGCTCCTGCTCATACAATCGGGCACAACCAGGTCATTGTAACCGCACGGAGCGGAATAGGTTGGTTCAAATGAGCCAAGTATCCGACCAGGACAGGATTACGCCGGACTGCCCCCCATTGGGAACCTGGGCCAGGCTTGCGATAAGCTAAGAGTTGCCCATGTTGAACGTTCTGGTTTTACACGGTTTTACCTCGCATCCCAACTTAGCCTTGGGGCCGCTTCCCGAGACGCTGCGCAAGGCCGGGTTTACAGTGGCCCAGCCCACCCTGCCCGGCCACGGAACCCGGCCCGAAGACCTGCGCGGTGTGCGCTGGCAGGACTGGCTCCAAACCGCCCGCGAAGCCTACCTGGCGCTACCCGAACCCAGAGCCGTGGTGGGGCTCTCGATGGGGGGGGTGCTGGCGGGCTGGCTGGCCGCCGAGCACAAAACCACCGCACTGGTAGCACTGGCTCCGGCCCTGGGCTTCAAGAACCGCATGGCTTACCTGGCTCCTTTGCTTCACTACATCAAACCTTGGGCCTACAGCACCGACCCCACCGAAGAAGCCAAGCGGCGCAAGCAAAGCCCCAACTACCCCAACTTTCCTACCTCGGCCCTGGCGCAGTTGGTGGCGCTCCAGCAACGGGTTCCCGAGCTTCTGCCAAGGGTCTGGGCCCCCGCCTTGGTGCTCGAGGCCGCCCAAGACGACACCGTGCCGGAAGCCGCGGTGCGTCGCTATTTTGCCCTGATTGGGGGCCCCAACAAGGAATACCGGGTCTATCAGAGCCAGCACGATATGCTGCTGGATCCGCTGGCCCAGCAGATTTCCGACGATATCGCCGCCTGGCTGAAAGAAAAGCTGGTCGGCGCATCGGTATAAAAGTTATCGGTGCACCTCGAGCTCCAGCTTTACATTGCCCCGCCTGGTCTGACCCAATACCTTTTTGACCACCAGGCTACCCAGCCCTTCGGCCAGCAGGTGGTCACCTTCGGCAATCTCATCCTTTGCGGAGGCGGTTTTGCCACCCAACTTGACCTTTCCCGCCTTAACTCCTTGTACAAAGTAGGTGCGCGAAACCCCAAAGCCCTTGGCTCCCACCACATCTACCCGCCGGCTGGGCACCACCACGCTGCGGGTACGCGCGCGCGATTTGGGCAACTGCTCGGGAGTGGCTTCCTGAGCCTGGATTCCTTTCTCTTGTAAGGTTTTGAGCCCTTTGGGCAGGGTAGCGAGCAAAAAGCCTTCTTTGGCCTCCTCTATCTCTCCCAGCAGCCCTGGCTCCAGCACCGAGCGCAGTTTGTCCTCCAGCGCCTCAATGTCGCCCTCAAAAGCCAGGAACACCGCGATAGTGGGGTCGGCAACGGAGGGGATGTGCTCGGGAAACAGCACTGCCACTTGCCGCGAGGCCATCGGAAGGCCCCCAAAGGTCTCGAGGCGAATCCCTTCTTGTCTGGCCATGCGGCGCAACTCGTCCAGCGCGTCGGCTTCCAAAAAAGGGGTCTGTACCACCCGGCCCCCTCGAGCTTTTTTCAGGTATTCCTGCATCAAGTCCTTCCTTTCGTTCGATCGTTTGTCGCATGTCGGAGGTTACAGGTTGGGGGGTTGTGGTTACCATTATTCAACTCTTCCACAAACCGGCGTAGGTTCCGGCAAAATCAATCAGTTCGGAATGGCTTCCCACCTCCACAATCCGACCCTTCTCCATCACCACAATTAAATCGGCGTGCTGCACCGTCGAAAGGCGGTGCGCCACTACGATCACCGTGCGGCCTGGACGTACGGCTTCCAGGGCTGAAACTATTTGCCCTTCACTGCTGCGATCCAGGGCGCTGGTAATCTCGTCGAGCAGGAGAATTTTGGCATCTCGTAGCAGGGCCGCCGCAATTGCCAGACGCTGCCGCTGCCCCACCGAAAGCCCGCCTCCGTCGTCCTCGAGCAGGGTTTGCAAGCCAATTTCCTGACGCAAACCTACGGTACCCAGGGCTTCCAGCATGGCTTCTGGGCTGGCCCCGAGGGCCAGCGCGACCAGGTTTTCCTGTATGGTTCCGGCAAACAGCAACGGCTCCTGCGGAACCCAGGCCATTTTGGCCCGCAGCCATCCAGCATCGTAGTTTTGCAGCTCGCGCCCGTCCAGCAAGACCTGCCCAGCACTCGGACGGTACAGGCCCAGCAACAAGCGCAGCAAGGTACTCTTGCCTGCGCCTGAAGCCCCCACGATGGCAGTAAAGGAACCCGGCTCGATGCGCAGATTGAGGTTTTGCAGGGTTGTTTCGCTGCCCGGATAGGCAAAGCTTAGGCTTCGCAGCTCGAGGCTCCCGTGCAGGGTCTGGGGTTGAAGCGAGCCCATGCGAGGCGCTTGGGGCAACTCCAGCAGCTCAACCATACGGGAAGCGGCCCCCTCGGCCTGGGCAAACCCAGTACCAATTCGGCTCAACAGTTGCAGGGGCGTAACCGCCAGCCCCAGCAAAGTAAGGAAAGCGGTCAGGTCGCCTGGGGTCATCTGCCCGCGTTGCACTGCCCCCACCCCCAGGGCCAGTAACAGGCCCAATAACAAGGTGGTTGCCAGTTGCCCCAGGGGCAGGTTCAGGGCTGCGATAAAGGCGCGGGTGCGCCCCAATCGGTATTGTTGTTGGTTGCTGTGGCGAAAACGCGCCTTGGCAAAAGCCTGCAGGTTCAGGGCCCGAATCAATTCCAGGCGTCCGAAACCTTCGGCCATCCGGCCTGCCAACCGCTCTAAAGCAGCCTGGGTGCGCCGGCTGTAGTGGGTAACCCAGGCCCCAATCCAACCCAGCAGCAAGGCCATGAGTGGCAACACCAGCAGCAAATACAAGGTGAGCTGGGCGTAATTGAGCAAGAGCTGGGCCAGCAAAGCCAGCAGCAAAATCCCCTGTACCAGAAGTCCACCCAGGCTATAGAACAAAAAACCCTCCAGCTCCTTCAAATCGGCTACCAGTCGCCCGGTCAGTCCACCGGAGGAGGGTGGAAGGGCCATCAGGTCGGTCTCGAGCAGCCGCTCAAAAACCCACTCCCGCCATACCGCCGGAATCTTGAGCGAAAGGTAGCCAATAAAGGCTTCCAGCACATATCCACTTACCACCAGCACGACCAGCAAACCCGCACCCACCCACAAAACCTCTCCTAGCTGCCCCCACTGCCCCGACAAAACCTGATCAAACAGCGGCTTGACCACCAGACCTGGCAACCAGGCTTGCGCGGCGGCAGGTAGCAAAGCCAGCCCTGCCGCCAGCAGAATTTGCGGCAAAAAGGGACGCAATAGGCGGAGAAGGTTCATGGGAAAAGGGGGTCGGGGTGCAGGCGTGCGAAGGGGAAATGGTCGTGCCTGCTAGGGTATCTAAGCTGCCCCCTGGCATCAGCAGTTTGACAACACATACTCCACCAGCTTATCGGCTCCGGGCTGGGCTTCCAGGCGCTCGAGACTGGCCCTGACCTCTCGAGTCCGCTCGGGGGTGAGCAGATCCAGGCCCGCGTCGGACACCTCGACCGGGCTGAAGATACCGCGCAGCTCGGGGAAAACCCGCTCTCCCAGCCATTGGTTGGGCAGGGCCAGGTGGGGGATGCGCAACTCCAGACGCCGTATAAAGTTTTGCTTGAGGGTTTTGGCTCCCGGCAGCATGAGCAACCAGTGCCAGATGCCCTCCAGCGGCAGCAGCTCCGGCTTGTGCAGGGGTAATAGCACCAGCGAGGGCAAACCTGCCAGCGCGAGCTCGAGGGTATTGGTTCCTGGAATTGTAATCGCCAGCCCCGCTTTGCGCATGGCCGCATAGCGCTGCGACTCGTCCAACACCGCCACCTCGAGGCCACCCGCCGTGCGCAGATGCGGCCCTTCCCAGCGCGCCCCCACCCCACCAATATCACGAACCCATCCACCGCCCAAGGCTTCTTCCACCACTGCATCGGTCAGCAATCGGCTCCTGACCCAGGCAAACTTCAGATCGGGCCTCTTTGCAGCCATCTTTTCGGCTGCCGCCAGCAAGAACCCCAGCAGGTGCCGTGCGGCAAAGGGCCGACTCCCGGCAAAAAGCAACACGTCCACGCCCGGCGTTGGGGTGGGGGCTGCATCGTTCAAAGCATCCACCACCAGATTCCCCACCACCACGATTTGTGCCGGGCTGGCGCCATGTGCCAGCAATCCCTTTTTGGTGCGCTCCGAATCCACCAACAAAGCCCTGAGCGCAGGGTGGTGGGCCTTGGGGTCAAAGGTGTAGGAAAAAGCCGGATAACCCGTAGATTTTGCCAGCATCGCCGCATCACGGGGTGCCCCTCCGAGCATCAGTACCACCCCGCGACCCCTGGACTTTCCCCCTACCACCCTGCGGGTCAGGCCAGCCCGGCTGGAGATCGCGTCGAGCTCGAGTTCCCTGGCTTTGGTATGTTCCGTTCCGGCAGCAAATTGGTCTCGAATCAAAAACAACTCAATGCGGGCCGCTGACATTTTCCGCCGCAGCCGCGACAACACCGGGGGCACCCAGGTCGAAAGCTCGCCAGGCCCGTTGGTCAGAAGCAGGATTTCATCCAGCATGTTTGTGAAACCGACACCCCCAACAAAATAGAGCCGCTATAATCGGCGCAGACTTTGCGCTCCCTTACCCTTCAAAACCGGGCTCGCCCCGCACAAAGCCCGACAGGGTACGTTTGGAAGGAACCGCCAAAAAAGCTTTCAGGGTTCGTACTTCCTCGGTATCGGGCAGGTTTTCCAGGCTGCCCAAGGATTTGCCTTCACGCACTGCGCGGAAAGCCTGCTCGAGGGCTTGATAGCGCGCACCGGTAATGCCAGCCCGCCGGAGCCCCACCGTGTTGAGGCGGTAGTGCAGAGCGGGGTTACCCTCCACCAGGGCGAAAGGCAGTACGTCTCTGGTCACTTTGGATAGCGCCCCGATCATGGCCCGGCTTCCTACCCGAGCAAACTGGTGAATGCCGGCCAGCCCCCCCACCACCACATAATCGCCAATCTCGACATGCCCGGCCACCGCCACACTCTGGGTCAGAATCACCCCATTGCCCACCTGGGCATCGTGGGCCACATGCGAGTAACCCATCAGGTAGCAGTCTGAACCAATGCGGGTTGGGCGCTCTTCTTTGGTCGAGCGGTGCAGAATCACCCCCTCGCGCAAAACCGTGTTGGCTCCGACCTCGAGCCAGGTTTCCTGCCCTTGGAAGCTCAAATCCTGCGGCCCCCCCCCCAACACCGAGTGTGGCCCTACCTTAACCCCTGCCGCCAGCCGCACAAACGGATGGATTACCACGTGAGCCCCAATCTCCACCCCAGGGCCCATCTCACAGGGGCCTTCCACCACCGCATAGGGGCCAATCTTCACATCCGGGGCCATCTGGGCTTTGGGGGAGACCACCGCAGTGGGATGTATGGCAACCCGGCTCACGAGGCAGCGCCTCCCGTATCTGAGCGCAACACAAAGGTCAGGGTAGCCTCGGCCCGCAGCTCACCCTCCACCCTGGCTTCGACCTTAACCTTACCCAAACCCCGCCGGTAGCCCAGAAGCTCCCCTTCCAGAATTAGCGTATCGCCCGGAATCACCGGCTTCTTGAAGCGGGCCTCCTCGACACCTACCAAAAACACCAGCCCCCCCGGCGTAAATTCGGGCTGTTTGGTCACCACCGCCACCGACCCCTGGGCCATGGCTTCGATCAACAAAACTCCCGGCATGATGGGATAGCTGGGAAAGTGGCCCTGAAAGTGCGGCTCGTTAAACGATACATTTTTCAGGGCACGAAAGCGCTTTTCGTCGGCTTCCAACACCCGATCAATCAGCAAGAAAGGGTAGCGATGGGGCAAGAACTTGAGGATTTCGTAAATGTCCACGGCTTAATACTAAGGGGTTGGAGCCAGACGCTGATGACCATCCTGTCAGATATCTGCTCAGCTCTTATCATCTGGCCATTACGGGCTGCAGGGCATGCGAGAGTTCCAGAGCCAGCTCGAGGGCCTGGAGATCGTCCTCGAGCGTCACCAGCGAGGGCTCCCCTTTCTGAATGCGATCCACAAAATGCTTGATTTGGCGGCGTAAAGGATTGTCGTTGTGGATTGCGATTCGCTCGGTCTGCACCTGGGTGCGCCCGTTGGGTTCAACCCGGTCTGGGTCGGGTTGCACGGGTGGTGAGCGGTGCAGCGAAAGCTCGGTGAACTCACTATTAAAATCCAGTCGCAGCACCTCTCCCGGCTGGGTAATCGTCAGGGAGCGCTCGGCCTGGGGTGAGATTCGGCTGGCAGTGAAGAGCGCCCTGGCCCCCGAGGGGAAATCCACCACTGCCTGGGCATACTCATCCAACCCCTCTACCTGCCGCCCCACCACGCTATAGCGCAGCGGTTTTTCTCTTAGCAGCAGCAGCACCAGGTCCAGGTCATGAATCATCAGGTCAAGTACCACTCCAATATCCCGTATACGACGGTTGTTGCCCATGCGGCGGGCTTCCAGCACCCAGGGGGTGTTGACCATATTCATCAGGTCGCCCACAGCCCGGTAAAACCGCACAATATGCCCTACCTGAAGAATCGCGCCCCGTCTTTCGGCCAGCCGTACCAGGTCCCGCGCTTCTTGCATGGTGCGGGTCATGGGTTTTTCCAACAACACATGTACCCCTGCTTCTAAAAACATGCGGGCCTGTTCGAAGTGATAGGAGGTGGGGGAAGCAATCGAAACCGCCTGCACTTTACCCAGCAGATCTTCGGGATTGGTACAGGCGGGAATTTCTAAATCCTGCTCGATAGCGGCCTGGCGAAAGGGATCGGGATCGGCCACACCCACCAAATGAACCCCTGGCAACCCTGCATATACTTGAGCGTGGTACGTACCCATGACGCCCACGCCCACAACGCCCACATTTAGCTCCATAGAATCCTCGTAACGTGATGCACAAACCCTGCGTCCTGAGCAGGATGATACACCGGGCGCCCATTTACAACCACTTTTTCATCAGGCTGGGCTTTAGAGAATGCTCAGAAACGTCACAGCCTGGGTGTTGGGCTAAACCGACCTCTCGAGCAGCCTGGCCAGCTCTACGTGCAAGCGGTGCGAGGCTCGGTGGGCGACGAACTGCCCCTGGTAGGGCCTGCCGGCCAGGTACAGGTCGCCCAGAAAATCCAGGGCTTTGTGGTACACAGGTTCGTGCAGCATTCGGGGCGCATTGACCAAGCCGTACTCGCTAAAGACCAGGGCGTTCTCTAAAGAAGCCCCCTGGATGAGTCCGCGGGCCTGCATTGCTTCCACCTCGTGCAAAAAGCCAAAGGTACGGGCCGGAGCCAGCGCCTCGAGCGGCGTGGAGGGGCACTGCACCTGCTGGTAGCCAATCTTGGGGTGCGAGAAAAGGATGGTGGCGGTGAGCGCAAACCGCTCTCCCGGCTGGGCCAGCACGCTGCTGCGCCCTTCCTCAACCCGGATGGCGCCACTCAACCGCAGAGCCTCGGGGCCAAGCGACCTAACACCCTCCAAGGCCGCCAGCCATTCCTGGGCACTGCCGTCCAGGATTGGAATCTCCGGGCCTGATACTTCGATCACCAGACCTTCCCAGATCCCCCGAATATGGAGTGCTGCCAACAGATGTTCGACCGTCATCAGTCTGAGGCCGTGATGGCCAATCACCGTACAGCGGGTGGTGTCCACCACTGTAGAAGCCAGGGGGCGAAACTCGAGCTGACCCACACGAAAGCGCACTGGGCCATCGGCTGGATAAAACCGTACCGTACTCTGTTCGCCACTGTGGAGGCCAATTCCGCGAATCGTCATGGGTGTTTGGCTGAGAAAAAGTCGTTTGAAGCTTATTTTTCCGGTTGAGTTCCTTTTAGAAGTTGCCGCAGCGTGCGCTCGGCACCCGCCAACCAGTCCAGCACGGCCAGACGCCGCCAGTGCTTGCGGATGGGCTGGGCAGGAATTCCACTGGCCCAGGTTTCGCCAGGAGGAACATGCTTGGAAATCCCACTACCACCCGTCAACCGGGCTCCTTTACCCACCCGCACATGGTCGGAGAGCACCACCCAGCCTCCCATCAGCACCCCATCCTCCACCACCGAACTCCCACCTATCGCGCTGCTACCCACCATAATCACACCCTTACCAATCTGTACGTTGTGGCCGATGTCGGTAAGATCCCCAATTTTGCTGTGCGCCCCAATCCGGGTCTCCCCCACCACACTGCGCTGCACCACGCAGTTTGCTCCCAGTTCCACGCCATCTTCCAACACCACCCTGCCGGTGTGGGGCAGACGCTGGTGATCCTGAAACCCAAACCCGACAGCACCCAGCACGGTACCTGCCCCAATCTGGCAATCCGGGCCAAGCCAGGTATTGCGGTGGAGCGTAACCCTGGGCTCTAAGACCGTTCGGGGGCCAATTTCTACCCCCTCCCCCACGTAGCAGAAAGGGGCGATCACTGCGTCTGCTGCAATGCTGGCTCCCCGTCGCACCAATACATAGGCCCCAATCGAAGCAGTGGAGTCTATGGTAGCCCCAGCTTCGATGGTGGCAGTGGGGTGAATTCCAGCCCTGGCCCAGGTCTCGGGCGCGTCAAAAAGGGCCAGAATGGCAGGCCAGGCTTTTTGCACCATGGGAACTCGAATTCGACTAACCGTATCTGGGCAAAAGCTGGTTTCGTCCAGCAACAAGGCCGCACCGCTCATCAGGGCCACCTCGAGAAACTGTGCCTCCCGCACGACCACCAGTTCGCCAGGCTGGGCCTGCTCGGGTGGGGCGAGACGGGCGATTTCCAGGTCGGCGCCCTCGAGGCGACCTCCAATCTGTCGGGCAATCTCAGAAAGCAGCATGGGGGTTTATTGCCTTTAGTAATTGATTCAGGGTCATTTTGAGGCCCATACGGTATGCCAGTAGTTAATAGCCAACTAGTACACTGTCAACTGATGCTGGGCAGCATGACCTTTCATGGCTTTTCTTGGAAGCTGCGTCAGAGACGTTGCTGACTTGTTCGCGAAGCGGGGGCATGACTCGAAAATTATCCGTTGACGCAACACTAGCTGCTTCGCTTTACGGCCCTTGACCCTCAACAGACTCCCAGCGTCGGATAACCCATTAGCGCTTGAGCACATTGTCCGAAGTGACCAACGCATCCCGCAGCACATGCAGCATATCCAGTGCCCTGCCGGTACCCAGTGCAACGGCCTCCACCGCATTTTCCGCTACCACCACCGGTACACCGGTAGCTTCTTGCAGCAGTAAGTCCAGATTTCGCAGCAGAGCGCCCCCACCAGTGAGCAGGATGCCCCGGTCAATGATGTCGGCTACCAATTCTGGAGGGGTGGTTTCCAGAACGCTCTTCACACCCTGAACAATTTTTTCCAGTGGCTCCTTGAGGGCTTCCACCACGTCCTCGGTGGTTACCTCGATGCTCTTGGGCAGACCCGAAATCAGGTCACGTCCACGTACCTCGGCTACTGCATCTTGTTCTCCAGGGGCACGCTTGGCGGCGCCAATTTTGATCTTGAGTTCCTCGGCCGTGCGCTCCCCAATCAGGAGGTTGTACTTGTTGCGGATGTAGCGGATGATGGATTCGTCAAACTCGTTGCCAGCAATACGCAGGCTGGTCGAACGCACGATACCGCCCAACGAGATAACCGCAATATCGCTGGAGCCCCCTCCAATATCCACTACCATGCTGCCGGTAGGTTCGGCAATCTTGATACCGGCCCCAATCGCAGCAGCTAGCGGTTCATCAATCAGGTAAGCCCGTTTGGCACCGGCCTCCACAATCGCTTGCACCACCGCACGGCGTTCCACCTCGGTCACCCCGGAGGGCACCCCAACCATCACCTGGGGCCGAAAAAAGCGCAATGGGGGCAAAACTTTCTTGATAAAAAGGGTGAGCATCCGCTCGGTTAGGGTATAGTCGGCAATCACGCCATCTTTGAGTGGGCGGGCTGCCACGATGTTGCCGGGGGTGCGCCCCAGCATGCGGTAGGCTTCGGCTCCCACGGCCTTAACTTCTTTGGTATCGCTGACCATCGCAATAACCGAAGGTTCGCGCAGCACAATACCTTTGCCGCGCACATAAATCAGCACCGAGGCGGTGCCCAGGTCAATACCCACATCTTCGCCGCGAAACGAGAACATCCCAGCCATAGCGCTTCATTGTACAGGTTTGGATGAGAAGCACAAAGGCCAGGCTAAGGGCTTTCAGAGCAACCGCAAAGTCGCGTTCCTGACCAGACGCCAAGGAGCGGGTAGGGCGGGATAAATTCTATGCTGTCCGAAGGACAGTAGTACCTCCCCTGACAACTCAGCAGCTGCCCTGATGAGGTTCTTTAGGGCAAGCTAGCTGAGTGGTTTGGTAAGTTAAAGATGGATATGCAGTGAAGTTCCCGAAAGGGAGCGCTCAAAGCAACTCCAAGATCATGGAGGGGATAAATCCATCCCAGAAATTAAGTTACCAGAGCACTGAGATAGAACTTGGGATTACTGGAAAAAAAGCTATCTTACGAGCCTTGGAAAATGGTTGGCTAGCGGATATAGAAAAAGGTCTCGGCTACGTCACGCACCCTCGAGCCGCTGCGCTGGATATAGATCGAGGTCTGCTGATCCCATCCTGCCGAGCTGTAGGTGCCGCGAAAGACAAAACCTGAGGGGTGGGGTGTGTCGGTGTAGATGGCCCGGACGCGCTGGATACCCAGGGGAGGACGCAACTCGTAGCGGAATCCGGGCGGGCCGGAGAGTAGATGCGTGCCCGGATTGAGAAAGATTCGATCAAACTCGTAGGTGGCTCCATCTGGATCAATTCCAACCAGGGTAACGTAGCCAGGGCGGGTCAGGCTAACCACAAAGCTCACACTATCGCCCACCCGGTAGCTGGCAGCGCGTCCACGATCGGGTTCGAAGCGGGTGATGATGGGGTTGAGTTCAAAACCAAAGCGCAGCCCCACCGTCACACCTGGGCGCACCACCGGGAAACAACTGGAGAGCAACACAGCCAGCAAGGCCAGCGGAACCATTTTGCGCATAGCAATCACATTCAAATTCTAGCGCATTTATTTGCAAAACCATCCCAGGCTCAAGAAAGGCTAAAACAGAGACCTTTGTGCTACCGGCGCAAAGGTGTGGCGGTGTTGGGCACACGGCCCCAGGTGTTTTAACGCGCGCAGGTGTAATGCCGTGCCATAGCCTTTGTGCTGGGCAAAACCATAGCCTGGATACCGAAGGTCGAGCTCGAGCATATGCCGATCCCTTGCCACTTTAGCCAGAATGCTGGCTGCCGCGACGGTGGGGCTGTCGCGGTCGGCTTTGGGTGGACAGCCGAACAGGGTTCGGGGCTCGAGAGGAGGGGTTTGGGGGTTTTTAGCCTCGAGGGGGGGCGTTTCAGGGGGATTTTTGCCCAGGTAGGCCAGCCATTCTTGTTCTAAACGCAAATAGTCGGTCAGGAGAGCCTGTGGTCGGACGCGAAGTTGTTCGAAGGCCCGCATGGCGGCTAGATGGGTGGCCATGAGAATGCCCAGCCGGTCTATTTCCATTGGCTCAGCAAACCCCACCCCCCAGGCCAGGGCAATGTCCTGAATCTGGGGTTCCAATACCTCGCGCACCCGGGCGCTAAGGGTTTTGGAATCGTAGAAGGGATATTCGGTCTGAACCCCGCCGAGGGGCGGCAAAATCACGGCTGAGGCTACCACTGGCCCTGCCAGCGCACCCCGTCCGGCCTCATCTATGCCCGCAACCCTCAAGCCTAGCTGCCACCAGGCCGCTTCCAAGACCGGTCTCACCATCCCAGCCTACCAAGCCATGGTCTTATCACCCCAGCTCAACAAGCGTTACGGTAGCCACAAGCAGATTGACGAAACGGCCCCAAAGCCCGATTCTTTGGGGGATGGAAGGCAGATTAGAGGTATTGATTGTAGGCGCGGGCCTGGCTGGGCTAGCGGCTGGGCGGGATTTGGCTCGAGCTGGGCTGAGCGTACATGTTCTGGACAAGTCCAGAGGGGTTTCGGGGCGGGCTGCTACCCGAGTGCTCGGGCTGGATGGCAAAATTGTGCGCGTGGACCACGGTGCTCAATATTTCACCGCCAAAAACGACCAGTTGCGCATCCTGATTCCCGATCTGGTAAAGCATGGCATCGTGCGCGAGTGGACCCAGGGTTTTCCGATTCTGAATAAACAGGGTATCAAATCACGCACCGCCGGGCATCCCCGCTACATCTGCCCAGATGGTATGAGCACCCTGGGCAAGGTATTTTTGCAAGGGTTGGAGTCCAAAGATCAACCGTTGGCTCTGGAAACCACGGCACTGGTGACCGGCCTGCACAAAAGCGAGCATGAAGCAGGCTGGAAGGTGCTGCTCGAGGATGGTCGGGTTCGCTCAGGCCGGGTGTTGGTGCTCAACATGCCAGCCCCCCAAGCCCTCAAGCTGGCCAATGAATTTCTCAAGCCTGAGGTGCGGATGGCCCTCGAGGCCGTGCGCTATGCCCCCAGTTGGACAGCCATCCTGCTACCCGAGCATCTGCCCTACCTGGACTGGGTTGGACTGGAAATCGAGCACCCGGTGCTAGCCTGGGCCGCCCTCGACCACACCAGGCGGGCCATGCAAGACCCCCCGGTGCTGGTACTCCAGGCCTCGGCAACATGGAGCCAGGAAAACCTCGAGCTCTCCCCACCGGAGGCGCTGGGTAAAATTATTGAAGCAGCCCAGGAACTCTTTGGCGACTGGGTGGGGCAGTGTCGCACCGCCATGGCTCATCGCTGGCGCTATGCCCTGCCTACCCAGATCCATCCCTGGCCTTTTCTAGCCCAGGATAGCCTGATTTTTTGCGGTGACTGGTGCGCTGACCCCAGGATAGAAGGAGCACTCGAGAGTGGCTGGGCCACCGCCGAATACCTGATCGAGTACCTCAAACCCTAGCACTGTTAGTTACTCCAAAACTCTACCCTGGTAGGGTATTAAGCTGGGGAGAGGTGGGTATGAACTGGAAAATCCCCTGGGCGACCCTATAAACAAAGCACGCCCAGTAATGGTAGATTGTTCTAATCTCTCGCTATGATGCCTCGCCGTAAACTCGATCCCTACGCCACCATAGAGGTTGCCGATCCTCTCGAGAGTTTGCGCATTCGCCTCACTCTCTGGCTACTCCCGCTGGGAGCCTTTGCGGCCCTGGCGGCCTGGGGTTTGTCGGTTGTGGCTGGTAAGATGTCGCTTCCAGACCAGTTGCTGCTCTGGCCGATGGCTTTGGGGTTTCTAGCCTTGGAGTTCTACCTTTGGCGAAATCCCCAGCGCATTCGGCTGGTCTGGCAAATTTCCCTGGGCATGATTGCCCTGTATGAAATTTTCAGCATTTATTACGAAGCTGCCTACATGCTGCACCAGCGGGATGGCATCACTCCAGCGGTTTTATGGTTTCCAATGGTCTACCTGATGGCTTTCGTGCTGCTCAGCCGGAGACAGGCTTTGCGTTTCTCCCTGATCTATCTGGGGCTGGGCTTGCTGGCGGGGGCCATCGGGGTATTGTTTAGCCCACCTCTGGGCGTCTCGGCGACCAACACTGCCCTGCAATTCACCCTCTCCAACCTGGCGTATGTCACGTTGCTCTACATCTTTGCTCATCTGCGCCGCCATTACGCCCAAATGCACCAGATGGCCCATACCGATGCCCTCACCAGCCTGACCAACCGACGGGCTATGCAAACCCGGCTTGACAGCGAGCTCGATCGCGCCCGTCGCTACAACCGCCCCTTTGCAGTGCTGGTTGCCGACCTCGACCACTTCAAGCGGGTCAACGATACCTTTGGTCATTCGGTGGGCGATCAGGTCTTGCGCGAAGCTGCCGGACGGCTGCTACAACATCTGCGTGAAAGCGACAGCCTGGCCAGATGGGGTGGTGAGGAGTTCTTGATTCTGGCGCCCGAGACCGACCTCCATCGAGCCCACCACCTGGCCCAGCGCCTGCACGAGTCCATCTGCGAAACCCCCATGTCGGGTGTGCATGTCACCCTCAGCCTGGGGGTGGCCTGCTACCGCCAGGGCGATACCATCGCAGCCATCTTGAGCCGTGCCGACGAAGCCATGTACCGGGCCAAGGCCGCCGGGCGCAACCAGGTGGTACTCGAAGAGCAATTGGAAGACATCATCATCCCTGCTCACACTACCGTACCGGATATGCAGTGAAGGCAAGGGCCACCGGCAACAGGCCATATACCAACCCACGGCGAAATGCCAACCCTCGCCGTTGTCATCCCCTACACGCATCCTGCCCTTTTAGGGTTAGGCTATTGCCATGAAGATCAAAAAACTGGGACGTGCTGGCCTTAAGGTGACAGAAATCTGCCTGGGAACCATGACCTTTGGCGGTTCGGCGGACGAGGCCACCAGCTTTGCCATCATGGATGTGGCCGACCAGGCAGGCGTCAATTTTTTCGACACTGCCGATATGTACCCGCTGGGGGCCGACTACACCGGCGCGGGCGCGACCGAAGAAATCGTAGGGCGTTGGATCCAGAGTCGCAAAGCCCGCGATCGCGTTGTGCTGGCTACCAAAGCCCGCAACCGCATGGGGCCTGGACCCAACAATGTGGGCCTCTCGCGCAAGCATCTGATGAAGGCTGTAGAAGACAGCTTGCACCGCCTGCAAACCGACTATATTGATCTTTACCAGACCCACGCCCCCGACCCCGACACCCCCATCGAAGAAACCCTGGAAGCCCTCACCGATATGGTGCGGCGTGGCTATGTGCGCTACATCGGCTGCTCCAACTATCCCGCCTGGCAACTGGCCGAAGCACTGTGGGCTTCAGACCAAAAGAACTTAGCCCGCTACGACTCGGTGCAGCCGCGCTACAACCTGCTGTTCCGCATGATCGAAGACGAGTTGGTTCCGTTGTGTCAGTCACAGGGGGTGGGCATCATCGCCTACAACCCCCTGGCCGGTGGAATGCTCACCGGGCGCTATCGTGAGCGCATCGAGGCCGAGGGCAACCGATTTGCCATGCAAGGCAATAGTGGCGATCTTTATCGCAGGCGCTACTGGAGCGAGGCCATATTTGAAGCTGTAGACACCATGCACCAGTTCCTGCAACCACGTGGCAAGTCCCTCATCCACGTTGCGCTGGCCTGGGTGTTGGCCCAACCTGGCATCACCAGCGCCATTGTGGGGGCCAGCAAGCCCGAGCAGTTGCAGGATAGTTTGGAAGCCGTGAAGGTCAAACTGGACAATGAGGAAATGACCGTTTTGAACGAGGCCTGGTTCAGCCTGCCGAGGCAGAAAGACCCGGCAATTGCGCTACGGTAGGGTGTTATTTTTGCGAGGCACGGGAGGTGTGAAGCAAATCCTCGAGCCGACGGGGTAGCCGAACCCGCCCCTCAACACTTGAAGAGGTGTCGCCCGAAGGTTGCAGACGATAGACTTAGGGCATGCAACTCGACAACCTCACTCCGTCCCAGCTGCGTGACCCCCACGGCTACAGCGGCAAATGGCACTTATTCCCCGAAGATGTGTTGCCGATGTGGGTGGCCGATATGGACTTTCCCATCTGTCCG
>JBBIUP010000021.1:0-27933 GCA_037440185.1 Meiothermus sp. | reverse complement strand
ACAGGATGTTGCCACTTTTGCGCGGTTTTGTATCACTGCAAGTTTTGAGTTAACCCATCTTGCTGCCGGATGCCTGTATGCCCCCTGCCTGCTTGTACCTGCTAGACGAGCCCCACGTGCGGGTGGAGGGGGGTCGCCTCGAGCTTACCCCGTCGCGCCCAACCCAGCTATTGATCTACCTGGGCCACCGAGGGGAGTGGGTGAGCCGCGAGGCCCTAGCCGGGTTGCTGTGGCCCGATAGCCCGGAAGATGAGGCCCGCCATAACCTGCGGGTAAACCTGCACCGGGCCAAAAACCTGCCCTGGGCAGAAGGGCTGGAAATCGAGCGTGAACGGATTCGGCTGCGCATAGATACGGACGTGGCCCAATTCCGGCAAGCACTTGGGCAAAGCGACTGGAAGACTGCGGTGCACTGGCATCGGCGGCCTTTTTTGCAGGACTTTCCCCTGCAAGACCTACCCACCCTGGAGGAGTGGGCCAGCCTCGAGCGCCAGGCCCTGCTGGAAGCCTGGCAGAACGCCACCCAACGACACGCGGAGGAGCTACAACAAGCCGACCAGCACGCCGAGGCCAGTGTCCTGCTGGCCGAGCTGCTGCGCCACGACCCGCTGGCCGAGGACGTACTGCAGAGCTACTTGCGGACAGCGTATCTGGCCGGATCCCGCGAGGCCGCCCTCAAAACCTACGAGCGCTTCGTCCAGGAACTGCGGCGGGAACTGGGGCTGGAACCGATGCAGGCTACCCAGGAACTGGCCCAGACCCTGCGCCGTTCGCTACCGCTCAAGGTGACGGCGGCGCAGCCCGCCCCCAGGATTCCCCTCGAGGTCTTGCGACCTCCGCAGCTGGTAGGGCGCACCGCCGAGCAAACCCGTTTGCAGACCGCTCCATTTGCCTTGATCGGCGGTGAGCCGGGGGTAGGCAAAACCCGCCTGCTACAGGAGACTTTTCCCAACGCCCCCCTGATCCGTTGCCGCGAAGGGCTGGAGAACCTACCCTTTTACCCGGTGCTGGAATACCTCAAAACCCACCTGGACACCCTACCCGACCTCGGCCCCTACCGCGAGGATCTGGCCCGGCTGCTGCCCGAGGCCTGGCCGGGATTCACCCCACCGCCCGGCGAGCCTTTGAGCGCCAGGGCCCGCCTTCTGGAAGCCTTGGCCCGCGCTCTAGATACGCAGGGGCCGCTGATCTTCGACGACCTACAGTGGGCCGACGAAGGGACGCTCGAGCTGCTGATCTACCTGCGCGGTCAGGGCCGGACGTTGATAGGTGCCTACCGCCAGCAAGAGGTAAGCCCGATGCTGGCGCTGGGGCTACAAGCCCTCCGCACCGCCGGAGCAGAGGAAATCGTGGTGGAGCCCCTCGACACCGACTCGGTGCAGGCCCTGCTGGCCGACCTGACCGGCAGCGAGGGGCCAAGGCTGTTTTCGGCTTGGCTACACGACAAGACCGGGGGCAACCCCTTTTTCGCCCTGGAAACCCTCAAGTCCCTGTTCGAGAACGGGGTGCTGCGGGCCGAAGGGAGCGCCTGGCACACCGACTTCGACGAGATCACCCGGGACTACTCGGAGCTTCAGGTTCCGCCAAAGGTGGCCGAGTTGGTGCGCCGCAGGGTGGGTCGTCTCTCCGAGCCCGCGCTGCGGGTGGTACAGGCCGCCAGTGTAGCGGGGGAAGGATTCACGCCGGGGCTGCTCGCGGACGCGACCGGGCTATCGGAGTGGGTGGTGCTAGACGGGATCGAGCAGGCCGAACAAGCGGGGATGCTGGCGGGAAACCGGTTCATCCACGACCTGCTGCGGCAGGGGGTGTACCAGGGAATCCCCGAGTCCCGCCGCAGGGCCGTGCATGCCAAAGTGGCCGAGCGGCTCGCTCGAGCCGCCCCACCCCAGGTGGTGGCCGAGCACTGGTTAAGAGCAGGAGAAGCTGCCAGGGCCATACCCTTTTGGCGGATCGCTGCCAAGCGGCTCACTGAACTATGCCTCGACCAGGAGGCCTTGCTCTTGAATCAGCGGGCCTTGGAACACAACACAGACCCCCGCGCAGCCCAGGAACTTCAAATTGACATTGGCATCAACCTATTCAGCCTTTCCCAGGAAGCAGCAGCTGTCAGTCTGTGGCGGAACGTTCTGGAAAATAGCCAAGATATTCAGATACGCGTACGGGGGCTGACCCAGCTTGCAGCCCATCACACCCTGATCGGACAATTGAGCGAGGCCAAGCAGATGCTGGATCAAATCCACCAGTTAGACGCTTTTGATACTCTTGCGCGCGAACACCAGCAAGAGGTTTTGCGCGAAGCGCAACGACTGGCTGCACGCGAGGGCCGTTTCCAAGAAGCACTGGATTTAGCCCAACAACGACTGAAATACTACAACCAGGATGAAACCTCGGTGTACATGGCCTCGTTGCTCTCAGAAATAGGCACTTTTCTAGTCAACCTGGGGCGCAAGGAAGAAGCCCTAAAGGCCCTCGAGCGCTCTCTGGCCATGCACCGAATAATTGGCAGCCGAGATGGTCTGATGCAGGCTGCTGGCAACCTACTGTACTACTGGATTACCGTGGGCGAACCTGCCCGTGGGCTGGTTCTGGCCGAGGAAGCGCTCGAGCTCGACACAGAGAATGGCTTTCCCCACACCGAAGCCCTGCGCAACAATGTGGCCAACGCCTATGCCCGGATGGGCGAAGCCGCCAAGGCTATTCTTCACTACAAGATCAACGCGCTTCAGGCCAACAACCCGATTTGGAAAGCTGCTGCCTGGGCCACACTAGCCCGCTTATATCAAGGAACCGGGCAAAGCCAAGAGGTTATGGGCGCAGTGGACAAGGCCATCGAAAGTATCGCTAAGGTCGAGTTTGATGCTCCCCGCGCCCTGGTTCTGATTGCCGCACTCAACTATGGTACAACCGCGCAAATCCAGGCTGCACAAAAGGTAATAGGATCACTCAAAATCGAAGCCCTGCCCCCACATCTACAGGCTCAGCTCGAGCAGGCTTTAGCCGAACATGCCGCCAAAAACGGTATGAGACGATAGTGTAATGTTCGCCTTCTAAGCTCGGTTCATGACACCAAAACTTCATCGCAGTTTTGTGGTGCGGGTGTTATACACACCACTAGCCCATACCCAGCCCGGCCATTCCCCCCGCTTTGTAGTACTCGACCTCAAGACTGGCGAGGAGCAAAAGTTTGCCACTTGGGAAGAACTTAAAGGGTTTTTACAGCGCCACTGGCTGCGCCGCTTGCGTTGAGACGGTGGTGTAACGATGGCTGGCTACCTTTGAACCATGCAATCGAACGGTGGCACCAAACATGTTACCCCCACGTTACCGGGAAGTGTTCAAGCTCTATCCAGGAGGTCACAGATGAAACCCATCCCCCTGCTACTCACTGTCCTGCTGGTCACCCTGCTCTCCGCCTGCGGAACCACCGGGGGCACCGCACCCCAGAATCCGGGCACCCCCAATCCCAACCCAACCGCCACAGGCTTCAAAACGGCGGCCATTCTGCCCGAGGGTTTGAAGAACCTCGAGCAAGGCCTCTCGCCCCTGCTGGTTGAGCTGGTTGAAATAGCCCGCAGCAAGAGCCAGAACCCCGGCGCCCTCACCGGCACCCTCACCCAAAGCGGCAACACCTTCACCTATAGCCTCAACCCCACCAACCGCCTGCGGGTGGTCTGGAGCGATGGGGTGGTCTACGAGTTTGTCATCACCCAGTTCCAGGGCAACCTCGCGGGCGGGGCCACCGCTTTCTACAAGGGCAACCACCTGCTGCAGTTCAGCGCCCAGCTCAAACCCGACAACGAGATGGGCCCGGTTAACCTGAGCCTCCGTTCCCAGCGGCAGGGCAGCGCCCTCAGCGTGAGCCTGGGCGGGACGGCGGTCTTTGACGGCCAGACCTACACCCTGAACCTGAGCTACGCCCAGCAGGTGCTCTCCGACTTTGGCCCCGGTTCCATCGAGTTCCGCCACCAGGACACCCTCCAGGGTAGCCTGCAGGGCCCCAGCCTCCAGATTCAGGTGAACGAAACCTACGACTTCCGCCTGGTGGGCAGCAGCAGCCTGGTGATGCAGACCATCCGCACCCTGAACAACACCTGGAGCGAGGGCAATCAGCAGTTCCGCCTGCAAAACGGCCTGATCAAGCGGGTCTTCCGCGATGGTAACCCCATCGAGGCCGACTTCTGGACGGCTTCGGGCGACCTGCTGCGGGGCGGGGTGCGGGTGGGCGGTTTTGGGCAGGCCTTCACCGGAAATCTGCTCGAGCAGTTCCTGGACACCCCCAGCGGGCGGGTGCGGCTGGGGACTTTCCGCTTCTGATCCTACTCCCTTCGCTCGGCTCGAATCCCTCACCTTTGATTACACCCAAAGGTGAGGGGTTCAAGCGGAACCGGTATGAACCCCAGAGCTAGGCGGACGATTTTCCCTCGGTAGAATGGGCGCATGGACATGCTTCCCATCATCGCCGAGCTGGCGCAAAAGACCCCTTCCAAAATCCTGCTGGTCGTGCTGGACGGTGTGGGCGGGCTGCCCCTGGAAAAGGGCGGCCCCACCGAGCTGGCCGCAGCGCATACCCCCAACCTGGATGCCCTGGCGCAAGAAAGCGCGCTGGGCCTGCTCACCCCGGTCTACCCTGGCCTGGCCCCCGGCTCCGGCCCTGGTCACCTCTCGCTGTTTGGCTACGACCCCTTCAAGTATCTGGTGGGACGCGGGGCGCTCTCGGCCATCGGGATTGGGGCCGATTTCAAAGATGGCGACGTGGCCGTGCGTGGCAACTTTGCCACCTTGGATGCGGCTGGGCTGGTCAAGGATCGCCGGGCAGGCCGCCCCAGCGACACAGAAAATATTCGTGTGGTCAGCAAGCTCAAAGCAGCCATCCACGAGATTAACGGCATCCATGTAACCTTCTACACCGAGTCCGAACACCGCTTTGTGGTGATTTTGCATGGGGCCGATCTGGGCGAAAAAGTCAGCGATACCGACCCCCAGAAAACCGGCGTGGCTCCACTCAAATCCCATGCCCACGATGCAGGCGATACCGCCAGCGCCAAAACCGCCAGCGTACTCAATGCGCTCACGGCCCGCATCCAGGAAGTGCTGGGGGATGAGCCGCAAATCAATGGAGCGCTGTTCCGGGGAATTTCAGAAAAGCCCAAATTCCCCAGCATGTCCCAGGTTTATAAGGTGAGCGCTGCTTGCGTAGCCAGCTATCCGATGTACAAAGGCGTGGCCAGCTTGGTGGGCATGGACGTGCTGCCTGTGGAGGGGGTGGAAGACGCCCCAGAGGGCAAAGTCAAGACATTGCAGGAACACTGGGATAACTACGACTTCTTCTATCTGCACTTCAAGAAAACCGACAGCACAGGTGAGGATGGCAACTTTGACGAAAAAGCCCACAAGGTCGAGATTTTTGATCACCTCCTCCCTGATCTATTGGCCCTCAAACCGGATGTGCTGGCCATTACCGGCGACCACTCCACCCCCAGCATCATGAAAGCCCACTCCTGGCACCCGGTGCCGCTGCTGCTGCACGCCCCGCTGCTGCGCAACGACGTCGCCCAGCGCTTTACCGAGGACGAAGCCGCCAAGGGCAGTCTGGGCCACCTGCGCGGGGTGGAGCTAATGCCCTTGCTTCTGGCCCATGCCGGCAAGTTGCAAAAGTACGGGGCTTGAATTTTAGCGGTTGCTGGCCGGTCGCACCGCGGTCTGGGTGGGCAACCGATAGTTGTGGTTATCGGGCGCGTCGTCGGTGGCAGCAGTAATGATTCGGCCCGAGCGCAGGCGGGTGCCCTCTCCTACCAACCAGACCGCGCCCCAGGGACGGTAGGTGCTGGTTAGGGTGTCTTTGCTAATTTTGCCGTTATCGAACCGAATGGTGCGATAAACGTTCACCGTAGCACCTTCCGCTGCCCAATCTACCTGTTGGAAACTTTGCCGGGGGAGTTGCGGGCTAACAATATAGCGGGTGGAGGACGCTGGAGTGCGGCTTAGGGTGACCGGATTGCTCCAGCTCACACTGCGGTCTTTTGTGCCGAACATACGAAAGGTGATGCTGTTACGGCCCACACTGCTCTGGATCAGGATGTTACCCGGGGTGTCGTTTTTGAATTTGAGGTCGAGTTGAGGGAGGAATACTGCCGCATCGAGGCCTGTGGGCAGGTAGTAGCGCACCTGATAGCTGTGCGGGCGGCGTTGGACGATAGGCAGGCCAGAAAAGTAGGCCGAGCGAAAGAGGGTGGTCGAAACCTGGCACATCCCCCCGCCCACCCCTTCAACCGTTTGTTCACCGGAGATCACAAAGGCTTTTTTGAAGCCAGTACGCTCCGAAACCTCCCCCATTACCTTGGCAAAAGAAAAGGTCTCCCCTGGAGCAATAATCGCACCGTTGAGGCGACTGGCCCCCAGCGTAATGTTGAAACGGCGCTCGTAGGAAGAACCGCCAAAGTAGGTGGTGGCTTCGGCCAGCAATTGGCGAATGCCTTGCTTGTAGTAGTACTGCGCTCCCCGGTTGGAAAGGGTATGGGATACCGGCAGCACAAACTCGTCCTGCCCAGCCTTGATGGCCTCGAGGTAGCGCTTTTTAGCCGCAGCGATATCGAAACTATGTCCCATCTGATCCACCAGCACCCAGTCCTTCAGGCTCTGGTCAAATGTCCACTGGGCTGCACGGGGCGGACGCGTGGCCTTGGTCAGCAAACCTTCGATCTGTCCCGAACCGCCGATTTTGATGCGTTGTGGCACCCCGACCGTAACGATCTGCCCTTTTTCGATGCGGTTCTCGAGGGCATAAAAAATGCCGTCTGGCCCTGCCAGGGCAGCAGACAACCATAAAAAAATACCGAGGGCAACTATCCTCATGGAACCAATCTAACCCAAATTTTGTGCAAAAGGTGTGTTTTATGGCCTGTTAGTAAGATTTATGCCGTCACGAACAAGGCTTGGTGGAATTTGCCGTGGCGCGTCCTCGTTCCAGGCCCAAGACATCCATGCAACATTCAGCGCTCACCCCTGGCGTGCCGCACCACCCATCCTTGCAATACCTCTTCATAGCGGTCTGGCAAGAGCCGGGGCTGGTCGTAGAAACCGGCCTGCAAACGCTGCCGCTGGGCCTCGAACAGGATCACGGCGGTTGCCACCGAGACGTTCAAACTCTGCACCATGCCCATCATGGGAATGATGATATGCGCATCCGACAAATCGGCGGCCTCAGGCGAGACCCCCCACTTCTCGGTGCCCAGCAACACACAGGTCGGACGGGTGTAGTCCACCTGGCGATAGTCCAGTGCCCGCTCGGAGAAGTGCGCCGCCAGCACCTGAAAGCCCAGTGCTTTCAGGTGAACAAAAGCCGAGGCAGTATCTTCGTGGATACGCAATCCCACCCACTTGGCTGCCGAGCCGGAAGTCTCGTTGAAGGTCTTGCCCCGCAAGCTGAGCCTGCGCGGCCCGGCTTCGTCGTTTTCCAGATCGGGCAAATCGGGAATCCCGTACTTGGCCGGAATAGCGTGGGCTTCCAGCACCCCCACCGCGTCGCAAGAGCGCAGGATGGCCGAGAAATTGTGCGGTTTGTGTACCCGCTCCATCAGCACGGTGAGGTCGGGCTGGCGCTTATCCAGCACCGAACGAATTTTGGCGAGGCGTTCGGGCGTCACGAAAAACCATTCTACCCAGGCAGACTCTAATCCACCGATCATGGGAAAATAGATCCATGAAAGCCATGGTTGTAGAGCAAAATGGCCCGCCCGAAAACCTGCTATACCAAGAGATTGCCGATCCCAACCCCAAAGCGGGGGAAGTCTTGGTTCGCACCACCCTCACCAGCCTCAACTATGCCGACGTGCAGGCCCGACGTGGGGGTTATGACGCAGGCCCTCAAATCCCATTTATACCGGGTCTGGACGCAGTTGGGGTTGTAGAAGCCGTGGGTGAAGGGGTGGGGCACCTTAAGATTGGGCAGCGGGTGGTGGTGTTTCCGGCAGGAGGTGCTTATGCCGAAAAGGTCGTCGCCAAGTCGGCACTGGTCTATCCAGTTCCCGACACCCTCACAGACGAAGACGTTTCGGGTCTGACCGTCCTGGTTACGGCTTACAACATCCTCACCTGGGCCGGGCGGTTGCAAAAGGGTGAAACCGTGCTGGTACATGCCGCAGCCGGTGGGGTGGGCAGTACAGCCGTTCAGATGGCTAAAACGCTGGGTGCAAGTCAGGTTTTTGGAACCGTGAGCAGTAAGGCCAAGGCCGATTTTGTGCGCAGCCTGGGAGCAGATGAGGTTATTACCTATGAAGGATTTGCCAAGAAGGTGTTGGAGTTGACCGAAAAAACTGGGGCTGATCTGATACTCGATTCAGTTGCGGGTGAAGTATTTAGCGAGGGGATGAAATGCCTGGCTCCATTTGGACGCCTGGTGATTTTTGGGCATGCCAGTGGACAGGCTGGAACCTTCGATACCAGGCCCCTGCATCGCCAGACCAAAGCTGTAATTGGCTATAGCAGTGGACACTATCGGCGTGCCCGCCCCGAGGCACTTAGACCTACCGTTGAGGCAGTGTTTGAACTTCTGCAAGCGGGTGAAATCAAGCTGGAGATTGGAGCGAGATTCAAACTAGAAGAAGCCAGCAAAGCCCACGCCCTGATGGAAAGCCGGCAGAGCATGGGAAAAATTCTGCTTTACTGCTCTTGAGCTTCTGTACCAGAGTGGCTCCATCGAGCGCCGTGCATCTTTTCCAAGCGGCGTAGTGGTTCGATCAAATCTCCCGTTCGGTACGCGAGAGGGGCCAGCTGGACACTTCATTGAGGGCTGCAACTTCGTCCACGCTCAGTTGCAGATGAACCGCAGGCATTAGATCCTGCAGTTGTTGCACCGTGTTGGCCCCGATGATGGGCGCCGTCATGAAGGGGCGTGAGAGGTGCCAGGCCAGCGTGACCTGGGCGGGGTGTATACCGCGCTGGTGAGCGATTTCCACAATCTTATCGAGGATGTTCCAGTTCTGCTCGGTAAAGCGTCCGCTGGCGATGCCCTGGGCCCGCACACTCTCGGGCAGGGGCTGGTCGCGCCGGTATTTGCCGGTCAGGAAGCCACCGGCCAGGGGGCTGTAAGGAATCACCCCGATGCCATAGGTTTCGCAGACCCTGGCCAGTTCGCGCTCGAAGTTCATGCGGGTGGGCTGGGCGATGCTGTACTCGGGCTGAATCGAGACAAAGCTTTCAAAGCCGTGTTTGTCGGAAGTCCACAGGGCCTGCATCAAGCGCCAGGCCGAAAAGTTGGAGCAGCCGATGTAGCGTACCAAACCGCTGTGCACCAGGTCGCGGAGAGCCGATAGAGTTTCTTCGATAGGTACTTGGTTGTCTACCCAGTGCACCTGGTACAGATCAATGTAATCTGCCTGCAAGCGGCGCAGACTATCTTCGACGGCCCGCATAATCCAGCCACGCGATAGCCCTTCACGCTGCAAGGGATGGTTACGGCCTTCTGAGCCACCTGGCCCCATCGCGCCGCGAACCTTGGTCGCCACGATCACCCGATCACGATTGCCCCGGCTCTGGAGCCAGCGCCCAATAATTTCTTCCGAGACCCCGCCCGGATTGCCCGCTGTCCAGGTGGTGTAGATGTCGGCGGTATCAATCAGATTACCGCCTGCTTCCACAAAAGCATCCATCACCGCGAAGGCGGTCTGCTCGTCGGTACTCCAGCCAAACTGCATAGTGCCCAGAGCAATGGGGTGAACAAAGAGGCCGGATTTTCCAAGTCTGCGGTAGGTCATAGAGGTTAATTCTACTTTAGCCACCGTCTAAGAGCCCAGTGAAAGGGATTTCGTCCAGCATCAGGTCGCAAACTGAACAAGGCAAAATTGCTTTTGATCTTCAACATTTCTTGATAGCAGCCCATTCAACTCGCAATCCCCATCCGCGCTCACAATAGTAGTGTTCGTCGGCTCAGGATGTGGCTTTTTGGCTTTTGGCATTCTCCCGTAGCCGCTCAATCAGGGGACGCAGAACCTCACGTTTGAGCTTGAGCGATTGACGATTGACGATAAATCGGGTGGTCGAATGAGCCAGCACTTCGGTCTCGATGAGCCCGGCTGCTTTCAGAGTAGCCCCGGTCTGCACCACGTCCACCACCGCATCGGCCAACCCCGTAATGGCAGCCAACTCTACATTTCCGGCCAGTTCGATGATGTCGGCCACCATCCCACGCTCACGCAGCACTTTGGCAGTGAAGTTGGCATACTTGGTGGCCACCCGGCGGATGGGGCCGGTGGACTCGGGGTGGCGTATCAGCGAGAGACGACACACTCCGGTACCCAAGTCTACGGGTTCGTACACGTCGCGCCTGGATTCCAGCAAAACATCGTTGCCCACCACCCCCACCTCGGCAATGCCCAGGTCTACATAGATAGGCACATCGTGGTTGCGCAACTCCAGAATGGCGATGCCCCCTTCTTTGCCGTGCAGCAAGGCCCGCTCGTTTTGCACCGGCGGCAGCTCGAGCCCAGCCTCTGCCAGCGCCCTATAGCCATCAGCGAAATTGCGGCCCTTGGGCAGGGCTACCACCAGGGCAAAGCGTCCGCGAATCATCCGAGCTTTCTTATATCACAAACAGTACAGAAGTAGCTCGAGGGAGCCCCTGGTTGTGTGGCCAAGTAGCTTTTTTACCCATCTAGATGTTTTCCCATCCGCCTGTGTAGGCCCTGCTTCGCATAACCTTGACGTATAACGCATATGGGTATATCATTTGTTTATCAGCCCCGGAAAACGGGGGTTTTTTGTTTAATATGGCCAAAGAACGCTTGGACAAAGTGCTGGGGCACCTGGGTGTGGGCACCCGCAAAGAGATACATAAACTGGCTCGAGCGGGCCTGATTGCCATTGATGGTGAAACCGTAACCGACTCGGCCTTCAAGTTTGACCCCCTGCAGTCAAGCATCGAAGTGGATGGTGAAACCCTGGTTTATCGAGCGTACTTTTACGTGTTGCTCCACAAACCTGCTGGCTATATCACCTCGACCAAAGACCGCGACGGTATCCCGATCATAGCCCTATTACCCGAGGAATTGCAGCGTGATGACTGGATGCCGGTGGGCCGCCTGGACAAAGATACCGAAGGACTCTTGCTCCTAACCACCGATGGCGAACTGCTCCACCGCCTGACCCACCCGCGTTGGAAGGTGGAAAAGCGCTACTACGCCGAGCTGGCTGCTCCCGCCACGCTCGAAGATGTGGCGGTATTCGCCACCGGCACCATTGAGCTCGATGGCGAGGTGCTCCAGCCCGCCGAACTGAGAATTGGCTCTGACCCCCGCAAGGTAGAGCTGGTGATCCACGAAGGCAAGTTTCATCAGGTCAAACGGATGTTTGCCGCCAGGGGCAACCAGGTGCTTTACTTGCAGCGGGTGGCTTTTGGGCCACTCGAGCTACCCCACGACCTCGAGCCTGGTGCATTGCGCGAACTGTCTCCAGGGGAAATCAACGCGTTGTATGAGGCAGTGGGTTTGGAAGTGCAGCAATAAAAAAAGCGGGGTTCTTTCCCGCTAACAAAATTGAGAATAGCACAGCATGCAGAAATAAAAATCGGGTCATACACCTCCCAAATTTGCTCTGTTTCTCAGACCTGCTGAAACAAAACTCTGGTTTACAGCAGGATGATTCATAAACCCCCACCCAATAGGCGGGGGCTCATTCACCTCTACAGGTCAACGCAGTTGTAAGGTAGTAATGCAGGTGTCGCTGTTGCTAAACGTCGAGATCAGCCCCTTCACCGAACGTCCCAGCGCCTCGAGGCTGAGTTGATAGTTCTGATTGCGGGGCAGCCACAGCTCCAGAAACCCATTCTCCAGGGTCTTAACCGTACCTCGGAACACTTCTTTCCCTTCCGCGTTCGTCGCCACCACCCGCACCGAGGTTTGCACCAGTTCCCCCTGGCAGCTCGACATATAGTGCACTTTGCAGGGATGGGTTCGGGTTATGTAGGGGGCAATCGCCACCACCATGCGATCGGCAGGCAGGGCTACCTGCCACTTTTGACCATTGCTAAAGCTAAAGTGAACCCCTTGGGGCGTAACATAGCTCTGCACCGAGGCTTTTTGCATTCCCCAGGCATTGGCCAGCTCCATAGCCCGTACCGCATCTACCCCCTTCAAAGCTTCGAGGCTGGGTTGGGGAACCCTGTTTTGTCCCCATACCAGTCCGAGCAGCATCAGCAACCCAATTAGCCATAGGTATTTTCGACTCCTGATCATTGGTTTCTCCTCTGGGTCATCTAACCCAAAATTGCTCGAGGTTTTGTAGTCAGATTGAACTAAACTAAACCCTAGCCTTGCACCTGCAAAACCCCCATCATGCCCCGATCTTCATGTTCAACAACATGGCAGTGATAGACGGTGGTGCCTGTGAAGTTACGGAAGGGGATGGCAATGCGCATCACATCGTTTTTCTTCAGGTTCACGGTGTCCTTCCAGGCCCGGTACGGCACAGCCCTGCCGTTGCGAGAAAGCACTTGAAAAGGATAGCTGTGCAGGTGAAAAGGATGATCCATATCAGTCTGGTTGGCAAGCTCCCAGACTTCCAGGGTTCCCAATTGAGCCCGGATATCCACCCGGTTCACATCAAACATCCGATTGTTGAAGAAGAACTCAGCCTGCATCATGCGTTCGCCAAACACGATACGGCGTGTAGCAACAGCCTGACTTGGGTTCAAGCGCTCAACTGAAGCCAGCGAGGTGGGCAATGGCAGAAGCCTGAGACCCGCAGGGGCCGTGATGGTGAGCAGGGTTTGTGGTCGGGTGGCTCCTTGTGCCATCATCCTGCCCTGCATACCCGGCATGTTGTCCATTTGCATTCCACCCTGGCCCATCCCCCCATGATTCATACCGCTGTGATCCATCACCCCCATACCCTGATTGCCCATCATGCCCATCCCGCCTGGCATCCTCATCGCGCCTCGGTCATAGGGTAGGGCTTGTAGTCGGAAATTGCCAGCACGCGTAAAACGCACCAGTACCTCGGCTCGCTCACCAGGGGCCAGCAGCAATTCGGACAACTCGAGAGGCTTCTCCACAAACCCGCCATCGGTGGCAATCAAATGGAGCGGGTGGTTTTCCAATGCCAATCGGTAGTAGCGGGCATTGCTGGCATTGAGCAAGCGCAGCCGCAGGGTGGCTTTCTGGATACGAAGCGTTGGGCGCACTGCTGCGTTGGTGGTCAGCAGATCACCCTCCCGCCCGTTCATCCAGTCCATATGTGTCCACTGGGGAATCTTTCCATCGGCAATTATCCAGTCCTTGAGCACCAGGATGTGCTCTTCAGCCTGTTTTAGTTCATTCATCGCATCCAGAGGTCCCTCAACAACAAGCAACCCTGCTAGACCTGCATACAACTGTTGCGATACCGTGCCGTGGATGTGGGGGTGATACCAGTAAGTACCCGCCGAGCCTTTGGGGACGGCAAATTCGTATAGTCTGCTCTCGCCGGGCTGCACTTCGGCCAGTGGCGCGTCCACCTCGGGCGATATATGCAATCCGTGCAGGTGGAGATTGGTGACCTCTGGCAGATGGTTGGTGAAGTTGAGCCGCACCAGCTCGCCCTCGCGCACACGGAGGGTAGGGCCAGGGAAGCCGCCATAGGTCATCAGCCGGGCATGTTTACCGTTGATGGTAAGATTGGAGGCCCTGGCGGTGATCTGCGCCTCGACTGTATTGCCTGTGCGTTTTACAGAAAGGCTTTGAGGATGTGGCAGCATGTTTTGTGCCAGAGCCGGATATCTTGAAAGTCCATAAACCCCACCTACCGTGATCGCTGCCATCCTTAACATCTCACGTCGGTTCATCGTTTTGCTCCTCGAGAATCCTCTCTCCTGCTATCTCCTGCTTCTTATGGCTCACCCAGGTCAGGGAATCCCAACGGATTAAGGTATGAGCTTGGTCGAGAACTATCCCTCAAACACCAAGGGATTTGGGAGGAGGATCGTAAATCGGCAAAACCACCGACAGAGGCCGGGAAATGGAGTAGGGTTTTTCCAAGGAAAGAGCCGGAATTAGTACTTCAGCCGCGGCCAACCAGAAGCCACAGCACGCGGCCCCTGCAGGGCAGCTCGAGTGCAGCAAGTTGTCCAAACTGTCTGACAAACCCGGACTGAGATAAAGAATATTTTCCGGATGGTGATGTAGCTCGACCCCCATGAGGGCTGCATCGGCATGGGTCGAGTGAGGCAGCGAACCCTGCGGGTGGGCAAACCCGCTGTGCAAAACCAACAGCACACATAGCCAGATGATACGGGTCATGTGTGCTGTAGCTCGAAATGGTTTCATGGCTCAAGCCTCGAGGAGAGCCTTTCGCACCGCCCGCGCTTCCACTTTAGGGCCGAGGGGGGGTCTAAACGAGCGCAACCGCAGCGCGTTGGAGAGGACAAAAATCGAAGAGAGGCCCATTGCTGCCCCGGCCAGGATCGGCGAGAGCAGCCAGCCTGTAAAGGGATACAACACCCCCGCCGCCACCGGAATCAAGAGTGTATTGTAGGCAAAAGCCCAGAACAGGTTGAGTTGGATGTTGCGCAGGGTGGCGCGGCTCAGCGCAATGGCATTGGGTACGCCGCGCAAATCGCCCGACATCAGAATTACATCCCCAGTCTCGATCGCAACGTCGGTTCCAGTACCAATTGCCAGCCCTACATCGGCCTGGGCCAGGGCCGGTGCATCGTTGATACCATCCCCCACAAAGGCTACTTTGGAGCCCGTGCGCTGGAGTTGCTGGATCGCCTCCACCTTGCCATCGGGCAATACCTCAGCCAGCACCTCGTCTATGCCCAGTTGCCGGGCGACCCAGTGGGCGGTATAACGGTTATCGCCGGTAATCATGGCTACCTTAAAGCCTAGCTGGTGCAGGGTTTGAATAGCCACCGGGGTGCCTTCCTTGATGGGGTCGGCGACAGCCAGAACAACAGCCAGTTTGCCATTGATGGCGGCGTAGAGTGGGGTCTTACCCTCCTCGGCCAGCCCCCTGGACTGCGCCGCAAATGGTGCAACATCAACACCCAGTTGAGCCATGTAGCGCTCCGAGCCCACATCCACGCGATAGATGGCGACTTGCCCGGTCGCACCCAGGCCTGGCACAGCCTGAAAGCCCTGCGGCTCCACCAGTTCCAGCCCTCTGGCCTGAGCAGCCCGCACGATGGCCTGGGCTACAGGATGCTCCGACTTTTGTTCCAGGCTGGCCAAGAGCCGCAGGGTCTCCTCTTCATAGGGGTGGTGGGCAGGATGCTCGGGCAACACAAAATCGGTGAGTTCGGGGCGACCTTTGGTCAGGGTTCCGGTCTTGTCCAGTGCGATGATACGGGCCTCTTGCAGGGTTTGTAGGGCTTCCCCTTTGCGAAACAACACCCCCATCTCGGCAGCCTTGCCGGTGCCCACCATGATGCTGGTGGGGGTCGCCAGCCCCATTGCACAGGGGCAAGCAATAATCAACACCGCAACGGTATTGACCAGGGCATAGGTAAGGGCATTCTCGCCACCAAAAACCAGCCACACCACCGCCGTGAGGGCCGCGATGGCCAGCACAATGGGCATGAAGACCGCCACCACCCGGTCGGCCAATCCCTGAATGGCGGGCTTGGAGGCCTGGGCATTCTCGACCAACCGGATGATCTGGGCCAGCACGGTATTGGCCCCTACCGCCGTGGTCTTGAAGGCAAAAGCGCCGTTTTGGTTGAGCGTCCCACCCACCACTTTGGCACCCTCGCTCTTGGCTACCGGAATCGGTTCACCGGTAATCATGCTTTCATCCACATAGCTGTGTCCCCAGACCACCACGCCGTCCACTGGAATTTTTTCCCCTGGCCGTACCGAGATCAAATCCCCGATCAACACCTCGTCTACCGGCACTTCTAACTCGGTCTGACCTTGCTTGACCACCCTGGCCGTTCTGGCTTGCAAGCCCAGCAGTTTTTTCATGGCCTCGCTGGTACGACCTTTGGCAATGGCCTCGAGGTATTTTCCCAGCAACACCAGCGTAATGACCACCGCCGCCGCCTCGAAGTAGACGTGCTGGGCTTTGGACGGGAAGACCTGGGGAACAAGCACCACCGCCAGGCTATAGAAGTAGGCTGCCGAAGTGCCAATCATGACCAAGCTGTTCATATCTGGCGAACCCGCACGCAACGCTGCCCAGCCGTGGCGGTAGAAGCGCAGGCCTGGCCCAAATTGCACCGGGGTAGCCAGGGCCAGCATGACCCAGTTCCACACCTGCATGGGGGCCAGCGAGAGCAAGAACATATGGGCCGGCATCCACAGCATTGGAAGCATCGCAATCAAGAAGAGCGGTACAGAAAAGTAATAGGCGATCCTGAAAGTCCGCCGCAGCGAAGCGATTTCCCGCTGCCGGGCTTCACGTTCCACATCGGTGCGGTCTTTGCCAGGGACGGTCTCGAGCAGGCCATATCCCGCCTCGCGCACGGCCCGTTTGAGCTCAGGCAGGCCAATAGAAGCCGGCAGATACTGAACGCTGGCCCGTTCGGTGGCCAGATTGACACTGGCTGAAAGCACTCCTTCGGTCTTCTTCAAAGCCCGTTCGACCCGGTTCACACAGGCTGCACAGGTCATGCCGGTAATGCCCAGTTCCGCCTGAGCTACCAGGGGCTTGTACCCCGCCTCTTCAATTTTGGCAACGAGCGCAGTAGGGCTGGTTTTTTCCGGGTCGTAGGCAACACGGGCATTCTCGGTGGCGAGGTTGACCTGGGCCATCGCGACCCCCTGCACCTTCTTCAGACCCCGCTCCACACGGTTCACGCAAGCCGCGCAGGTCATGCCCTGGATACCGATTTGCAGTTCTTTGGTCATAGTCGTTTGCTGAGCGTAGAGTGTGGAGGGCTATCTTATTTCTAGCGGTCTGCTCTTGGCTTCGTGCCCTCAGCGGTACTTGAGCACTTCCATCAGTTCGTCCACCATCTGCTTGGCATCGCCTCGCACGGCGGCGCTGGCGACGTGGTGCTCGAGGTGGCTCTTGAGCACCATGTCACCTACCTTGTCGAGGGCTCCTTGCACGGCCTTAATCTGCTTGAGCACATCCACGCAGTAGGGCTCCCCCTCGAGCATCTTTAGGATGGACTCGAGATGTCCCTTGGCCGAGAGCAGGCGGTTGCGGGCATCCTGCTGGACTTTGCGGTCGAGGTGCAGGGTGTGTTCGCACACCATACTAGGCAACCCTGGCGGTGTAGCCTTCCTCTTGCACCGCCTCAATCAGTTTTTCGACCGGTGCAGTCCCGATCACTTCGGCCCGGCCTTCTTGCAGCAAGACTTCGACTTTCTCGACGCCCTCCACACCTTTAAGGGCTTCGGTGACGTGCTGGACGCAGTTATTGCAGCTCATGCCTTCGATCTTGAGTTGGGTCATGATCTCCTCCACTGCCCCAGTATACCCACCCCAGGGGGGGTGGGGTAAGGACATATGTCACTTTTCAGGGCAGTCTATGGTTGTGGGACTTTGGGGGTCTCGATCAGCGCTTCAAATAGCGATCAAAATAGGCAATTGAGCGCCGCATGGCCAGGCTGAAGCTCTGGCTCAGGTTATGGTCGTTGCCGGGGTAGGTATGAAGCTCATAGGGCCGTCTGGCATCGCGCAAGCTTTGGGCTAGGCGTTGGGAAAAACTCACCGGAACCACTGCGTCGGCGATCCCGTGATGAATTTGGATGGGCGAGACCCGCTCGAGGTAATTATGGGCTGTGATGGAATCCCAGAAATCGGGATTGCTTTGCGGCGAGCCGTAGCGGGCCAGAAAAAGCTCACGCCGCCGCAAGGCACCTAGCGGAATTTGGGCCTGGGCCGGAGGGCTGCGCCGCCAGCGGTTGAGCAAATCATCGTAGGTGCCCACCACCCCAGCCCAGATGACCCCAGCCCGAATGCGCGGCTCCACTACCATTGCTCGCAGGGCCAGGTAGCCCCCCATCGAGTGGCCCCACATCCCAATCCGCTCGGGATTGGCCTGCGAAAACTGGCGCAGCGAATTGAAGGCATTGAGGGTATCTGAGGTGTAATCCGGCGACCAGTATGCACCGACAGGGGTGCCCTCGGAGTTACCATGCCCGCGCAAATCAATCTTGAACACGATGTAGCCTGCTCTGGCAAAACCATCCACATAGGCCACATAGCGCTCGGTGGTGCGGTATTGGGCCGGCGGGACATAGCCATGAATAAATACGATGGCAGGCCAGCCTGCCCGGGGGCGTGTACCGCTCGGAATGGTCAGCAGTCCATAAATTTTTAGCCCCTCGGAGCGGTACGAGGCAATATAGCGGCGGTAGTTTGCGCCGGGAGCCAGCGTTTGCTCGAGCATGATCGCACTGCCTGGATAGCGTCCCTGACGCAAGGATTCAATAGACATGGGATGGGCCTGGACATCCGCCTGGGCCTGCGCCAGACTAAACACCACCCAGATCGTCGCCGCTAGAAGGTGCAGTCGTACGCCCATGCTCCTAAGTACCTCCATAGTGACAGTGAAAGATAGGGGGTCGGCTTGGATACAGTGATTGCGCTTACTTACCTGCTGTGCTTAGCGCACCGGGTTCTCTGGCCCCCGGCCCCGGTAAGCATCTATAAAAGCTGCAGCCAGCGTGGCATCCCAGGGTTCCAGGCGAAGGAGCTTGCCCCAGGCGGTGAGCTCGATGGTCTGACCCAGCCCCTGCTTGGGCACCACCACCAGGCCATCCCACTGCCCGGTAAAGCGGCGCTGCCAACTGCGAATCAGGTTCAAGGCTTCGGCAGAGGGCTGATCGTAGTAAACAACCACATTGCCATGCTCCAGGGCATGCACCAGCTTTTCCTTGGGTTCAGGCCGATCGTAGAAGCCAGGGGTCGTCCAGTTGGGCCAGTGAACCCCCGAGGTGGGCGGATCGGTGGCATACACGATAGACATGCCGATGGTGCCGTGGCCCCGCCCAGAGTCAGGGTGGGTGATCACTCGAGCCTGCAAGCCAGCCTTGCCCTGGGGAATCAGGGCCTCAAAACTACCCGCCGATTGTTGCCCCTGCCACCAGAAAAAGCCTCCCAACAGCACCGCCAAAACGCCCACCCCTCCCCAAATCCAGGTCATGGACGAGGGCTTGGGCTGGGAGCTGTACTTAGAGGCTGCTTTCTTTTTCTTTTTAGGTTTGGTCGCCATCGGATCACCTTGAAACCACAGCTTAGGGGTACTTTAGAATCTCGAGTACCCTATCATCCCACATTTCAATGCAACCCAACTCCGCAGCCCTCCTCAAAGGTAACGATTCCTTCAGCTTCAGTTAAGAATCCACCTTGCATCCCCTTCAGTTTTCAGGAGCATCCTCTAAAACAGGAGGAAAAACCATGCATAAGACCCTACGCAACCTCGTCGGACTCACCCTGATGGGCCTGCTTTCCGCTTGTGGAACCCAGTCGCAAACCCCCAACACCCTCACCCAGGCCGATGCCCAAGCCCTCTCCGAAGCAGCCCAGGGCGATCTGCAACTGATGGGTGCATTGTTGGGGGATGCCAGCACCAGTGCGCTGAGCGTTCAGGGCGGGGCGGATAGCCTGGATGCCAATGCCCAGGCCTGGGGGCTGCCCCGCCGCATCAATTTGATTCTGCGGGCGGTGGGCGTGTTGCACTTACCCCCAATGAGCAGCGGGAACTGCACCATCAGCACCACCCCTTCTCCTCTGATGGATGCCGACGATGATGGCGTGCCCACCAGCGCTACCACTACCTATAGCTGTACCTACACCAGCCCCGGCGGCATCAGCTACAGCCTGAATGGCTCCATTAGCCTCCAGGAAACCAACGACAACCAACCCTTCAGCGGCTATAGCGTCACCTTCACCAACTTCAAGTCGCGCATCAGCAGCGACAACCGCTCAGTGGAGCGCACCCTGAACGGCAGCTACTCGATGGACAAGCAAGACGCCACCCTCTTCAAGATCAGCAAGAACTATACCCATAGCATCACCAAGACCGTCTTCAACAACACCTACACCGGCTCGCTGGTCTTCAATGTCAACAAGACCTATGCCCCCGACACCGATGGGGATAGCAACCCCTGGAACGCTGGCACCATCACGGTAGGCAAGGCCAGCCCCGGAAGCGCTACCTGGACACGCGGCAACAACACCCGCAACCTGATCTGGTACACCGACCCTACCCTGCACTGGAACCGCGCGGCCTGCCAGAATCCCTTTGGCCGCCTGATGAACTTTGACAGCGGAGCCAAGGAATATGTCTACACCAACCCGGCAGGTGAAAAATCTACCCTGCGCATTGCTTTCAGCGGCTGCGGCCAGTTCAGCGTAACCCTGAACGGGCAACCGGTGGAGTAGGCGGGTGGCCGAAGGCGGAAAACTCGAGTCCATCGCGACCCCCAAAGCTCTCCCGAATATGGGGGAGCTTTATCCTGCGGGGAGGAAAAACCCCTACGAATGCCAAATCCCCATCACCCGCCGCAGCACGATCAGCTCACCGGTATGGTAGGCGTTGTGTGCGGCGACGATGTTAATTTCGCGCAAGAGATGATGTTTGTGCTCGCCACTGTTGGGCAGTGGGGCGAACAAGTCTACCTCGGGATCTTGGATAATTTTTACTAACGCTTGTCGGTTCGCCAGGAATTGTTGAACACTATGGTTCCAGCCTGCAAGGTCGGTCTGGGCCGATTTTTCCGGCCAGTAGTCGTCGGGGAAGTGGGGCCAGCGGTAATGGTCTGAAACAATATAGTCCAGGATGTCCCGCTGGGCCAGGCGCAGGTGCTCGAGCAGATGCCAAAAGGTGTAGGGGCAGCCGGGCGGGCGGGTGTTGAGGTAGGCCACGGGGAAGTCGGCCACAGCGTCTTCGAAGTCGGCGTGGGCTTGCCGTATGGTCAGTAGAGCGACCAGTTGCTTTCGTAGTTCCTGATTGGCGTTCATAGACCTCCCCTACTTACGGGGCCGCTTGATGGTCTCGATATGGGCTCCGTTGTGCAGCACTGCGGTGTAGAGCTCCCACAGGTTCACGGCTAGCTCAGGCTCGGTGGTGAGTTGGGTGAAGCGAAAATAGGCCGCATCGCCCGAGGGCAACACAAAAGTAGGCGTGCCAAACACTGCCAGTTCGCCTGCATCTTCCAGATCCCGGCCCAATTCGATCCGGCGATTCTCTTCATCATCCAGATCGGCCATGAAACGCTCTATATCCAGCCCGGCCCGGCTCACCGCATCCACAAAAGTCTCATCGTTGCCCAGTTCGCGCTTGTCCTGATAGCGCAATCGAAATAACTCGAGGGCAAAGCGTAGGTGGGCAGCTCTCCCCTGTTGCTTGGCGGCATGAGAGGCCAAAAACGCCCGCAAGGCTTTGGAACCTTCCAGGGGTTGTTCGGCCAGCTTCCAGGCTGGAGCATTGCGTGGCAAACCCACGTTATTTTTGTGGTTACCCTGCTCCAAGCTAAAATGCCGAAGTTCCAAATTCAGGCCCATTTGTGGGGCCACCACCTGAACCAGCTCCAAGCCTCGCCAGGCAAAAGGGCACAAATAGTCGAAGTAGACCGTAACTGTCTGCATGGGCCAGAGCCTACCGCACAAACCGGCATCGCCTTGTGCACAGGCCAACGTTTGAAGGACGCTTGGAGCGCTTAGCAAAGATGGAGCCCTCCAGGGTCAGGAATCCTCTGTCCCGGATCAGACCGTTGCCGCCCGGAACCTCGAGCCACAAGCACCCGTGGGCCGCGCCCCAGTGCGTAACATGCGTCTGGGCGCAATTCCCGAGCAATTGCCGATACGCTAATTACCCAAGATATACGCGGGAGCCACGTATCTCGGCTCAATCGCCAAAATACTCGTAGGTATGGTGGCCTTCCAGGCCCAGCATTACATCGAGGTTCTGTACCGCTGCACCCGAAGCCCCCTTGCCCAGGTTATCGAAACGGGCGATTAGCAAGGCCTGCTCACGTTCGGGGTTCTCGAACACAAACAGTTCCATCCGGTTGGTGCCGTTGAGGGTCTGGGGGTCGAGCACCGGATGGTGCTGTCCGTAGGTTTCCAGGGGCATCACCTGGATGAAGCGCTGGCCCTGATAACGCTGCACGAGAATTTCGTGCAAGTCGGCCCCGGTAACTTTGTGGGGCAAGGCCCACAGGTGTACCGGGATAATGTCCAGCATCCCCTGACGGAAACGGGCCACCGCTGGGTTGAAGATGGGGGCGTGTTCCAGACCTGAGTAGACCGTCATTTCAGGCACGTGCTTGTGGGTGAGCTCGAGGCCATAAGCGCGGAAATCTCCAGCCAGACGGTGTTCACCCCGCCCTTCCATCGCCTCAATTAGTTGCCGCCCACCACCTGAATAGCCGGAAATCCCCTGCACCGAAGCTGCAAAGTGAATGGGCAGCAACCCCGCGTCCACCAGGGGTCGCAGCAAGGCAATAGCACCCGTGGGGTAGCAGCCTGGATTGGACACAAACCGCGCTTTGCGAATGCGTTCGGGCTGGCCCTGAGTCAGTTCGGGGAAGCCATACACCCAGCCCTCGGCCACCCGGTGGGCCGAGCTGGCATCCAGCAGGCGGGTCTGAGGGGTTTCCAGCATCCCCACTACTCCCTTGGCAATGTCGTCGTGGAGGCAAAGAATCGCGACATCCACCGCGTTCAAAAGCCGTTGGCGCTCGGCCTCGTCCTTGCGTTTAGCAGGGTCAATCGAGATCAGTTCGATATCGCTACGAAACTGCAAGCGAGCCCGAATCTGCAGGCCAGTGGTGCCCGCCTCGCCATCAATGAACACTTTGGGTTTGCTCATGGGTTTTCCTCGAGGTTTCTTCGTAACACCTCCACGTCCAAGCGATCCTGGGGGCGTAGCGAACCTTGTTTGAGCAGAATCAACCCCCTTGGGCCCAGACTGCGGATGGTCACATTCGCCACAGTTTGCGGCTGGCTCAGGGGCAGTAAATCGGCATAGGTCTTGCCGTTCATGAGGGTAAAGATGTCCACTGGAAAATCCTCGTTGACCCGGATGCAGCCCTCCTCTCGGGTAAAGTCGGCAGGGCTGAGCTCCCTGACCGAACCACTGCCAAAACCACGCAGCACAGCCAGCAGCCGCTCGAGGTTCTCCTCGGAGTCTTCCACCAGAATATCCAGGTCGAAGGTAGCCCGAGGATAGCCGCTAAACGCCACCGCCAAGCCGCCTACTAGGATGAACTCAACCCCGCCCCGTCCCAGGGCGGCCAACAGACTTTCGAATGTGTGTGTGTTCATAAGTCGGTCGAATGCCTAGCTCTAAAAGCATCTGTCGAAGAAGAAAAACCTGGGCCATGGGCGACTGGACGCGGGGCCGACCCACCTGCTTGCGCACACGCTCGCTTGATCCCATCTCTTTAGCTTAGCAGATGATACAGAAGGGCTTTTTGTGCGTGCAACCGGTTCTCGGCCTGGTCAAAGACCCTGGATTTTTTGTGCAAGGTGGCCTCTTCGACTACCTCTTCGCCGTAGTGAGCTGGCAAACAGTGCAAAAAAATCCCATCGGGATCAATCAAGTCCAGCATGGCCGGGTTGACCTGAAAGCCAGCAAAGTCTTTGATTTTGCGCTTCTGGCTGGCCTCAGCTTCCTGGCCCATCGAGACCCACACATCGGTGTAGAGCACCTGGGCTCCTTCGGCAGCGGCGCGGGGGTCGTGGGTGAGGGTGATATCGGCCCCTCGCTTCAGGGCTTCCATGTAGATGACCGCATTGGGCTCGTAGCCACGCGGGGTCGCAATGGTCAGTTTTGCACCCGACAGCACGGCGGTCTGGATGTGGGCATTGGCCATGTTGTTGCCATCGCCGATGTAAGCCACCTTGAGACCCTGGGTGTTGGGGAAAGTTTCTTCGATAGCCTGGTAGTCGGCCAGCAGTTGCACCGGGTGCAGCAGGTCGGACAGGCCGTTGACCACGGGCCTGGAAGCGTATTGGGCCAGCTCTTCGACAGTGGAATGCAGGTAGACCCGGGCCATGATACCCTCCACCCAGCGCTCGAGGTTCAAAGCAATATCGCGTACGGGCTCACGGGTTCCCAGGCCAATTTCGGCATTGGTGAGGTTGAGGGCATGGCCCCCCAGGTGGTTCATGGCAATCTCGAAGGTCGAGCGCGTGCGCAGGCTAGGTTTCTCGAAAATCATGGCCAGGGTCTGGCCCTCGAGGGGACGCAACCCCTTGAAAGCCCCCTGTTTCATGGCGTGGGCAGTGTCCAGTACTGCCCGGTATTCGGCAGGTGATAAATCGAGATTGGAAAGGAAGTCGCGGCCTTTTAGGCTGACAACCGGCTTGATCACATCAACCACAGGTACCTCCACCGATTCTCTGTTTGTATAAAAACGCAATCATAGGGTTTGATTATACAGAGCTTCGGGCCAGAACCCCGCTCAGATGGTCTCCAGCGCAACCTCGACCATCTGGTTGAAGGTTTCTTGCCGTTCCCGGGGGGTCGTTTGTTGGTGTGTAACCAGGTGATCGCTGATGGTCAGGATACATAGCGCCTGCACCCCAAACTTGGCAGCCAGCGTATAGAGTCCGGCAGCCTCCATCTCCACCGCCAGCACCCCAAATTGAGCCCATCGCTTGAAGCTGTCAGGCTCATCGTTGTAAAAAGTATCAGACGAGAGGATATTGCCCACATGGACTGGCATGACCTTGGCCTGGGCATGGTCGTGGGCACGGCGCATCAGCTCGAAGCTGGCGATGGGGGCATAGTTCTGCCCAGAGAAGCGGATATGGTTGATGGCCGAGTCGGTGCAGGCGGCCTGGGCAATTACCACGTCGCGGAGCTTGACATGTTCTTGCATGGCCCCGGCGGTTCCCACCCGAATTAGGGTTTTGCAGCCGTAGAACTGAATTAGCTCGTGAATATAGATGCTAGCTGAGGGAATCCCCATGCCGGTGCCCTGTACGCTCACCCGCTTGCCTTTGTAGGTTCCGGTATAGCCAAACATATTGCGCACCTGGTTGTACAGCAGCGGATTTTCCAGAAAATTCTCGGCGATGTACTTGGCCCGCAAGGGATCCCCTGGCAGCAGGATGGCTTCGGCAATTGCATCAGACGGGGCAGATATATGTGGCGTCATGCTTGTACTCTATCGTGTGGAGGCAGGTTTAATACAGAGCACCGCTGCCGTTAGCTACTATGAACCACGTTTAAAAGGCAAAAATCCACACCTTTGCTATCGTGCTTTATTCCTCCGTCCAGTCGCCAAAGCCCTGGTTCTCGGACTGACGCAGGATGGCCAGTTCGAACTGGGTGGGGTTCTGGGCGTGCAGGCGGGCGGTCTGGTAGTCCACCCGGCCCTTGTTGTACAGGGAGAGCAAGTTCTGGTCGAAGCTCTGGTAGCCTTCCAGGCCCTGTTCGCGCAAAACTTCGCGCAGACGGTCGGTCTGGCTGGGTTGCTTGAGGGCCTCGCGGATGCGGGAGGTCATGGTGATGACCTCGGTGACCGGGACGCGCTCGCCATCGGTGGTGGGCACCAGGCGCTGGTGGATGATGCCCAGCAGGCTTTCGGCCAGCAGCACCCGGTTGATGTTGCGCTCACCCTGGCTGAAGAGTTCCAGCATCCGGTTCAGCACGCTGCTGCTGTCGCTGGAAACAAAGGTCGAGAGCACCAGGTGGCCGGTATAGACCGCATTGAGCACCGCCGAGGCGGTGGCCTGGTCGCGGATTTCGCCAATCACAATCACATCGGCATTCTGGCGCATGGCGGCCAGCAGGGCTTTTTCGTAGGAAACCGCATCGGAGCCAATTTCGCGCTGAACGACGGCAGAGCGCTTGGGACGGTGCAGGTATTCGATGGGGTCTTCGACAGTAACGATGATGCGGGTATGGTGGCTGTTGATCTCGTCTACCAGTTTAGCCAGGGTAGTGGATTTTCCTGCACCAATAGGCCCCGTGACCAGTACCAAACCCCGGTGTTGATCGCGGAAAAACTCGAGGTATTCCGGCGCCAGATCCACCTTGCCGAGATCGGTATCTTCGCTGCTGAGGGTGTGCAACACTGCGCTGATGGAGCCGCGCTGGTAGAACAGATTCACCCGCAACCGGGTCAGGCCAGGGAGGCTATAAGCCACATCTACCTGGCGAAATGTGCGCAGGCGGGCTTGTTGTTGGGGCGTACAAAGCTTCTCGACCAGGCTGGTGGTGAACTCCGGGGTGATGGCACTCTGGCTGATGGTTCTGAGTTCGCCGCCAATACGGGCCAGTACAGGAATCCCAGCATGCAGGTGAATATCCGAGGCGCCTCTATGTACAAGCAGGGTGAGCATTTCTTCAAAATGCATAGGCAATCAAGGGGCAGCCTATCATCTTTTGTGTAGCCCTGACCCTGTTTTCGAACCGCCAAGCGTTACGCATTCCCCTCCCCCTTATTCAGAAAGGCCAGGCAGCCAGGTCTTTGACCTCCTTGCCAGGTGATCTGGCAATTTGATTTCCGGGATGAATTTAGTCCCTTCAATCATAAAGGTGTTGCTTTGAGCGCCTCCTTTGGGAGAATTCGTTGCATATCCATCCTCAACTTACCAGACCACTAAGGTGGCTCCGCGCAGCGGTGGGGAAGCAAAAAACTCCCCTTGCGGAGAGTGAAAGGAATATCTGAAAGGCTTAGTCGAACGAGAGGGCATGGGCCAGTTGAGCCACCGGGCGACCGGTAATTCGCTGGACAGCTTCGGGGATCAGGGGCAGGACGACCTCGAGGGAGTCCTTGCAACCCTGAGGGCCACCCGGCAGGTTGACGATCAGGGTTTTACCCCGTACCCCGGCAACCCCCCTGGAAAGGGCAGCCAGCGGGTTTTTCTTATAGGCTTCCATCCGGATGAGTTCGGCGATACCAGGAGCCTCTTTTTCCAGCATGTCGCGGGTGGCCTCGGGCACGTGGTCGCGGTTGCTGAGGCGAATGCTGCCACTGGTCAGGATCAGATCCAGGCCGTCGCGGTCTGTCCACAGGCGCAACATGCGTTTGATCTGGGCAGGTTCGTCGGGGATAATCTCATAGCTGGTAATCTCGTAGGGGCCAAAGGCCAGGGTTTCACGTAACACCGCATAGGTGCGGTCTTCGACCTCGCCGCGGGCCTCGCGGTCGGAAATGGTAAGGATACCGACTCGAATCATTTGGTACATAGTGTAGACCACAAAGATGATAGTTTTTGGTTATATGTGGCACGAAAGCGTTACATTGCAGGGTGGTTTCATTAATCTTGAGCCCCTGAGCCCAGAGCACGCCCCCGCCATGCTCGAGCACTTTGATGCTGAGATGGTGCAGTACCTGAGCAATGCGCCTAGAGAACCCACCTTGGAGGCCATGCAAGCCTATATCCGGTCGCTGCTCTCGGCCAAAGACCGAGCCAACTGGGCCATCTTCGACCAGGCCAGTGGCCAAATGGTCGGACGCACGGGCTATGTGCGAATCAATCCAGAATATCGCTCCCTGGAAACCACCACCTGGATTTTCACCCCCTTTCAAGGGGGGTATGCCAATCCCGAAAGCAAATATTTGCTTATTCGCCATGCTTTTGAACAACTGAAAGCCATCCGGGTGCAGTTCCGGGCCGATGCCCGCAACAGCCGCAGTTGCAAGGCCATCGAAAAACTGGGGGCTACTTTCGAGGGGATTTTGCGTAAAGACCAGATTTACCCCAACGGCATCATCCGCAATACGGCGATCTACTCCATCATTGATGAGGAGTGGCCCGAGGTGAGGAAAGGCCTCGAGGCCAGACTTTACGCAACATGAAAGCTTAACACGAAAAAAGTTGGTAGAAATTTTCTAGGCTTGCCCGCCCTTATCCCAACCAGATCAGGTACAAAAGTCGGTTGAGTAGCCAACCAAATGCTTATACCGATTCTGCGTATGGCTGGCCGGAAAAGCGCTGGAAAAGACCCTCGGACGCATCTGGGCATAGTCGCTTGCGCAATCCTGGTGCGAAGCACTAGGTGCAGAGCACTAGGTGCGAAGCACGTGCCCAGCCAGAACTTCATGG
>JBBIUP010000020.1:0-28252 GCA_037440185.1 Meiothermus sp. | reverse complement strand
GGGCACAGGTGGCGCGGGCAGCGGAGAACTTCAGCTTCTATGCCGAGTACGCCGAGCGCTCGATGGACGGGCGTAGCTACCCGGTGGACAGCGAGTGGCTCAACTACTCGGTGCGAGTGCCGGTGGGCGTTTGCGGCATCATTACCCCCTGGAACGCCCCCATGATGCTCTCCACCTGGCGGATTGCTCCGGCACTGGCCTTCGGCAATACCGTGGTACTTAAGCCCGCCGAGTGGTCACCACTGACTGCCTGGAAGTTGGCCGAAATTATCCAGGAGGCCGACCTACCACCGGGCGTGTTCAACGTGGTGCAGGGCTTTGGTGAGGAGGCGGGCGATGCGCTGGTGCGCCACCCCGAGGTGCCCCTGATCGCCTTCACCGGCGAGACCACCACCGGCAGCATCATCACCAAGAACGCCGCCGACCAGCTCAAGCGGCTGAGTTTGGAACTGGGCGGAAAGTCCCCGGCTGTGATTTTCGACGATGCCGATCTAGACCGTGCGGTGGACGCCACGGTATTCCAGATTTACAGCTTCAACGGCGAGCGCTGCACCGCCAACAGCCGGGCCTTGGTGCAAGAATCCATCTTCGACGCGTTCGTGAGCCGGGTGGCTGCCAGGGCAGCTAAGGTGAAGGTAGGTCATCCCCTCGACCCAGAAACTGAAGTGGGGCCGCTTATTCACCCCGAGCATTTTGACCGCGTGATGGAGTACGTGGAGATTGGGAGACGGGAGTCCAAGCACGTCTTCGGCGGGGAGCGGGTCGGCACGGAAGGCAACTACGTGCGGCCTGGACTGTTCGTGGCCGAGAACCACCACCGCATTGCCCAGGAGGAGATTTTTGGCCCCATTCTGGCCGCAATTCCTTTCAACAATGAAGCGGATGCCCTCGAGAAAGCCAACGACTCCAGGTACGGGTTGGCTTCGTACATATGGACCCAGGATGTCTCGAGGGCGCACCGCATGGCACTGCATCTGGAGGCAGGCATGACCTGGATCAACTCGCACAATGTCCGGCATCTGCCCACACCCTTTGGCGGGGTGAAGTTCAGCGGGACGCACCGTGAAGGCGGGGAGCATTCGCTCGAGTTCTATACCGAACTCAAGCACATCGCCGTGCCGCTACTCGAGCACCACATCCCCAAGTTCGGGAAGTAGACGATGAATAGATGGCTCGAGCGCCTTTCTCCTTCCCCCCGTGCTGGGGGAAGGCTGGGAAGGGGGGGTGGTTTCCGACACCCCTTTCAACCGCCGCGTGGTCTAGTTCAGGAGGAATCATGGTACGCACTGGTAAGCAGTATCTGAAAGCTTTGAGAGCCAGCCCCCCCAACATCTGGTACAAGGGCGAGAAAGTCGAAGACCCCACCACGCACCCGGTGTTCAAGGGGATCACCCATTCGCTGGCACGGCTCTACGACATGCAGCACGACCCCAAATACCGCGACATTTTGACCTATGAAGAAAACGGGCAGCGACACGCCATGAGCCTGCTCCCAGCAAAAACCAAACAAGACCTGGCCCAGCGGAGCGCTGCATACAAGCTCTGGGCCGACGCCAACCTGGGCATGATGGGTCGCTGCCCCGACTACCTCAATGCAGTGCTGATGGCCTTTGAGCAAAGTGCCGATTTCTTTGGCGAATACGCCGAAAATGTGCGCCGTTACGTGCAATATGTGCGCGAGCACGACCTCTCTACCACCCACTGCCTCACCAACCCCCAGGTCAACCGGGCCAAGTCGAACCTCGAGCAGCCCGACCCCTTCATCCCACTGGGCGTGGTAAGCCAGAGCGCACAAGGCATTGTGGTACGGGGGGCACGGATGCTTTCCACCCTCCCCACCGCCGACGAACTGCTGGTCTTCCCTTCCACGCTGCTCAAGGAAGGGCCTGGGGCCGACAAGTACGCCGTGGCTTTCGCCATCCCGACCAATACCCCAGGGCTACACTTCATCAGCCGCGAGAGCATGGCGGTGGGTGACTCTGCCTACGATCATCCCCTGGGAAGCCGATTGGAGGAGATGGACTGCCTGACAGTGTTTGACGATGTGTTTGTACCCAGGGAACGCATCTTTATCCTGGGAGATTTACAGCGCTGCAACACCGCCTATGCCGAAACCGGAGCTTTGATGCACATGGCCCACCAGGTGGTGGTGCTCAAAAATGCCAAGACCGAGGCTTTTTTGGGGCTGGTTTCGCTCATTGGCGAAACCATTGGGGCCGACTCTTTCCCGCATGTGCAGGAGAAGATCGCCGAGATTATCGTTTACCTCGAGGCCATGAAGGGTTTCTGGGCCAGGGCCGAGGTAGATGCCCAGCTCAACAAGTACGGTCTGATGTGCCCAGATCGCGGGGCTATAGATGGAGCCCGCAACCTCTATCCCCGGCTCTACCCGCGCATCAACGAAATTGTCCACCAGATCGGCGCTTCTGGAATGATTACCCTACCCTCCGAGGCCGACTTCGACTCGCCGATTGGGCAGTATGTGGAAAAGTTCTTGCAATCCGCCACCCTGGCTGCCAAGGAACGCGTACAGCTTTTCCGCCTGGCCTGGGACATGACCACCAGTGGGTTCGGTGCACGCCAGACCCTCTATGAGCGTTTCTTTTTTGGCGATCCGGTGCGTATGTACCAGACTTTGTTTGCTGCCTACGATAAAGAGCCCTATAAACAGCGCATCAAGGATTTTCTAGGATGGAAAGAGCAAGCCAAGCCGGAGGTAGTCGCAAGCGACTAACGTTGATCGCCAAGAGCTGATGGCCTATGGCAAAAGCCGTTGTTCGCTATCAGCTCTTCGCTATCGGCTATCAGCAGGAACATTATGGAAACCACCAAGCCCACCATCCAAGACCAGCTTCGCCAGGTCATGAGCCACTGGCCCAGCGGGGTGACGGTCATTGCTGCACGTTACGGCAATGAGGCCAGAGGCATGACCGCCAGCAGCTTCACCAGCGTGAGCCTGGAACCACCCCTAATCCTGGTTTGCATCAACGAAACCGCTCATCTGTGGCCTGTCCTGGAAAAAGCCGGTCGCTTTACGGTGAACCTGTTGCCCGAGGGCCATGAGCACACCTCGGCCCATTTTGCAGGCCGTCCGATTGACGGCTACGACCCGCTTTCCCAAGAAGAAAGCCCGGTACTCGAGGGGGCCATGGCCACCCTGCACTGCAAAACCTGGGCCATCTACCCTGGTGGAACCCACAAAATCGTGGTGGGTGAGGTTGAAAAAGTGACCCTGGGCAAAGAAGTCAGGCCGCTCGTGTACTGGAACCGAGGCTATCGGCAACTGCCTTGAAGTGAGGTGAAACTTTATGACCCAGATTCCCAATTTAATCCGCATCGGACATGGGGTCTTTTATGTAACCGACCTCGAGCGTTCGCGCCATTTCTATGTGGATTTGCTAGGCCTGAATGTGCTCCACGAAAGCCAGCGTGCGTTGTACCTGCGCGGCACCGAAGACCGCGAGTGGACCCTCAAGCTCGAGCTGGCTCCCGAACCCGGCATCAAGCACCTGGGCTACCGGGTAGCAGGCGATCTGGATTTGCAGCTATTGGCCGAGCTGGCCGAGGCGCAGGGCCTATCCTATCGCTGGGAATCCGAGCAAGACCGGCCCAAACTGCTCAGGCTGCAAGACCCTTTTGGGGTTCCCAAGGCGTTCTATGCCGAAAGCCAGAGGTATCCCTGGCTGTTGCAGCGCTACGATCTGCACAAGGGGCCGGGCATCCAGCGCATTGACCACATCAACATAATGACACCGCAGGTGGAGGCCATGACCCGCTGGTACATGGACCATCTGGCCTTCCGCATGTCGGAGTATACCGAAGGTGACGACGGCAAAATCTGGGCGGCTTGGATTCACCGCAAGGGCAACGTCCACGACCTGGCCCTTACCAACGGCACCGGCCCCCGGCTGCACCACTTCGCCTACTGGATGCCCGATGCCATGAGCATCATCAAGGCCTGCGACATCCTGGCTGGAGCCATGCACACCGATGCCATTGAACGCGGCCCCGGCAGGCACGGTGTCTCGAATGCCTTTTTTCTATATTTACGTGACCCCGATGGCCACCGCATCGAGCTCTACACCTCCGACTACAGCACCGTAGACCCCGACTTCGAGCCCATCCGCTGGAGCCTGAACGACCCCCGCCGCCAGACCCTATGGGGCGCCAAGACCCCCAAAAGCTGGTTTTTGGAGGGCTCGCTCCTCGAGGCCTTCGAGGGTGGCTGGATGCAACCTCAGGAGTCTGAATTACAAGGACTGCCACAGCATGTGATCTGATTTCTTGAACTGAAGGGAAGGGGTATAACACCAAGTCTCCGTTTAGGTGACCCAAAAAGCAATGAAAGAGACAGGGCAACCGCAAAGTCGCGTTTTTGATAATAACTCCGGAACATGGCGGACTTAACCGTGAAGTCCACCCCTACCACGTAGGGGCGGGTAGGGTGGGGTTTGTTCCGCGCTGGTCGGTGTAATCGCCGACTGCAGGGACGACCTCGGAACAGACCCCTCCTAGCTGGCCGAAGGACAGCCAGTCGCTGGCCGAAGGACAGCCGGTACCTCCCCTACCGCGTAGGGGAGGCTTTACGACGACTTTGCAGTTGCCCTGGGTGCCCACGAATACCCCATATAACGGTTTGGTGGTACTGGGTACATCACGCTGCAGGGTGTGCAGCGGGATGGTGGGCGCCGCGACGGGGGCGCGTTTAGCGCCCCTCATGCGCAGAACTGGTATGAGAACCTACAACCACCGTTCGCCCCCTTGGAAATGCTGCTTGCGACTCGGAAGGCATCTACCGATAGATAGCGCAAAGCGCGGCAGCCTTCGGGCCAAGGCGCGAACACGGTAAAAGACAATAGACTGCAAGCATGAAAAATATTAGTTTAGAGCCTTGACAACGAGAAAAACTGCGATTAGACTTACGCCCAATGCAAAGTTAGACAAACAAGTGTTTGTTTGGTTTTAGGAGGTCGGGTGAAGGAAACAGTGGCGGTTCTGGGAGCAGGCACGATGGGACGCGGCATTGCGCAGGTTGCGGCAGTGGCCCGACATCCAGTCTGGCTCTACGACCCCTATCCGGCCTCGCTCGAGAAGTCCCTCTCCGAGATTCGCGCCGATCTGCAAAAAAGTGCCGAGAAAGGGCGCTTGCCGGGCATGGTGGAAGAAGTCCTGGCACGTATTCACCTGACCCAATCGCTGGAGGACTGTGCCGGGGCCGGGCTGGTGATCGAAGCGGTACCGGAGAAGCTCGAGCTCAAGCAAGAACTGCTGGGAAAACTGGGCGAGCTCAACGAGGACAACATCCTGGCTACCAATACCTCGACTTTTTCTGTCTCGGCCATTGCGGCCAGGGTCAAGCATCCCGAGCGGGTGGTTGGGCTGCACTTCTTCAACCCCGCCCAGCGCATGAAACTGGTAGAGGTGGTAGGGGGATTACAGACGGCCCCTTCACTTCTGGAACGCTCGTTGGAACTGTTGCAAAGCTGGGGTAAGGAGCCCGTGAAGGTAGTGGACGCTCCAGGCTTTCTGGTGAACCGGGTGGCCCGGCCTTTCTATGGCGAAGCCCTGAAATTGCACGGGGAAGGCGTGGCCAGGGAGCATCTGGACTGGATCATGCGCGGCATGGGCTTCCCGATGGGGCCTTTTGAGCTGATGGATCTGATCGGGCTGGATGTCAACTATGCAGCTTCTACCTCGGTCTACCAGAGTTTCTACGGCGAGCCTCGCTATCGGCCCCATCCATTGCAGTACCAAAGGGTAGCCGCCGGGATGCTTGGGCGCAAAACCAACCAGGGCTGGTACCCCTACCCGCCCGGGCCACCGCCGCCTCCCACCCCGCCCCCACCTCAAACCAAGGATATTCCCCTCCCCATCATCATCGGCCCCAACCCCCTCGCCAAAGAACTCCGTGCCAGGTTCAGGCATACCGAAAACCTCACCGATGCCCAGTTCGTGCTGGACTGCCGGGTCAAGTTGGAGCGCAAGCACGATTTCGACTCGCATACGCGGGCCGATCCCGGCCCACGCTCGCATGCACTCGAGAATCTGCCGGTGGTCTCGCTGATCTGGGGGCACTCCGCCAGCACCGTGCAAGCCGAGTTTAGGGATCGAATGGTAGCGGGCTTTAGCCTGGTTCCTCCCATCAGTGAGAAATCAATCGTCGAACTCTATGCCCCGCTATCGGGCACTGGGCAAGCCCTCAACCTCGCACATACCTATTTCACAGCCCACGGATACAACACCCTGGTTCTACCAGACCAACCCGGCGGCATTGGATTCCGCATTCTGGCGTTGCTCATCAACGAGGCCGTTTCGGCCCTGGCTGAAGGGGTCGCCAGCCCTGCCGACCTGAACCGCGCCATGCGGCTGGGTACGGGCTATCCACTGGGGCCTTTGGAGTGGGCCGAGCAGATCTGGCTCAAGCCGGTTTTGCGGGCCCTGGAAGGTCTGCAAGCTGAGCTGGGCGAGGATCGCTACCGTCCACACCCCCTGCTGCGCCGGATGGTAGCGGCAGGTCTTGAAACTTTTGGGGATCTGTCCTCACCTACGCTTACATCAGCTATGGTTGAGGGAGATTTACAAACCAGCACGATGAAGGAGGCAAAATGAAGCGAGCTTTGGTAGGACTACTGGCACTTGGATTGGGGCTGGGCCTGGCCCAACAGGCACCACTCAAGATCGGGTTGGTGGTATCGGCCACCGGCCCCGCCGCCAGCTTGGGCATCCCCGAGCGCAATACCCTGGTGTTGCTGGAAGAGCAGGTCAACCGGCGGGGTGGGGTGGCGGGGCGCCCCGTGCAGTTCATTGTCATTGACGATGCTTCCGATACCACCCAGGCCGTTCGTGCCACCCGGCGCCTGATTCAAGAAGACCAGGTGCTGGCCATCATCGGCACCACCACCACCCCAGCCAGCCTGGGCATGATTGACCCCGTTGCCGAAGCAGGCGTAGCCAAAATCTCCATGGCAGCCAACCTAGAAATTGTCTTTCCCGTAGACGAAAAGCGGCGTTGGGTGTTCAAAACGCCCCAAACCGAACAGCAGATGAGCATTCCCATTGTGCGGGATATGCAGGCTTCCAATGTGCGCACGGTGGCCTACATCGGCTTCAACGATGCCTATGGCGAGGGTTGGGCACGGGCTTTCGAAGCTGCGGCCCGCGAGGCCGGCATCCAGGTGGTAGCCTCCGAGCGCTTCGCCCGTACTGACACCTCGGTAGCCGGTCAGGTGCTGCGCATCCTGTCCCGCAACCCCGATGCGGTTTTGATTGGCGGGTCAGGTACAGCCCCAGTATTGCCCCAGCGCACCTTGCGCGAACGTGGTTACCGAGGCCTGATCTATCAGACCCACGGCGTGGCCAACCCCGACTTCCTGCGGGTGGGCGGTGAGGTGGTTGTAGGCACGCGCCTTCCTGCTGGCCCGGTGCTGGTCTTTGACCAACTACCTGCCAACTTCCCCAACCGCCAGGTTGCAACCAACTACGTGCAGCAATACGAAGCCCGCTTCGGTATCGGGAGCTATTCGACCTTTGGAGGCCATGCCTACGATGCCTGGGCTATCTTGCGCCCTGCGCTCGAGCGGGCTTTGCGGCGCGAACAAACCACCAACCTGGCTGCCTTCCGCCGGGCTGTGCGCGAGGAGCTCGAGGCCACCCGTAACGTGATTGGAACCCACGGCATCTTCAACATGTCCCCCACCGACCACCTGGGTTTGCGCTTCAACGAGGCTGCTGTGATGGTTGAAGTTGTGCGGGATGCCGCCAGCGGCAGGCTCGAGTGGAAGCTGCTGCGGACATTCAGGTAGGAGGCCCATAGCCAAATAAGCCAAATAGCTGATAGCCAAAGGCATGTCCTTGCTATCAGCTATTTGGCTAAAGGGCAAAACGCATCATTATGGATTGGACAATCGTTTCTTTTCTCACTGCCGATGCCTTGCAGAATGGCACCATCTATGCCTTGCTGGCGCTTTCGCTGGTGTTGGTGTTTGCGGTCACGCGGGTGATCCTGGTTCCGCTGGGTGAATTTCTGGTTTTTGCTCCCCTGACCTACGTATGGTTTTTGCCCCCGGAAGTAAGCGGACTGAATCTGCAAGGTCAGATCCCAGGCACGGCCTGGCTTGCGTCAGCCATGCTCCTGTGGTGGGCGATTTTAGACCGATCTAATCTCAGACGTGCTGGTTTGCTGTTGTTGGGTGCAATAGGGGTAGTGGGCATCGCTTGGTGGGGTGTCCAGGGGGTGCCGATGTGGCTGGGCTGGATTTTTGCCATCTTGGTGGTGTTGCCCATCGGGCCTGCTTCCTATCGGCTGTTTTTTGAGCCGGCCAAGAATGCCAGTGTGCTCACCTATCTGATTATTGCGGTGGGTCTACACTTCGCATATATGGGCCTTGGGCTGGTGTTTTTTGGCCCAGAGCAGTTCCGCTTACCCGCCATTTTGGTCGGACAAACCACCATTGGGCTGGTGCCGGTCAACAATCAAGCCTTTTTGGTATATGGTTTTGCCTTCATCGCCATGCTGGGCCTCTATCTGTTCTTCACGCGCAGCATCTACGGCAAGGCCTTGCGGGCTTGCGCGGTCAATCGCTACGGGGCTCGGCTCTTGGGTATCAGCCCCAGCCAGGCCGGTTATGTCTCCTTTGGTATTGCTACCATGATCGTCTGCATCAGCGGTATGCTCCTGGCTCCCCTGATCTCGCCTGCCTACTTTCAGGGTTTTTTGCTGGGGCTTAAGGGCTTCGTAGCCGGAATCCTGGGCGGTTTGATCAGCTACCCACTGGCGGTAGTGGGGGCCTTACTGGTGGGGGCGATGGAATCCTGGGCTTCGTTTCAGGCCAGCGCCTATAAAGATGCCATCGTATTTGCCCTGTTGCTACCCATTCTCTTCTGGCGCAGCTTGCGTAGTCACGAAATTGGGGAGGAGGAATGATGGGTGGCCTGAAGTTCTCTCCCCTAACGCTGGTCGCGGTAGCGCTGCTGCTGGTAGTGCCGCTGCTGTTGCCGGCATCTTCGTTCTATTTGAGCATCGCCAACTACATCGCCTTTGGAGCCTTGGTCGCACTGGGGCTCTACCTGCTAACCGGCCTATCTGGCATGACCAGTTTTGGGCAGGCCGCTTTCATGGGGTTGGCCGCTTATACCAGCGCACTCCTCACAGTTGGACAGGGTTGGAACCCCTGGCTCACCCTGCCGCTGGGGGTACTGATTGCGGTGGGGGGGGCGGTGGTGCTGGGTGGAATTACGGCTCGCCTCAAAGGCCACTATTTGCCTCTATCTACCATTGCCTGGTGCATGGCGCTGTTCATTTTGATGGGAAGCTGGATCAGCCTGACCGGGGGACACACCGGCCTGCGTGGGGTTCCGCCGATTTCGCTTTTTGGCTGGCAGCTCAATGACTCGAGAAGTTTTTTCTACCTGGCCTGGTTTTTTGTCTTACTGGGAGCCTGGGCCGCCTGGAACCTGACCAATAGCCGGGTGGGTCGAGCCATGCGGGCTTCCAAAGGCGATGCGATTGCCGCCGCCAGCTTCGGGGTCAATCCAGCAGTCTTGAAGCTCCAGGTATTTGTGCTCTCAGCCATCTACGCCGGGGTCGCGGGCTGGTTGTATGTGCATTACCAGAAGTTCATCAGTCCCACCCCTTTTAGCCTGGATGCATCCATCAAGTACCTCATTGCCGCCGTGGCAGGTGGGGTAGGAAGCATACCGGGGGTCATTCTGGGTTCGGGGCTGGTGACGGGCCTCGAGGAAATCCTCAAGGGTCTGCTGCCACGGATATTTGGGCGTACTGGCAACTACGAGATCATCGCTTATGGCCTGATTCTGGTGCTGATTCTAATGTTTGCACCCAAGGGCTTGTGGCCCTTCATCGAACGGTACTTGCCCAGGCCGAGGCCCCAAAACCCAACCGGCAGTGGCCTCCCAGCCCGGCTGGCAGCAGGGCAGGCGGGCGAGGTGGTGCTGGAGGTGGAAAACCTGACCAAGCGCTTTGGTGGCTTGCTGGCCGTGAATGGCATGGGTTTCCAGCTCTGTCGAGGGGAGATTCTGGCCCTGATTGGGCCCAACGGGGCGGGCAAGTCTACCTGCTTCAACATGATTACCTCGGTCTATGCCCCTAGCGATGGCTCCGTGAGGTTCAAGGGGCAGTCCATCGCAGGTCGGATGCCCTACGAAGTACACAAGCTGGGGATTGCCCGCACCTTTCAGCATCCACACCTGTTTCCCGAGATGACGGTGCTGGAAAACACAGCCCTGGGCACCTACGCTCGCACCCAGAGGGGCATGGCTGCCTCCATGTTTGGGCTATTCAAAAGCGAAGAAGAAGCTGCTCTGGCGGAGGCCTACCGGGCCTTGGAGCGGGTTGGGCTGGCCCAGATTGCCCATCAGAAAGCCGATGGGCTGGCCATCGGGCAGTTGCGCTTGCTGGAGATTGCCCGGGCCCTGGCCTCTGGACCTGAGGTGTTGTTGCTGGACGAGCCTGCCGCTGGGCTGCGGGCCGGAGAAAAACGCCAGTTCGCCGCCCTGATTCGTAAGCTGGTAAACGAAGGGGTGACGGTGCTGCTGGTAGACCACGACATGGATCTGGTAATGGGGTTGGTAGACCGGGTGGTAGTAATGCACTATGGAGAGAAGTTGGCCGAGGGCACCCCAGCCGAGGTGCAGCGCAATCCCAAGGTGATTGAAGCGTATCTGGGGGAGGCAGCATGAAAAGGTCAGGCCTCAAGGGTCTAAGCTGCACTACACGGAGCTTCTCAATCTCCGAAGGCTCCTCTATCAAGCTGCAAGTTCCAGGACGCAGTATCCCCATGCACACCAAGCCCGATAAAACGACAAGCTTACCTTGGAAGCACTCAGGATCGAGCGCCGAGCTTGTAGAGCCCCCCAACACTTTGATTTGTCCTGTGCTGGGCGCTCAGCTTTCAACCCCTGGCGCCTTGGGAGGATACCCATGAGTGTCCTGGAAGTCTCCAACCTCACCGTACGCTATGGGGCCGTCGAGGCTGTGCGCAACCTATCGCTTTCGGTAGGGGCCGGAGAAGCTATCACGCTCATTGGCCCCAACGGAGCGGGCAAGAGCAGCACCCTCAAGGGGATTGTTGGCTTGGTGAACACCAGCGGCACGGTACGTTACCAGGGGCAAGCCGTAGGACGCCGTACCCCAGAGGGGTTGGCAACCCAGGGCCTGGTGATGGTTCCCGAAAAGCGCGAGTTGTTTGCTTCGATGGAGGTGGAAGACAACCTGATGCTGGGAGCCTTTACCCGCTTCCAGCGCCGCGAAAAGGGCATTCAAGAAGACCTCGAGCGGGTCTATACACTCTTCCCCCGCTTGCGCGAGCGTCGCAAACAGCTGGCTGGCACCATGTCTGGTGGGGAGCAGCAGATGCTGGCTATCGGACGGGCTTTGATGGCCAAACCCAAACTGCTGCTGCTTGACGAACCCAGCCTGGGGCTAGCCCCTTTGATCGTGCAGGAAATCTTCCGCATTCTGGCCGAACTCAAAGCCCAGGGCGTGCCGATTCTGGTGGTGGAACAAAATGCCCGTATGGCCCTCAAGCTGGCCGATCGGGGGTATGTGCTGGAAGCGGGTGAACTGGTCATGGAGGGCAGGGGATCGGAGTTGCTCTACGACCCACGGGTAATTGAGTCCTACCTGGGCATCCGCAGCAAAACCGAAGTCTGATGATGATCTCAACCACCGATCCTTACATGCAGCTGCTGGGCCTAGAGACCCGGCTGATAGAACCTGGCAAAGCCGTCCTGGTTGCCCAGGTCAAACCTGAACACCTCAACATTCACGGCGCTTGCCACGGGGGTTTTCTTTATAGCCTGGCCGACGCTGCTTTTGCGCTGGCCTCCAACTCGCATGGTACAGCCGCGGTGGCCCTCGTCACAAATATGCAATACTTCAAAGCTGTACAAACGGGCGAGCGCCTGGAAGCCCGTGCCAGCGAAGAAAACCTGGGGCGGCGCACCGCTACCTACCGTATTGAGATCAAGAGTGAAAACCGAACGGTGGCGCTTTTCACCGGCACGGTATTTCGGATGGAGGAAAAGTGACGTCACAGCCCGCAATTCAAAAACCAGGGTTGACCCTGGATCATCGGCCCAATCTTGCCAGCCGCCAGAAGGGATGAGGTCGCCTTGACACCAATGGAAGCCTACATTGTGGATGCTGTTCGCACACCGGTTGGAAAACACGGGGGTGTTCTGTCCGGCGTTCGCGCCGATGACCTGGGGGCTATCCCACTCAAAGCTTTGCTGCAACGCACTGGCATACCTGGAAGCGACATCGAAGATGTCTACATGGGTTGTGCCAACCAGGCGGGCGAGGACAACCGCAACGTTGCCCGTATGTCGTTGCTGCTGGCAGGCCTGCCGATAAGCGTGGGGGGCTCCACCATCAACCGCTTGTGTGGTAGCGGGCTGGACGCTGTTGCGAGCGCGGCCAGAGCCATCCAGGCCGGGGAAGGCCACGTCTATATCGGGGCCGGGGTGGAAAGCATGAGCCGCGCACCCTGGGTCATACCCAAGGCCGAGAAGGGCTTTGCTACCGGCAACTTGACGCTGTTCGACACCACGCTGGGCTGGCGTCTGGTAAACCCCCGGATGAAGGAACTCTACGGCACCGAGGCCATGGGCGAGACCGCCGAAAACCTGGCCGAACAGTACCAGATTTCCCGCGATACCCAGGACGGGTTTGCCCTGCTCTCCCACCAGAAAGCCATCCAGGCCCACCAAAGCGGAGCCTATGCCAGCCAGATGGTAGCGGTGGAAATCAAAGACCGCAAAGGCCATGTGGAACGGATCCAGACCGATGAAAGCCCCAGGGCCGACACCAGCCTGGAAGCCCTGGCCAAACTCAAGCCGGTGTTTCGTGCAGGCGGTAGCGTGACCGCTGGCAACTCCTCCTCACTTAACGATGGGGCTGCTGGGGCTCTGCTGACCTCAAAAGCTTATTTGGAGGCGCAGGGCCTAAAGCCAATGGCAAGAGTTCGCTCCATCGCGGTAGCAGGGGTGGAGCCGCGCGTTATGGGCATCGGGCCAGTACCGGCTACGCAAAAAGCCCTGCAGCGTGCTGGGCTTACCCTGGGTGATATAGGCTTGATCGAACTAAACGAGGCTTTCGCGGCCCAGAGCCTGGCGGTGCTGGCGGAGTGGGGCCTGGATGCTGAGGACACTCGGCTAAACGTAAACGGTGGGGCCATCGCTATCGGGCACCCACTGGGCTGCTCGGGCGCGCGCATCCTGACCAACCTGGTACACGAGATGCAGAAGCGGCAGGTGCAGTTTGGGCTGGCAACCATGTGCATTGGGGTTGGACAGGGCATCGCGATGGTGGTGGAAGCGGTATAGCAACACGATGCATTACGCTCCTACAGGGTGGATAATGTTGTAGATATGAAAATCCTCGAGCAGTTCAACCTGAATGGCAAAACCGCGCTCGTTACAGGAGGATCGCGGGGCCTGGGCCTGGAGATTGCCTATGGTTTACGCGAGGCGGGAGCCAGGGTGGCGTTGATAGCCCGTCGCGAGGGCTTCTTCGAGGAGGCGCTCAAGTGGATACCCGATGCAACCCCCCTCATCGGCAATGTGCAAGACGAGAAAACCCTGGAGGCCGCCTTCGCTCATTTGGGTTCGGTAGATATTCTGGTCAATGCAGCTGGGATCACCTGGGGCCAGGATGCCCTGGAAGTGCCAGCGGAGAAGATCCGTGAGGTGTTGGACATCAACATTACCGGGACGTTTCTGGCCAGTCGCATCGCCGCACGGGGCATGAAGGCACGGGGCTATGGCAAGATTCTCAACATTGCCTCGGTGGCTGGACTGGCAGGAAGCCCCAGCGAAATCATGGATGCGGCCGCCTACTCGGCTTCCAAAGGAGGCATGATCGCCCTCACCCGCGACCTGGCAGTAAAATGGGGGCCCTTCGGCATCCGGGTGAATGCCCTGGCACCGGGGTTTTTCCCCACCCGCATGACCGAGAAACTGCTACCACGCATGGAGCAGTTGGTACGTGAGCGGACTCCGCTGGGGCGCATCGGCAAAACCGGGGAACTGGCTGCGGCTGCGCTGTATCTGTGCAGCCCGGCTTCGGACTATGTGACCGGGCAGGTGCTGGCGGTGGATGGGGGGATGACTGCCCTATGAGCGAAATCTTCCCCTTGCCAGGCGGCCACGGAATTATTCGCCGGGCTATCAGGGCTGACGTGACCGAGATTGTTCGGCTTCTGGCCGACGACCCACTGGGGCAGGCTCGAGAAGTTCTGAGTGATCCCCTCCCACAGAGCTATTACCAGGCTTTTGAAGCCATCGAGGCCGATCCCAACCAGTTCCTGGCGGTGGTCGAACACAAGGGCCGTATCATCGGCACTTTTCAGCTCAGCTTTATACCCGGCATGTCACGCAAGGGGGCCTGGCGGGCACAGATCGAAGCTGTGCGCATCGAACATGAACTGCGCAACCAGGGTCTGGGCCAAGTGGTGATGCAGTGGGCCATTGAACAAGCCCGACAGCGGGGCTGTGCCCTGGTGCAGCTCACCACCGACAAGTCCCGCCCTGCCGCACACCGTTTTTACCAACGCCTGGGCTTCATATCCAGCCACGAAGGGATGAAGCTCAAGCTCTAAGCGTTAGAGGTGATTATGCCCATGTTCCAACCCGAACTCGAGACCCTCCCACGCCCCAAACTAATCGAACTGCAAAACCAGCGCTTGCGCGAACAGGTCGCATATGTCTATGAACGGGTTCCTTTTTACAAACAAGCCCTCGACGAAAAAGGACTGAGACCGAGCGATATCAGGGGCGTTGAAGATTTATTCAGGCTCCCCTTCACCCAAAAGAAAAACCTGCGCGATACCTATCCCTTTGGCCTGTTCGCCGTCCCCAGAGAACAACTGGCCCGCATCCATGCTTCCTCGGGTACTACCGGCAAACCCACCGTAGTGGGTTATACCAAGGGCGACCTGGATGTTTTTGCCGAAGTGGTGGCCCGTTCGCTGGCGGCTGCCGGGGGCAAGCCCGGCATGATGCTGCACAACGCCTATGGCTACGGCCTTTTTACGGGTGGGCTGGGCCTGCATGGGGGCGCCGAAAAGCTGGGTATGATCGTCGTTCCCATCTCCGGCGGCATGACCGACCGTCAGATCATGCTGATCCAGGACTTCAAACCCGAGATGATTTCCTGCACGCCCTCGTATGGGCAAACCCTGGCGGAGGAGTTCAAGAAACGGGGGGTCGGCCCCGATGAAATTAGCCTGAAGTACGCCATTTTGGGCGCAGAGCCCTGGACCGAAGCTATTCGCAAGAGCGTAGACGAGGGGTTGGGGGTCAAGGCCACCAACATCTATGGCCTCTCGGAGATTATGGGGCCGGGGATTTCCAACGAGGACGTGAACGAACGCGAGGGCCTCTCCTACATCTGGGAAGACCACTTCTACCCAGAAGTCGTAGACCCCGAGACCGGCGATCCCTTGCCTGAGGGTGAAATTGGCGTACTGGTCTTTACCACCCTGACCAAGAAAGCCATGCCCATCCTGCGCTACTGGACTGGCGACCTCACCTACCTTACCCGCGAACCGGGTGTCTCAGGGCGCACCCATGCCCGCATGGCCCAAATTCGGGGCCGCACCGATGACATGCTGATCGTGCGGGGGGTGAACGTCTACCCCACCCAGATCGAGGCCGTTCTCAAGGAAATTTCCGAGGTTGCGCCCCATTACCAGATCGTGCTGACCCGCGAGGGCACCATGGACGAAGTGGAATTGAAGCTCGAGGTATCCGAACCCTTCTTCCGCGAGGTAGGTCAACAGCTGCTTTCCGACGCCATCGTGGAGGCCGACCATCGGTTGGCACACCTGCGCGAAAAAGTTGCCAAGAAAATCAAGGATAACGTGGGTGTCTCGGTGCGGGTCTCACTCATCAACCCCGGCAGCGCCCCCCGCAGCGAGGGCGGCAAGCTCAAGCGGGTGGCGGATTTACGCAAACTATAGGATTAACAGACCCAAACCTATGAAGTCCATCCCACTAGGCTACCAAGCCACTTTCGAGACAGTCGTCACCGACGAGATGACTGTAGATTTCGAGCACCCCGACGATCCTGGGCTGGGCAAACTGCATCCGGTCTACGCCACGTACTGGATGGCCAAGCATATGGAATTGGCAGGGCGCAAGATCATCCTGCCCTTTTTAGAAGAGGGGGACGAGGGCATCGGTTCCAAGGTCAGCGTGAACCACCAGGCCTCGGCGCTGCCAGGCATGAAGGTACACATCGCAGCCGAACACACCCACACCGAGGGCAACCGCATCTATGCCAGGTGCACTGCCTGGAACGAGTTGGGCGATCTGATCGGTGAGGGCCATACCGAGCAGGTAATCTTGCCCAGAGCCAAGCTATTGCGGATTTTCGAGAAACTGGAGGAACGCTGGTTGCAACACCGCAAGTAATTCTTGCTCGATGGTGCAAACTCACCCCTAGACCCTTTAATCTGATACCGTGAACCGATTGCCTTTGTTTCCCTTGCCCGAAACCGTGGTATTCCCAGGGTTGTTGATTCCACTCTATATTTTCGAGGAGCGCTACAAGCAGATGGTACGGGATTTGCTGGCCCAAGGAGAGGAACAGCGCCGATTTGTGATTACCCTGGCAACCCAGGCTGGCATTCGCGAGGTGGGGGGCTATGTGGACTTGCTGGCAGCCTCGGAAAACCCCGACGGGACTTTCAACATCGTGTGTCGGGGAGGTGAGCGCTGCCAGGTAGAGGGAGTGGGCGTGTTCGAGAAAAACCTCTACCAGACCACCCTCGACCTTCCTTTCCCTTTGGAGCGCACCGCACGCAGTGAGGAGATTGTGGCAGCGTGGGACGCCATGGAGGCTTTTCGGGGCTATGTGGCCGGGGTAGCCGACCCAGGGGCCCTGGAAGAGGCAATTGTCAACCTGCCAGACGACCCCCTCTATCAGGCCTCGTTTCTCTGCGTAAACCTGCGGGTTCCCGCTCTAGACCGGCAGGCCTTGCTCGAGGCCCCCTCGCTGGTGGGGAGGCTCGAGCTGGCCCAAACCCTTATGCGCCAGGGCTCCATCTCGGGCAGTACTGCCGAAGCATAGAGCCTACACCACCCTGCGCCGGAACTGGGCCAATCCAAGACTCAGCATGAGCAACGCTCCGGCCAGCAGGGAGGCCACAGCACTTGCTTCATCCTGGCGGATACGCCACATCATCTGTCGGGTCAGGTTGCGGTAGGCGTCCTTGAGCTTGCTGGTAGAGTCCACAAAGAAATACTCCCCGTCGCCCACCCTGGCAATCTCCTTGAGCGCTGCTTCGTCAAACTGCGCTGCCGACGAATACTGCTCGGGAAGTCCTGGCACCGGGCCATCGGAGGTTCGACCAATCCCAATCGCGTGTACGCGAATTTGCAGGCGGGCTGCCTCGTAAGCTGCTTCGACCGGATCCACGCCAGCCAGGCTGCGCCCATCGGTCAGCAGGATGATGGTAGCCAGGCTTTTGGGGTCTGGGGCTTCGGCGCGTTCGGAAAGGGGGGGCAGGGCCGCAATGCTTTCCAGGATAGCATCGCCTATGGCGGTGCCCAGGTTGAGATCCAGGAAGTCTACCGCTTCCAACAAGCGCCCCCGATCGGTAGTGAGGGGTACCACCAGTTGGGAGTCGCGGGAAAACGTCACCAGGGCCAGCCGTGTACCTTCCGGTAGCTCGCGGATAAAGGTACGCAGGGCCGCTCTGGCTGCTTCGAAACGGCTGGGTTGTACATCGGTGGCCTGCATCGAGCGGCTGATATCCACCGCCAGCACCACCGCCGCCCTGGGGTCGGCCTGCAACACCGGAAGGGTGGGCCTGGCCAGGGCAAAAACCGCTACTACCAATGCCAGCAAATACAACCCTGCCGAAAAATGCTGCCGCCAGTTGCTGCTTTTCCTCGAGGCCCGCACCAGCATCGCCACATCCGGGTGCAGAACCACCGACTCGGCAGGTGGTCGCAGGCTACGCCTGTATAGCCAGATCAGCAGGGGAACCAGCAGCAATAAACCCAGTGCCCACGGCCATAGAAACAACATTCAGATCACCTGTCGCCTCAAAGCCGACCAGCCCATGCTAAGGCCCAGCAATAGCCCTGCCAGCAAGCTTAAGATACCGCTTACCTCGGTAGTCTGGGGTCGCCAGGCCAACACCCGGCCCAGATCGGCATGGGCATTGCTCAGATCGCTGGCTGAAAAAATGGGGTAGTAGTGGCCTCCGGTTCGGTCAGCCACTTTTTTGAGCATTTCTTCATCAAAGTTGTGGCCGTGGGTGCCCACCCCAATGGCATGCACTTTGATGCCCCGCTTGAGTGCCTCATCGGCAATTTTTAGAGGGTCGTTACCCGAGGCATCGTGCCCATGCGAAAACAGCACGATCACCCCAGGGCTGGCACCCTCCGGCGGGTTTTCGGGGAGTGCCTCCAGGGCCGCCAGCAGACCGTAGGTAAACGAATAGCCCCCACCCAAATCGAGGCTATCTATGGCCTGCAGAAACTGGTTGCGGTCGGTGGTAGGGGGCAACAGCAGGGTTCCATAACCGGAAAAAGTTGCTATGCCAACCTTGATACTGTTCGGCAGTTTCTCGACCAGTGCTTTGGCCGCGAGTTGAGTGGCCACGATGCGGCTGGGAGCAATATCACTCTGGCGCATAGACCAGCCATTCTCGATTGCCAGAATCACCCCAGCCAGGTTGTCGGGCATCATCACGCGCAGGGTCGGGCGGGCGGTGGCGATCAGGGCAGTCGCCAGGGCCAGAAAAAAGCCGATTGCTGGCAAATAAAGCCAGATGGTTCTTTGTGTCAACCTGCCCATCGGGCCTGCCCCCGGATACCAGACATGCCCACTGGAACGCCCACCCTGCAATCGCCAATACAGCACAACCAGAGCACCTAGACCCAGCAGGGCCAGCAAGTTCCAAGGAGCGAGAAAGCCCATCGGTCAAACCCCTACGGCACCCGGCGCTGCCAGCGCAGGCTCAAGCCAGCTCCCAGAATCATCAGCAGGGCTGCCAGGGCGGAAAGCAACGAGGAAATTTCGGTCTTGGTGCCTTCCCAACGAATTACCGTACCGAGCTCTTTGGTAATGGCCCGAAGGGACTCCTCGGTGGGTGGAAAGACGTTCTTCCCTCCGGTGGCCTGGGCCAGCTGCTCGAGGTTCCTGGGCTCAAAGGGAATGTAGTAGTTCCGTCCATCAATTTGCGCCACCGTGCCCCCCTCCTGACCCATAGGAAAGGTGAAGAGCTTGACATTGTTGTCCTTGGCAAAACGGGCTGCGATCTCGAGGGTGTTGCGGGTAGGCAGCCCTGGATTGGTGCTTACATTGGAAGCCCCATCCGACATGAGCACCACGCTTCCGGGCGGCAGGTCTTTGGGGGTCTGGGCCGGTGGTACCGGCAAGTCGGGAACCCCTTGCAAGGGGTCGGGCTGCTGCAAGCCTGGCGGCTGTAACTCGGCGGGGGGTTTGAGTTCTCGGCGTCCCGGCAGCATGCGCACCCCGGTCACGATGGCGGTGGGAATCGAGGTGTTTTGCGCGGGTTTGAGGCGGTCTATGGCTTCGAGGAGTTTCTGCCGGTCGGTAGTCGGCATCACCAGAGCCGATGCCGAGTCGGAGAAGCTGACCAGCCCAATCTGGGTGGTGGAGGGTGCTAGCTCGAGAAACTTACGCGCGGTGGCCTTGGCGGCTTCCAAACGACTGGGATTGAGGTCAGATGCCAGCATGGAGCGCGAAGTGTCCACTGCCAAAACAATGGCAGCCTTGTTGGTAGGCAACGGAGGGCTGGCCACCGGGCGGGCTGCCGCAAATAACAACAAGAACAGGGCCAACAACTGCAGCGCGAGCGGCCAACGCACGTGGGCCTTGGGAGGTTGGCGCACCACCGCACCCAGCAGGTGGGCATCGGCAAAAGCCTCGGCCGTGCGCTCCCGTCGCCGGTTCGTCCATACCAGCAAGCCTATAAACAAAGGGATGAGCAGCAACAGCCACAAAAAAGCAGGCCAGGTGAAACTCATCGCCGCCCCCTTCTGCGCAAGGTGAATTTCAGCAAAGGTTCAACAATTTCCTGGGCAGTGGAGAGGGAAAGCACATCCACCTGGGCCGCCCGCAGGGTACGTTCCAGCATTGTTTCACGGGCCTGCACCAGTGCGGCATGGGCCCGGCGCACCCCGGGATCGCTGGTATCAATCCAGATCTCTTCTCCGCTCTCGGGGTCGCGCATCCGCAGCTCACCTGCTTTGGGGAGTTCTTTTTCGGCAGGGTCGAAGATACGTACCGCCGCCACATCGTGGCGGAAGGCCAACCGCCTTAGCCCTTGTGCCCAGAGGGGTTCGTGCTCGGGGTTTGGGTTTAGAAAGTCCGAGACCACAAATAGGAGGGCCCGGCGCTTGAGGGTTCTGGCAATGTGCTCGAGGGCTTGCTCTAGTGAACCGTGGGCAGCAGCACTGGGCTGTTTGCCATATAGATGGGGTTTTGTACGCGCCATGGGGTTGGTAGTTGTCACGTTTTGCAGCGTCATCAGTCCATAGAGCTCATGCAAAATCCGCAGCGCTTGCCGCCGGCCCGTGCCAGGGGGCACCACCCGCATCCCAGCTTCCGAAAAGCCAATCGCGCCCACCTTATCCCCGTGACGGGCCACAATGGCTGCAGTCGTACCAACAAATTCCAGGGCTTCTTCTTGCTTGAGCACCCGCCGAGTACCAAACTGCATCGAAGCCGACAAGTCCGCCACCAGCCAGACCGTGACCTCCTTCTCTTCGCGGTACTGTCGGATGTGGATTTTGCCGGTGCGGGCGGTCACATTCCAATCAATACGCCGTACCTCGTCGCCCGGTTGGTACTCGCGCACCTCAGCCAAGTCGAGGCTGGGGCCATAGAAAAACCCGGTATAGTTGCCAAACAAAAAGCCGTCCAGTCGCTTCAAAACCCGGAACTCGAGTTTGCGCAACAACTCCGCGGGCAGTTCGCGCTGCTTGGGCATCGCTTGGCGGGGCTCGGCCTCCAATGTCACTTCAATTTTATTTTTGCTGGATCTTCGAAACAGCATAGGCCTCCAGTGGGTCGCATAGCGCAAGTCTCAGATCACAAACCTAAGGTCAGGGCTAGGCCGATGGGTTCTCCGAGACCGCCGGTCTGGTATCGCGATAAGGATCGCCGATATGTACCTTGGGCAAAGGCGTTGAGGCAACGATCTTGCTGACCACATCCTCGAGTTTCACCTCGTCGGCCAGGGCCTCGTAGGAAAGGATGATGCGGTGGCGCAAGACCTCAGGAGCCAGATCGCGCACATCTTCAGGCAGGGCATATTCGCGGCCCCGCACGATGGCCAGCGCTTTGGCCCCCAGAATCAGGTTGACGCTGGCGCGAGGGCTGCCGCCAAAGCTGATGTATTTTTTCAGGTTGGCCAGTCCCACCTCGCCAGGGTCGCGGGTCGCACGAGCCAGCCGGACAGCATACTCGGTAACGGCTTGGTGCACATGCACCTGATCGGCCATGGCCTGGAGGTAGCGCAAGTCGTCACCGCTAAGCACCTCGGCCACCCGTTCGAACCTGGTAGAAACCCGGTCTACTACGGTCATCTCTTCGTAAAAGGCGGGGTAGTCAATCCAGACTTTGAACATAAACCGGTCTACCTGGGCTTCAGGCAAGAAGTAGGTGCCTTCCGACTCGATGGGGTTCTGGGTGGCCAGCACCAGGAAGGGGTCGGGCAGCTTGAAGGTCTCGTGGCCGATGGTGACCTGGCGCTCCTGCATGGCCTCGAGCAGGGCCGACTGAATCTTAGCCGGAGCACGGTTAATTTCGTCGGCCAGAATCAGGTTGGCAAATATCGGCCCCAGTTCGACCTCAAAGTTGGCTTCTTTGGGATTGTAGATGCGGGTGCCTACTAGATCGGCGGGCACCAGATCGGGGGTGAACTGGATGCGCTTGAAGCTGGCCCCGATGGCTTCGGCAGTGGTTTTGATCGCCAGGGTTTTGGCCAGCCCCGGCACCCCCTCGATCAAGATATGGCCCCGTGCCAGCAACGCTACCACCATGCGCTCCAACATCAAATCTTGCCCGACAATCACCTTCTTGACTTCCAGCAAAAGGGTGCGCAACTTGGCGGCAGCATCCATAACGGCTTGGGGCTCGAGGGAGGGTTTTTGCGTTTCATTCATAGCAACCTCACAAGATGAAATAGGGCGAGATACCAGGGGGATTAGCGGCGCGGTCAGATGCTCTGATCGGGATTGCTCTCGGGGGGCGCGGGTGCAGGAGCAGGTGTGGGTGGGGTAGGAGGGCTAGGTAGGGAGGGGGTATTAGGATCGAGCGGGATCAGCTCCGGTGAGCCCCCCGGCATTCCCGGCCCTGGTAGGGGGCCACCGGGCCCTGGCATGGGTTGTCCGGGTTGGTCAAAGCGGTACAACTGGCCATCCTGATAGATCAGAATGGGGCACTCCTCACCCTGTCCCTGTCCAGGCTGCGGCTGGCCTGGCCCTTGACCTGGGCCTTGACCCGGCCCTGGCTGAAGCGGAATTAGCTCGCGGGGATCGGGCGCAGGCAAGAGTTGCTGCTGCTGATCGAATTGAACCGGCTCAAGCTTGACCCCCCGCTGGGCCAGCAGAACGCCACCGCCCTCCGTTAGTGCCGACAGCCGACCCAGCACAAAGCCCATGCTCAACAACACCATCACGGCCAGGCCCAAACCCAACGGTCTGAGCCACCCACTAATTTTGGCCTGTTCCATGATTTATCTTATGACGCAATACTGGGTTCAATCTGAGAATGTTCTACTTTTGGCGGGGGCGGATTCTCATTTCAAATCGGCTCAACGGCGTAGCAACCCTCCTACCAAGCATCGGTCAACCCCACCCAACCGCTCGGCTGCAACCCAAAGGCGACCGATCACCTTGAGGCGCCTACTCGAGGGGAGCGGTAGTCTGGAAGCATGGGCTACGATCTGCTGATTCGCGGTGCTAAAGTGGTGGATGGCAGTGGCAATCCCTGGTTCTACGCCGATATAGCGGTTAAACAAGACCGCATCGTTGCCATTCGTCCAGCCGGGCAGACCAAAATCTCGAGCGCGGGGGAAACCCTCGAGGCCGATGGATTGGTTTTGGCACCCGGATTCATTGATATCCTGTCCCACTCCATCACCCCCCTCATGCGGGATGGCCGCTGTCTCTCAAAAATCACCCAGGGAGTGACCACCGAGATCATGGGGGAGGCCTGGACACCGGCTCCATTTGGCGGAAAAATCGCCCCTCGCACTTTACCCCACGTCTTTGAAGCCTGGAATCAGAAAATGCAGGGCTGGAACCGGTTTGGCGACTGGCTCGAAGCTATGGTGCAAATCGGCGTTTCACCCAATATTGGGGCTTTCCTGGGTGGAGGCACGCTGCGCGAATACGCCTGCGGGATGCGCATGGGCAAGGCCCACGCCCACGAACTGCAAACCCTGCGCCAGGTGATGCGCGAGGCCATGCAAGATGGAGCTTTTGGGGTCTCCTATGCGCTCATCTACCCACCCGATGACTATGCCGACACCGACGAGATTGTGGAGGTATGCAAGGTGGTTGCAGAATACGGTGGAATGTATATCACCCACCTGCGTTCCGAAAGCGACCGGCTCCTAGAGGCTCTGGACGAAGCGCTCGAGGTTGGACGACGAGCCAGGTTGCCGGTGCAGATTTATCACCTCAAAGCCAGCCGCCCGGAAAACTGGCCCAAGATGGCCCGAGCCATCGAGCGCATCAACCAGGCCAGGGCCATGGGGCAAGACGTGACTGCCGACGTATACCCCTACACCGCCAGCGGAACCGGCCTGAATGCCATGTTGCCCAACTGGGTGTTCGAGGGAGGCAACGTGTACGAGCAGCTCCGTGTCCCAGCGATTCGCCAGCGAATTCGCGATGAATTGCTAGGGCCTAATCCACAAGTGGACACCCGCTCGAGGGCCGAACACGTCATGCCCGTAGGTTTTCAAAAACCCGAAAACCAGCTTTACGTGGGCAAGCGGCTGAGCGAGACTGCCCAGATGCGAGGTCAGGACTGGCTCGAGTGCATCTTTGATCTACTGGTGTCCGAGCAGCAACGCATCGGCACCATTTACTTCACCATGAACGAAGACAACCTGCGGCTACAGTATGCCCAGCCCTGGACCATGGTCTCTACCGATGCTGGGGGATTCGACCCCACCTGGGCCAGAGCCTATGGGCCGGTGCACCCCAGGGGGTATGGCAGCTACCCCAGGGTATTGCGCAAGTATGTGCGCGAAGAAGGCTTGTTATCACTCGAAGAGGCCATCCGCAAAATGACTTCGCTCCCTGCCAATCGGTTGGGGCTATTTGACCGGGGCCGTATCCAAGTGGGGGCCAGGGCCGACCTGGTACTGTTTGACCCCCAAACCATTACCGACCACGCCACCTTCGAGGAGCCGCATCAGCTTTCCACGGGCATGGTGCATGTGTGGGTAAACGGGCAACAGGTCTTGAGGGACGGGCTTCACACCGGCGCAACCCCAGGCCAGATTGTGCGCGGCCCCGGATACCGTGCCGAACCCATCAACTGATTTCAACGCCTGCCCACTTCTCCAGTAGTTGAGCTACTGCAGTGTGATCTACTTCAGTAGAGCCTACTTCGCGTTTGGCCACCTCGAAGAACTCTCGAAGTTGCCGAAGCATGGGGGCCGGGGTTCCTGCGGCCTCGAGCACCTTGGCGCAAATGCCCATGTCCTTCGCCAGTAACCCCAGGGCAAAGGTGTTGGGGAACTGGCGCGAAACCACCCGTTGGCCAAACAAATTCTCGCTCACATTCGAGCGTCCCGACGAGGCATTGATGACCTCGAGCGCCAGCTTCGCGTCCACCCCTTGCTTAACCAGCGCCACCATGCCCTCGCTCAGGGCCCACAAATTGACCGCCAGCAGGGCATTATTTACAGCCTTGACGGCATGCCCCGACCCCAACGGCCCCACGTGCACAATCTTGGCTGCATACACCTCCATGACCGACTTGGCCCTGGTGAAGTCCTCCACAGAACCTCCGACCATTACGGTAGCCTTGGCCTGAATGGCACCGGCCACACCGCCAGACAAACAGGCATCCAGGTACGAAACCCCTTTATTCTGCAGCATCTGGGCTGTCTTTTTGGCCATCTCCGGCTCGCCCGAGGTGTGGTCTACCCAAAGCGTACCGGGGCGCAAGTAGGGCAGAAGCTTGTGGGCAATTTCGTCAACCTCGAGAGAAGTGGGCAGACAGGTGAGCAGAATATCGGCCTTCGCCACCTCGGGTAGCTCTACGGCCCTCGAGCCGAACTCTTTCGCATGGGCTTCGGCCCTGGCAGAGCTACGATTCCAAACCAAAGTCTCGTACTTTTGGGCCAGGTGTCCAGCCATCGGGTAGCCCATTGCCCCCAGCCCAATAAACGCAGTTTTAAGGGTGGCTTCTTGCATCACCTCATCATAAACGGGCAGTGCTTCTCTTCTAACCGCCAGAACAAAAGTTGGTACCTGCCAGGGTATGCATTACATGAGGTGTTAAGGCGTTTGGTGTTACGAGATTAAGTCCATAACGACACAGTCTTTCGCTTGTCCAGTACAAGAGGTATTAGGATAACGGCATAGTTCACAAAAAAAACCCCGTAAAGGACAAAAGTACGCATATCCTGAGGCTAGCCTCGCCTTGGGAGACGGGCGTTTTCTCGCAGTACCGGGGTGGTTTGTACCGTTTCTCAGACTATCTCGGCCAGTAGAGCCAGGAGGACAGCGCATATGAAGATACGTTTTCTGAAAGTAGGCGGCCTTGGGGTGGCGTTTGCATTGCTCATTACTGGATGCCCTCAGTCCACACCCCAGCCGCCTGCCACACTCGAGCCTCCGCGCAATGTCACGGCTTATGCTGTCTCCCCTACCCACGTAAAACTATCCTGGAAGGCCCCCGACAACCTCTCCAGCCCCAACTTCGAAATCGAGCGCAAGGAGGGTAACCAGGGCTATCAGCCACTGGCCAGTGGACTAAACAGTAGCAGCCACGACGACACCAGCATCGTCAGCGGTGGCCGCACCTTCACCTACCGCGTGCGCACCAGAACCGCCAACGGCCAGAGCACCTGGGTGGAGTCCAACCCGCTGCCGGTTCCGGCACGCTGCGAAAGCAACCCCGCCGATGCCCCTACCATCGGCTGCTTTGGGCCGGTGGTGTCCAACTGGCCGCTGGTTGCCACCTATGCGGCCTTGTTGCCCAACGGAAAGGTAATTGCCTGGTACGCCTCCGACGACATTGGACGCTACCGCGAGCGAACCGATGTCCACCAGCGCGACCGCCGCAACGACCCACCCGCCCAGGAAGACGGCACCATGGCGGTGTTGTGGAACCCCGACAGCAGCAGCTTCGAGGACGCCAGCTTCGGCAACGGCAGCCAACAAAACGGTCGAAGTGTAAGTGGTCAACCCAGAGGAACCGACCTCTTTTGCGCCGGTTTTACCGTGCTCAGCGATGGGCGCTTTTTCACCGCTGGGGGTAACCGGGGTCTGGAATGGGGTAGCCTGCGCACCAATCTTTTTGACCCCAAAACCAATACCTGGACGCCCGGCCCTGGGCCCACCACGCCCGATATGTGGCGCGACCGCTGGTACCCCACCGTCACCAAGCTGCCCAACGGCGAGGTGATGATTACTGGAGGAACTGCTGAACCCGACCCGGAGTTTGTCGAAGGCTCTACCAGCAGCCCAAACAACCCTTGCCGTACCCCCTCGGGCCGCTGCCCCGAGGGTCTTGCCCTGGGCAAAACCTTCAGTTCCATCGCCAATGCGCCGGGCCTTTCCACCGGCATCAGAACCCGCAACGCCCGCCAGACCGCCTTCAACAATGCCTTCGAGATATACAGTCCCGACGGCGGAAGTCTGCGGATGCTCGAGGCCACTGCCGCCGATGTGCAGTCCTTTGAGCACTACTACCCCTGGTGGCACATCGCACCCAATGGTCTGGCTTTCTTGTCTGGAGCTGGCAAGCAAAAAGGCTTGCTGGACTGGGCGCAGGGCCAGTGGAAGGGCATATGGGAATCCACCAGCCGCGGCATCCCCTACGATGCCCACCGAGTTTATGGCACATCGGTCATGTACGAGCCGGGCAAAGCACTGGTCATCGGGGGCGGCTACGCCGCAGATGTCTACGATAGTGGGGAGTTACAGATTTTCGCCCTCAACAACACGCGCAACGGCAAAACCAGTCTGCACCTCGAGCTGAGCCCCAGTTCTTCAACACCCCCCATGATGAAGCAGGGACCCAACATGCAATACAGCCGTACCCATCTCGACGCGACGCTGTTGGCGGATGGGAAGGTTTTTGTGAATGGTGGACAGCAAGACGGTGGCGAGAACCCAGGATCCATCCCGCCCACCCCCATGACCCCCCAGCAGTCGCGGGAATGGTGGCCCAAGACGGTCAACCCCGCAACCGTGTTCAACATTGATCTGGCGGTCAATCAGAGCGAACTCTGGTCACCCGGCCCCGAAAATGGCGGTACTGGCAGATTCGTGCTGGGGCCAAGGGCGCAAAAACCCCGAATCTACCATTCAGCCGCCCTGCTTTTGCCCGACGCCACCGTCCTGACCCTGGGCGGAGGGGGTTGCGGCCTTTGTAGTGGAAACTTTGAAACAAGCTGGCAGGATGGCGGTTACTATGGCCGCTGGTTCGGCCAAGAAGCGATGATTAACCAAAGGAACCACGAAATCTATTACCCCTCCTACCTCTTCCAACCCGATGGCAGCCTGGCTCCTCGGCCCATCATTACTGGCTTCAGCAACACCACCAGCAGCCCCGACGATTACCTAACCATCAGCTACAACGGCCAGTTCACCGTTAGCTGGAACCATCCAGACAGCGCTCGTTCCATCAGCAAGGTGACGTTTGTGGCCCTGGGAGTTCCCACACACGCCTTCAACCAGAACCAACGCTTCTTGAGTCTGGACATAGCCCAGCGCAACGGCCTTAGCCTGGCCATCAAGGCTCCCTACGACGGGCAATACAGCTCGCCCACCCCAGGCGGGGCCCGAAACATTGCCCCTCCAGGCTTCTACATGCTCTTCCTGATAGACGACAAGGGCGTTCCCTCGGTAGCCCGTATCCTGCGCATTCAGTAATGCTTTGCCCCTCTTTCTACCCAGGCCAGATCGGCCTGGGTTCAATTTTTGTTCACTCAAAACTTGCAATGATACAAAACCGCGCAAAAGTGGCAACATCCTGAAAAAACCCTGTCATTCCGAG
>JBBIUP010000019.1:0-28447 GCA_037440185.1 Meiothermus sp. | reverse complement strand
GAATGGCCGGATTGGCCCGCCCGGTGCGCATGGTAGCGAGATGGTGCTCGAGGGCCTCGAGGGATTTTTGCATGTGGTTCTTGGTTTCGGTATAGAGGTCTTTGAGCATGATTGCCTCCTTAATCGTGGATAGCTTATACCAGATTCGGGTAGTTCGGCCACGAATGGGGCCGAACTACCCCGACCAACAGGACGATCCCCTATCGGGACGGGCAATGCCCGTACACCAACAGGACGATCCCCTATCGGGACGGGCAATGCCCGTACACCAAGGGGTGTGCTCTAGGATTCAAAAAGATAGCCTCTGAAACTTTTCGGTTTGAATGATTATCTTATTGAATCAGGTATAACCTCTAAATGGCCCAAAGGCTGCAGGGGGCAAGACAGATGGCTTTGACCCTTCAACCCAGGCCCTGCTCTAGCTGTGAACCAGGGTTCCTACTCGCTCGCCCTTAATTATTTTCTCCAGGTTGCCCTCGCTGAACATATCGAAGACCACGATGGGCATGTTTTGCTCCTGACACAAGGCCATTGCGGTAGCATCCATCACCTGCAAACCATCCACCAGTGCTTGGTGGTAGGTCAGTTCGTCGTACTTCTCGGCAGTGGGATTCTTAAGCGGATCGTCGCTGTATACCCCGTCTACCTTGTTTTTGGCCATCAGCACTGCATCCACATTCATTTCCAGGCCGCGTAGGGCGGCAGCGGTGTCGGTGGTGACATAGGGGTTGCCGGTGCCGCCGCCAAAGATCACCACCCGGCCTTTTTCCAGGTGCCTAATGGCCCGGCGGCGGATGTAAGGCTCGGCCACTTGCTGGATGGTCAGGGCGGTTTGGACGCGGGTGGGTACGCCGATAAACTCGAGGGCATCCTGCAAAGCCAGGGCATTCATGATGGTGCCCAACATGCCGATGTAGTCGGCGCTGGCCCGATCCATGCCCACGCCCTGCTTGGCCCCGCGCCAGAAATTGCCACCCCCCACCACGATGGCTACCTGTACCCCCAATTGATGGGCTTTGGCGACTTCCTGGGCCAGGGCCTTGGTGGCCTCGGGCTGGATGCCGAAACCATTGCCGGTCATGAACTCGCCGGATAGCTTGATCAGAACGCGGTTATATTTCATAGCGTAGGGCAGAGAGCAAAGGGCAGAGAGCAAGAAAAGAGGGCCGATGCTCTCTGCTCTCGGCCCTCTGCTCTTAGCATAGTGTTTAGGCTCCTACCTCAAAGCGGCTAAAACGTTTGACCTGAATGTTCTCGCCAATTTTGGCGACGGCAGCCTTGATGAGCTCGCCTACCTTGACCTTGTCGTCCTTGACGAAGGGTTGCTCCAAGAGCACCATCTCTTCGTAGAACTTTTTCATGCGGCCTTCAGCGGCTTTCTCGGCAATGTTTTGCGGCTTGCCTTCGTTGAGGAGTTGCTGGATATAGATGGCCTTTTCTTTGTCGAGGTCTTCTTGCGAAACCTCTTCAACGCTTACGTAGCGGGGGTTGGCCATGGCGATGTGCATGGCGATGTCCTTGGCCAGGCGCTGAAACTCCTCGTTGCGGGCCACGAAGTCGGTCTCGGAATTAAGCTCGACCATGACCCCCACCCGTTGATTGTGGTGGATATACGAACCGATGATGCCTTCGCGGGCTTCGCGATCGGCCTTCTTGGCGGCCTTGAGGGCACCCCGTTCACGCAGCAAGGTGGTGGCCTTTTCCATGTCCCAGCCAGCATCTTCCAGGGCTTTCTTGACATCGGTCATGCCTGCACCGGTTTGTTCGCGTAGTTTTTTGATCTGCTCGAGTTGCGTCATGATTTGTCCTTGTCTTCGGGTCTTGTTCGGTCACATGAGTTGAGACTTGCGCCCCGCGACATGCCTTAGGCTTCGGCTACTGGGCTGGTTGTTTCGGCAGCAGGAACTTCGCGTCCGCCTCCCCGGGCCTCGACAATCAGATCGGTCATGCGGCTGACCACTAGCTGAATCGAACGAATGGCGTCGTCGTTGCCGGGCACAATGTAATCGCACACATCGGGGTCGGAGTCGGTATCGGCCAGGGCGATCACCGGGATGCCCAACTTGCGGGCTTCTTTGACGGCAATGGCTTCTTTGGTGGGGTCTACCACAAAGATGGCATCGGGCAGGCGGCGTAATTTGCGGAAACCCCCAAGGTTCTTCTGCAGGCGCTCGAGTTCGTGCTGGAGTTGCACCTGCTCGGTCTTGACCCGCTCCTTGATGTCGTCAGAGGCGAAGAGGGCCTCGAGCTCCGAGAGACGGTTGACCTGAGCAGTGATGGTGCGGAAGTTGGTCAGCATCCCACCCAGCCAGCGCTGGTTGACATAGGGCATACCGGCCCGGTCGGCTTCCTGTTGCACGATCTCCTGGGCTTGCTTCTTGGTGCCCACGTACAGGATAGTAGCCCCGCGCACGGCCAGGTCTTGCACCTGCTTGAAGGTGCGCTCGAGCTCGACCATGCTCTTCTGGAGGTCTATGATAAAAATACCGTTGCGCTCGGCGTAGATGTAGCGCTTCATCTTGGGATTCCAGCGCTTGGTCTCGTGACCAAAGTGCACACCGGCCTCGAGCAGTTCCTTGATGCTTACGTTTGCAGCCATGTTTTCTCCTAACGGGACGGTTGGAGTGGGCGTTGATCTGTGCGGTTTGCGCAGTTTTCCCTGAGTACCGTTCCCTAATCCCAGGGGGCGCTTGGCACACCCAAAGGGGGAGTATAGCCGATAAATGCTCTTTACGGAAGCCCCATACGCTGCTATACTCGCTAATGCTTTTTGGCTTTTAGCTTCTGGCTAGCGGCCTTTAGCGGTGCCAAGTGCCATCCGGGGGTGTAGCTCAGCGGGAGAGCAGGTCCTTTGCAAGGACAAGGTCGGGGGTTCAAATCCCTTCACCTCCACCAAAAAACCGATAGTAGCAAGCCGAGTGCGCCGAGACTGTTTTGAAAATCGCCCTTGGTCAACCGGGGAAGCCTCCACTGAGGCGCAGGCGAGATACTGGCTGACCAAACTAGCAGAGGGGTCTCTGGCGTTCAAAGAGGTATGCTTGGAGGGTGAACACCCCGGTTTGGGACAATGGAAATTGGTCAGGTTTGCCAAACCTGGAAGGAACCCTCGAGACCGAAATCTGTGTGGTGGGCCTTGGGGGCTCGGGATTGGCAGCGGTGCTGGAGCTATTGCGGCAGGGCCGAAAAGTGGTGGGGATAGACGCAGGCCCGGTAGCGGGTGGAGCAGCTGGCCGAAATGGGGGGTTTCTGCTGGCAGGGATTGCCAAGTTCTACCACCAGAGTGTGGCCGAGCATGGGCGCGACCTTGCCAGAAGCCTGTACCGGGCCACCCTCGAGCAAATTGTGCGGATGATGGGCGAAACCCCCCAGGCCATCCGGCAGGTGGGCTCCTTGCGCATTGCCGCCTCAGAGGACGAACTACAAGACTGCGAAGCACATCTGCAAGCCCTACAGGCCGATGGGTTCACGGCGCAGCCGTATAGCGGCCCAGAAGGGGAGGGTTTGCTGATCCCAAGCGATGCCGCCTTCAATCCTTTGTTACGTTGTCGAACACTGGCCCAAAAAGCACTGGAAGCAGGAGCCAAGCTATTTGAATATAGTCCAGCCCTGCACATCAGCGGCCTGGAGGTGCAAACCCCCAGAGGGCGGGTTCACTGTCAGAAGGTGTTGGTGGCCGTGGATGGCAAGCTCGAGCAGTTGCTGCCCGAACTGGAGGGTCGAGTACGCACGGCCCGTTTACAGATGCTCGCTACCGCACCTGTGGAAGTTCGGTTTACCAGGCCCGTATACCGGCGCTGGGGCTACGATTACTGGCAACAGTTACCCGATGGACGCATTGCCCTGGGTGGCATGCGCGACGCTGGGGGAGAAGCAGAGTGGACAGTCCGAGATGAGCCTAGTGAAAATGTGCAGCTACACCTCGAACAACTCCTCCATCAACTGGGTATCCAGGCCCCCATCACCCATCGCTGGGCGGCCTCGGTGGCTTATGCCCAGACCGGCTTGCCGATTGCCGAGGAGGTGCGGCCTGGGGTCTGGGCCATCGGTGCCTATAGCGGAACCGGTAACGTGGTAGGTGCTTTGCTTGGGCAGGAAGTGGCAGCAAGGTTGGCTGAGGTCAAGCCGTCTACGGCTTTGTTCTTATAGCAACTCTGCGCGTGAGTGGCGCTTTATGTGCCACTCAATTGCCGCGCCAGAGGGTCTCTTCCGTTGTTTTTGGGTCAACTATGAGCAGAATGGTGTTATCCTGAGTTTTTGCTGGCATCATGCCCCTTGGCCTTGTACATCTCGTGATCCGCGTGGCGATAAAGGGTGTCGGGGTCGCTGCCGTCGCGTGGATAGATGGCCAGGCCAATCGAGGCGGTGACCTCGAGGGCGCGGTTGCCGATGCGCACGCTGGTGTTAACCTCGTGGGCAATTTTTTCAGCCAAGCGCTCAGCCATCTCCACCGACGGGAGGTCGGTCAGGATCACCCCAAACTCGTCGCCGCCCAGCCGGGCTACCGAGTCGGAGGCCCGTACCGAAAGGCTGAGCTGTCGGGCAATGCTGCGTAGTAGTTCGTCGCCGGTGGCATGGCTGAAGGTATCGTTGACCTGCTTGAACCCGTCCAGGTCAATATAAATCACCCCCACCAGGCGGTCTTTTTCCTGGGCCCTGGCCATGGCCTGGATCAGGCGTTCCTGGTAGAGCATGCGGTTGGGCAGTTTGGTCAGGGCATCGTGGGTGGCCTGGTATTCCAACTCCTCGATCAGGGCCTGGCGGTCTACGGCAATGGCGGCCAGATCGGCGGTGGCGTGGATAGCGCGGCTGTCGGATTCCAGCGGTGTGGGCCCCAACACGCTCAGGGCCCCCAGAACCCCTTCCTTGGTGCGGATGGGCAGGGTCAGGCCGTGCCGGAAGCCAGCTACCAGCAGGGCCCTGCGTACTTCGGGAGGGAGGTTTTCTTTGAGGTCGAGGTTTTCGACCTCGGATATTTCGCCCTCCGGTGCGTTGTGTCCAAAAGGGCCAATGGGGCTGGTCTCGAGGAAATGCCGCACCACCTCGGGCAAGCCGTGGCTGGCAACGGTGTTGAGGTTTTCGCCTTTGGCTATCTGGATCGCGCAGGCCACCTCGGGTAGCTGCGAGCTGAGCATTTCTATGGTAGCGGTGAGGATGTCCTCGAGTTCCGCTCCCCGTGCGATCATCTCCAGCGCCAGGTTGCGGTCGCGCTCGAGGCGAACCGTCCGTTTATGCTCGGTCACATCCACAATCAGGCCGCGCAGCCGGGTACCGCCGCCGGTCTCTCGCATGGCAGTGACCCGGTCCTGGAACCAGTGCATGCGACCATCCTTGTCAAAGGCGCGGTACTCAATCTCGGTGGTTTCCAGGGCTACCGAGAGACTGCGCAGGCGCAGTGAGACCATCTCAAAGTCTATCGGATAGAGCACCCGGGGCCAGACGCTTTCTTCGCGGGGGCCTAGAAAGCGATCCACCGGATAGCCCAGCACCCGTTCCACCTGGCGGCTTACAAAAGTGAAGACCAGGGTGTCTTTCTGGAATTCAGCTTCCCAGACAATCCCGCCCAGCGAGTTGACCAGCTCCTGGTAGAGGGCCCGCGACTGGCGTAGTTCCCACTCGGCCCGCTTGCGCTCGGCCAGTTCGCTACGCAGTTGCTCGAAGAGTTGGGCGTTTTCCAACAGGGGCGCGGCAGCCCTCGAGGCGGCCATCACGATCTCAATCTCATCGGAGCTGAACTCCCTGGGCTCATAGCTATCCAATCCCAGCGTTCCCAGCACCCGGTCGCCGGCCAGAATGGGTACCAGCAGCATCGAGACCACGCCAAAGCGCCTGGCTGCCTCGCGCCCTGCGCCCATGCGGGGGTCGTTCTGGGCATCCGGCACCGAGACCGGCTTGCGCTCGCGCATGACCTGTAAACTAATCTCGTTGCCCTCGAGGGAAATCCGGTCGTTGGTGTTACGGGCCTGCCCCGCGCCAAATTCCGAAACGATCGCCAAGTAGCGGCCATCCTCCGAAAGCCGGGCAAATCCCGCGTGCTGTACCCCCACTACGGCCGTAAGCTCGCTACAAATAACGTTCAGCACGGTTAATGGATCGAGCGGTGCCCCCGAAGTCGCCACGATCTGCTTGAGCATGGTGGCCTCTTTGAGCCGGCGATCTAGCTCTTTTTTAGACAATGAATTGGAGGAAAGGCGTTTGGTAGGGGTTTTCTTAGACATAGACACCAACACTCCCGAATAGCTATAACTGCATCTATGATACCGATGCGAGCAGCGCAGTGGGGCTCATCTGCTTAATAGTGCAAATCCTGCTTTTCCATACGAGATTTAGGAGTTTATACTCTACCCATGTGGGTTTCGACCAAAGCGCAATACGGGCTGCGGGCCCTGGTGGAAATCGGACTGCGCCAGCCCATGGCGGTTCCGCTCAAAGATGTAGCCGACGCTCAGGGCATCAGCCAGCATTATTTAGAACAGATCGCAGCTCAATTGCGTCGCTCAGGTTTCATCCGCAGTGTGCGCGGGGCCAAAGGCGGCTATAAACTGGGCCGTCCAGTAGAAAAAATTACTGCGTTGGAGGTGGTGGAGGCTCTAGAAGGCAGCCTTGCGCCGGTCACCTGCCTAGATGACCCGCAGTCCTGTTGGCAAACCGGCAACTGCTCCACCGAGACCCTGTGGAAAAAAGTGGACGATGCCATGCGAGGGGTATTGCTTTATACCACGCTGAAAGACCTGATTGACGAACGCCAACAAATCGAGGCCCGCAAGCTGATCCAGATCGAACCTCAGGGCGCTGGGCTCAGGGCTCCGGGTTCTGGGGTACCTCTACCCTGAGCCTGGTGCCGGGCTTGCTGAACCCCGTGATGATCTACCTCGATTACGCTGCCACCACCCCACTGGATCCCGAAGTGAAAGCCGGGACGGAGCGGGTTTTGGAGGTTTTTGGCAACCCCAGTTCGATTCATGCAGCGGGCCGGGAGGCGCGCCACTGGTTGGAAGAGGGCCGCGAGCGTGTGGCCAGGGCCTTGGGATGTAAACCCCGTGAACTGATTCTGACGGCGGGGGGTACCGAGTCCGATGCACTGGCGATTTTGGGGGTGGCGCTGGCTTATGGTCGGGGTCATCTTGTCGCTACCCAGATCGAGCATTCGGCGGTCTTGACCGCATTGAAAAACCTCGAGCGTCTGGGATTTGAGTCCACCCTACTACAACCCGATGCCACCGGGTTGATTTACCCAGAACAAGTGGCCGAGGCCTTGCGCCCCGACACCATTCTGGTCTCGGTAATGGCGGTCAACAACGAGATTGGCACGGTATATCCCGTAAAGGCCATCGCCGAGCTTTGCAGGTCCAGGGGCGTGCTTTTTCATACCGATGCGGTGCAGGCCTTTGGCACTGTGCCCAGCCGGGTTGAGGACCTTGGGGCCGACTTAATCTCAATTGCCGCCCACAAGTTTTACGGCCCCAAAGGCGTGGGCGCGCTGTATCTGCGCAAGGGAATCGAGCTGTTCCCCCTGATGCCCGGTAAGCAAGAACAAGGCTACCGGGGCGGAACCGAGAACCTGCCTGCGGTCTATGGGATGGGACTGGCTGCCGAAAAAGCCATCGCGGTTTTGCCTCAAGAGTCGCAAAAACTCCTGAGGCTGCGGATGCGCTTGGAGACCCAACTCCAGGCGCTACCCGAGGTCGAGCTGAATGGTCATCCCACCCTGCGAAGTCCCAAGCACGTCAACGTGACTGCTAGAGGGGCGGATGGGGAAGGGCTTTTGCTCAACCTGGATATGATGGGCGTGGCAGCTTCTTCTGGCTCGGCCTGTGCGAGTGGGAGCCTCGAGCCCTCCCATGTCTTAACTGCCATCGGACGGAGCAAGGCCGAGGCCAAGGCTTCGGTGCGCTTCAGCATCGGAAGATTCACCACCGAGGCCGAGGTTGATGTGGCAGTCAAGGCCTTTGCTGAAGCGGTGGAGCGTTCCCGCCTTGCGGTATGAGGCTATTCACCGCTCGTCTGATGTGCCGGATGGGTCTGAGCCATATGGTATGTTTTGAATTCCATGACCATTGATCTGGGAAAAATTCAACTGCGGATCATGTTAAGCGAACCCGATTTGGGCCTGATGGAGATCGTGCTACACCCAGGCGCAGATAGTGGTTTGCATCGCCACACGCAGGAGCGCGAGACGTTTTACGTTTTGGATGGAACCCTTACCTTCACCCTGGAGGGGCAAACCATGGAAGTAAGCCCAGGCGGTAGCCTGAGCATTCCTGCTCATACCCTGCATCGTTTTCAAAACAACGGCCTGGAAACTGCACGTGCTGTTCTGATCCTCAATCCCGGCGGCTTGGTTAACTTCTTCATCAAACTTCGGACACTGCTCGACCAGCAAGCACCTAGCGAGGCCTTTGCCCGACTCAATGCCGACCATGGCCTCGAGTTCGAGCGCTAACTTCCTACTTTGGTTCTCTCTTTGATTGCTGCTTCGCGCAACTCCCGCCTCAGAACTTTGCCTACAGCGGTCTTGGGCAACTCGGTGCGGAACTCGTAGATGCGCGGCACCTTGTAGGCAGCTAGGTTATCGCGGCAGAATTTGTCCAGCTCTTCTTTAGTTAGACTCTGTCCCGCCTTCGGCATAATAAATGCCGCTACGGTCTCGCCCCGGTACTCATCCGGCAACCCCACGACCGCAGCCTCGGCCACGCCAGGATGGGCATACAGTACTTCTTCTACCTCGCGAGGATAGATGTTGTAGCCACCGGCAATAATCATGTCCTTCTTGCGATCCACAATGTAGAAGTAGCCGTCTTCATCCATGGTGGCCATGTCACCGGTGAGCAGCCAGTCAATTTTGATGGTCTTGCTGGTTTCTTCGGGTCGTTGCCAGTAGCCCAACATCACGTTGGGGCCGCGCAGAGCCAGTTCCCCCACCTCTCCCACCGGCACTTCGCGCAGGTTCTCGTCCAACACCTTGGCGTCAATGCCTGGCATGGGCAGCCCAATACTGCCAATCTTGCGCTCTCCGGTAAGGGGGTTGCAGTGGGTACAGGGTGCTGCTTCGGTCAGGCCGTACCCCTCCACCAGCTTGCCGCCGGTGAGCTGCTCGAATTTCTTGGTAACTTCAATGGGCAGCGCGGCAGAACCTGAGATACAGACCTGCACCGTTCCCACCTTGCGTTTTTCGATGTTGGGGAAGTTGTTGAAGCCGATGTAGAGCGTTGGAACCCCAGGAAAATGGGTTACACGGTGCTTCTCGATGGCTTCAATGCAAGGCTTGACCTCAGGGCGCGGCAGCAGCACGATCTTATACCCTGCAGCAATGCCGTAGTTCATGGCCACCGTCATGCCGTAGACATGGAAAAAAGGAATCGCGCCCAGCATCACCCCTTTGCCTTCCATCGCTTTGACCTCTTCACCCCCCCATGCCATGCTCTGGTAGGTATTGGCGACCAGATTGCGATGCGAAAGCATGGCTCCCTTGGAGACTCCGGTGGTTCCGCCAGTGTACTGGAGCAAGGCCAACTCATCTGGTTGAGCAGGGTAGGGCTGTGCGATGGGAGCAGCGGCCTTGAAGGTCTTTTTGAAGTCGAGCCGCTTTGGATGCTGTGGGAGGTTTACCCAGCGCTTCTCCCGACGCGCCTTGATGGGGAAGAGCAGGTTTTTGGGAAAGGGCAGGTAGTCCTGAATACCGGTGGTGAACACCCGCTTAACCGGCACCTCCTGTTCAATCTCGGCGTAGCGGGGCCACAGCAAATCCAGGATGACCAGGGTCTCGGCCCCAGCATCGGAAAGTTGATGCCGTAGCTCGCGGGGAGTGTAAAGGGGGTTCACATTCACACAAACCCCACCTGCCGCCAACGTCCCATAGAAGGCAATCACAAACTGTGGGCAGTTGGGCAGCATAATTGCGACCCGGTCGCCTGGGCTGACCCCCTGGGCTTTTAGTGCACCGGCAAACTTTTCCACCGATTCCCAAAGTTGGCGGTAACCCATCACGCTGCCCATAAATTCCAGGGCCACATGGTCGGGGTACTTTTTGGCTGTGTCCGCCAGTAGCTTCCAAAGAGGTATCTCAGAGAACTGAAGATCCGCCGGGATACCTTTGTCGTAGTGTTTGAGCCAGGGTCTGGTCATGGTGTAGCTCCTTTGGGTGGAGTCTTGCGAAGCTTGTCCCAAGTCTAGCAAATCGTGTACCGAGTTCAAGGTGATACAGCGAATTTATTGGAGTGAGCCTAAAACTCGAGTTCCACCCATCATACGTTAATGGTGAAGAAATGCCCTCTATAGAGCCGGCCAGATCGTTTGACGGAAAGCTCTTAAGCAGGTTTTTGCTAGGCTGGGCTGTCGAGATCGCACTCATGTTGAAGAATTCCCAAAGTCCGTTTTCCAATCCAGCACAGCCATTTCTACGGCATCGCCTTGGTGGCTTCCAGGCGATAGCCGGGTCAGAAACCTCGAGTGAACAATCCTGGTTCGGGCCTTGCGTTGCTGCAGCCAATGGGACTAAGCTGCGCCACAGTGAGTTTGTCAAACCTCGAAGGTCACGCATTTAAGCGCCGCGCTGGAGGCGCAGTACCCAAATGAACGCCGGAGCGGATACGGTGACAAACATACTTTGGAGGCACTTAGAGCGATGCCCGTTCGAGGCAGCATTGCAGGGTCGTTTAGTTGGTCCAACGGTACAGCCTGGAAAGGCTACAGTTGACGACCTGAGCGTCTGATGTTTGACTAGGGATATGAACGTCCAAGAAACCATTGCCGAGTTGACGCCGAGCCTGATTGAAATGCGCCGTGACTTTCACCGCCATCCCGAACTGGGTTTCCAGGAAGTACGCACCAGTGCCAAGCTAGCCGAGTTTTTGGAGGGGCTAGGGCTGGAAGTGACTCGAGGGGTGGCCCAGACGGGGGTAGTAGCCAGCCTGAAGGGAGCTAAACCCGGCAAGACCGTGCTGGTACGGGCAGACATAGATGCCTTGCCAATTCATGAAGACGCTGGTGTGGACTACAGCTCTCAGACACCCGGCGTGATGCATGCTTGCGGACACGATGGACATGCCGCTATTGCGGCCCATGTGGCGGCGGTTTTCGCCCGCTTTAGGGATCAGATTGAAGGAGAAGTGCGCTTTGCTTTCCAGCCTGCCGAGGAAATTGTTTCCGGTGCCCGTCCGATGGTTGAGGCCGGGGTACTCGAAGGGGTAGATTCGGTGGTAGGGCTACACCTCTACAGCCTGATGCCCGCTGGAAAGGTGGGGGTACGCCCCGGCCCCTCGATGGCGGCTGCCGATGCTTTCACGATCCACCTGCGTGGCAAGGGGGCCCACGCAGCCATGCCCCACGAAGGGGTGGACACCGTGCTGATGGCTTCACAAGTCATAGTAGCTTTGCAGAGCCTGGTCAGTCGCGAGACCGACCCAATCAACACTTCGGTGGTTACCATCGCTACCGTCGCGGCAGGCGAAGGGGCCCACAACATCATTCCCGAAACGGCTGAACTCAAGGGCACCCTGCGCACCTTCGACCCTGGCCTGCGAGAGAAGCTGATCCGCCGGATTGGGGAATTGAGCCAGGGGATTGCCGCTGCGATGGGAGGTAGTGCCGAGGTTACCTGGCTGCGGGGTTCCCCTGCAGTGGTGAACGATCCGGTAATGGTCGAGCGGTTTCGCCAGGTAGCCCGGCAGGTGGTGGGGGAGGCATCGGTTCTGGAGGTACCCCCGGTGATGGGCGGCGATGACATGTCGGAGTTTTTGAACCGCCGTCCAGGGGTGTATTTCTGGCTGGGAGCGGGTGACCCTGACCCCAGCAAGAACCGCGCCCATCACCATCCTGGTTTCTGGATTGACGATGAGCGTTCGCTGCCACTGGGCACCGAGCTGATTGCCCGGGCGGTGCTGGACTTTTTGCGCTAAAGGCTCTTGTGGCGTGAATGTGCCCACGATTGGCTGGCTGGAAGGATCCATTTACCAAAAAATGCGGTTTATTGCTTATTGCAGGCGCCAAGACTCGGGGCATGTGTCCGGGGCTATCGGCTATAGACGATTGGCGCTATGCGATGGGCTTTGGGTGTACAACCATCTCGATGACACTGCTAGCTTGACTCTGCAACCAACGGATCTTGACCAAATTTAGTAGGAACTACTACAGATTGCCAGCACCCTAAGGTGCACACTGGGGCATGAAAGTTCTCATGGCCGTGGTTTTGCTGGTCTTGCTAGGCGGACAAGCCCAGCGCCTTCAGGATGTTCCTCCACAAGACCGTGCGGCAATTCAAGCGATTATCAGGGCACAGATCGAAGCATTTAAAAGAGATGATGCCGTGCGTGCCTTTTCCTTTGCTGCTCCGAACATCCGCCAGGTTTTCCAAACCCCCGAACGCTTTATTGAGATGGTCAAGACCGGATATGTACAAATTTATCGCCCGCTAAAGCTGGAGTTTGGGCCTGCAAGCCGCTCGCTAGGGGCATTGCAACAGGTTCGCCAGGTAGTGAATCTGGTAGGTCTGGATGGTAAAAAAGCTGTAGCCTTCTACCTGATGGAGCGTCAGCCAGATGGTAGTTGGAAAATTGGCGGTGTACAGCTCGAGCTGGTTGAGGGCGATCAGACTATTTGAATCTTTGCACACTCTTCACGCTGAGATATTCATTGTCGTGCCTATCGCAGCAGTGCGGTTATTTTGAACACCGCGCTAGAGCCGGAAAAACCCGATGTAGTGTACTGATGGGGGTTTGAGGCCCAGCAATCTGAGCTGGCTGGCTAGTTGGCCCCGATGGAAGTGAGCGTGGCTGGTGAAATGCAATACAATCTCGGTCACGCTGTTGGTGGCGGTTCCGCCGGTAAAGCGATAAGCAATTTTTGTCTCAGGGTCGGCTGTTGTTAGCCATTCCCGTCGTCTGGTTGCCAACTGCTGCCACCCTTCATACAGACCCTTCATATCCATCGGGATTGGCGGGAAGCTGGCTTCCGGGCTGCCCATCAGCCGCTCGAGCCAGACTGTCTCGGCCCCTACCATGTGGGCGGCAGTGGCAAACACACTGGCAAACGAACCTCCCACCTCTTGGTGGGCCTGCTCGGGTGATAGTTCTAGCAAAGCAGGCCACCACTTTCCCCAGAGCCAGTCGTTTGCGTCCACGATTTGCTTTAACTCTGCGTTTTTCATACCTCTAGCATAATGCCCTTCTCTTGTCCAACAATAAGCAATCCCCGCAAGCGGCGGGGATTGGGAATACGAATGCCTAGCGCTTGCTGTACTGAGGGGCACGGCGGGCCTTGTGCTTGCCGTACTTCTTGCGCTCGACCTCACGGGGATCGCGGGAAAGCAGCCCGGCGGGCTTGAGTTTGGCCCGCAAATCGCCATTGTAGTTGACCAGCGCACGGGCAATGCCGAGCTGGATAGCGTCCACCTGTCCGGCCTTGCCACCGCCTTCCACGGTGATGTACGCATCAAAACGGTTGCTGACATCCACTCGGCGCAAGGGCTCCAAAGCTGATACAGCCTTGACCAGGCCACCAAAGTAGTCGGCAAAGGCCACGCCATTGATCTCGACCTTGCCGCTGCCAGGGCGCAAGAACACCCGCGCTACACTGGTTTTACGACGGCCCGTACCGTAATACTGCTCCATTATTCAACCTCCATCTTGACGGGTTTTTGGGCCGCATGGGGATGGCTTGCTCCGGCGTAAACCTTGAGACGGCGAAACATAATGTTGCCCAGAGTACCCTTGGGAAGCATCCCCTTGACCGCGTGCTCAACGGCCTTAACCGGCTTTTCGGCCAGCATGACCGCTCCCACGGTGCGCTTGAGGCCGCCGGGGTAGCCGGAGTAGCGGGTATAAACCTTGGTGCGGGGCTTGGAACCCTTAAGCACGACCTTATCGGCGTTGATGACCACCACACAGTCTCCAGTAGCCATGTTGGGGGTGAAGTCGGACTTGTGCTTGCCGCGCAGCACCGCTGCGATCTTGGAGGCCACCCGTCCAATAGACTGGCCCTCCACATCAATCAGTACCCAACCGGGTTCTTTGGGTTCAGGAACAAACGTCTTGAACACTGCTTTCTCCGATTTGCGCCAGCGCCTACCAACGCCGTTGCAGATAGTGAATTGCTTTTATTTGGCTGGCTCGGGGAACCAAACCAAAAAAAGCGCCATCGCGGAGTATAGCACACTCTTTTGCGGTCTTGCAAACCAGAATGGTCTAGGGCATGGCTTCGGCCTCAGATTGCAAGCCGAGGGCTAGACCGAGCCAGGCAGGGTTTATGGGGAAAGGAAAGGTTTTTATGGCAACCAAACTAAATGACGGGGAAATTTTGAACGGTTTGCAAGACCTTCCGGGGTGGGTCTTGGTGGGGGGTAGGATAGAGAAGACCTTTACATTCGACTCCTATACTGAATGTGTGGCCTTCGCGGTGAAAGTGGCGCTGTGTGCCGAGAAAGCCGATCATCATCCAGATAGCCTGGAAGTTATGTGGGGTAAGGTAAAAGTGGCTTATGTAACCCATTCAGCCGGGGGCGTGACGTGGCTTGACCTCGAGGCGGCTGCCCAGATTGACACCCTGGCTTAGTGCTCTGGTAACTTTTCTGGGATGGATTTGCCCTTCGATGATCTGGGCGTTGCTTTGAGCGCGTCCTTTGGGGGCTTCATTGCACATCCATCTTTAACTTATCAGACCACCTGGCCTCGATATGACCTGTTTTCGATGCCTCCAAGGGCTTGTGATTGTCTCCTGACACGTTTTGTCCACAAAGAACCTAGTAGACTAGAGAACCGTGAGTATGGAACGTGCAGTAGACAGTTCGAACCTGGCCTTTTTAGAGGCCTTGTACCAGGAGTACGAGCAAAACCCGGCATCCATTCCAGCCGAATGGTCTAGCTATTTCCACGCTGTTCAGGCTGAGCCAGCCAGCGGCAACGGCGCGGCGGCCCAGCGAGAACCGTTGGACGGGGCCCCGGTTTCTGAACTGGCCTCGTTTTTCTTGCGGGCGGTGCGCTTTCTGCGTACCTACCGCGAACGCGGCCACCTGGTAGCCCGGATTGACCCGCTGGAGCGTGAGCGCCGAACCCCACCCGAACTCGATCCCAGCTTTTTTGGCCTGAGCGAGGCCGACCTGGATCGTCCGGTTCCAGTCGAGCTAGGTGCGCCCACCCTGCGGGCTGTTCTGGAGCAGTACAAGGCCCGGTTCGGCGGTACGGTAGGTATTGAGTACGGCCATCTGGACGACCCCGCAGTGCGCAACTGGATTGAGGCTCGGCTGGCGGCGGGGTTTGCCCGCCCGACCGTGGAGCAAAAGAGGAATATCCACGAACGCCTGATGCAGGCTACGCTTTTTGAAGAATTTCTACAGAAGAAATACCTGGGAGCCAAGACCTTCAGCCTCGAGGGCACCGAATCCCTCATTCCCCTACTCGACCTGACCCTCGAGAACGCCGCCAAGCACGGGGTGGTGGAGGTGGTCATGGGGATGGCCCACCGGGGCCGCCTGAACGTATTGGCAAATGTGGTCAAAAAGCCCATGCGGGACATTTTTTTGGAGTTTGAGGATCACTTTCCTGAGGGCTACCACGGTGATGTGAAATACCACCTGGGCTACTCGGGCGACCTCACGACCTCGTATGGCAATGTTCACCTGTCCCTGAACTTCAACCCCTCGCACCTGGAATTTGTGGCTCCGGTGGCAATGGGTCGTACCCGTGCCAAGCAAGACCGCTTTGGCGATCGAAAGCGGGAGAAAGGCATGTTGTTGCTGATCCACGGCGACGCGGCCTTTATTGGCGAAGGTATTGTGCAAGAAACCCTCAACATCTCGGGGATTCCGGCCTACACGGTAGGGGGTGCGGTGCACATTATCCTGAACAACCAGGTAGGCTTCACCACCGAGCCGCACGAGTACACTGCAGGACGCTATTCAACCGAAATTGCCAAGATGCTCGAGTCGCCCATCTTTCACGTCAATGCCGAAGACCCCGAGGCGTTGGTGGGGGTGGTAGAGCTGGCGATGGAATTCCGTAAGGAGTTCAAGCGCGATGTGTTTATTGACCTGATTGGTTTTCGTAAACGCGGCCACAACGAGACCGACGAGCCCAGCTTCACCCAGCCCGACATGTACCGCCGTATTGCAGCCAAAAAGTCACTGTACCAGGGCTACTTTACCAGGCTTGAAAGTGAAGGCATCCGCTCCAAAGAAGAAGGCGATGCCCTGGCCAGACAGTACCAGGATGGCATGGAAATGGCCTTTTCGGGTGCTCGGCGTGAACCCAGCCCCACCCGACCCCCGGCAGGCGGGGGGCTTTGGAAGGGCTATCTGGGTGGCCCCGAAGAAGGCGTACCCGATCCCGAGACCGGGGTTCCGATGGAGAAACTTTCGGCCTTGATGGAAGGTCTGAATCGGCTGCCCGAGGGTTTCAACCTGCATCCTAAACTGGTCAAATTTGTGGAGGGCCGCCGCGAGATGGGCCATAACAAACGCCCGCTGGACTGGGCCTCGGCCGAAGTGCTGGCTTTTGCTACGTTGGCGGTGGAGGGGCACCGGGTGCGGATATCTGGTCAGGACGTGATTCGCGGAACCTTTACCCAGCGCCACGGGGGGTATACCGACCATATTTCGGGTGAGAAGTACATCCCAGCCAACCATCTAGCCGAAGGGCAGGCGGTGGTTGAGCTTTATAACTCGGCCCTTTCCGAGGCGGGGGTACTGGGTTTTGAGTACGGCTATAGCCTGGACATGCCCGATGCGCTGGTGGGTTGGGAGGCCCAGTACGGCGACTTTGTCAACACCGCCCAGGTCATCATTGACCAGTTCATCGCCTCGGCAGAGGCCAAGTGGAGCCGCTTGTCGGGCATCGTGATGCTGTTGCCGCATGGTATGGAAGGCGGCGGCCCAGAACACTCCTCGGCCCGTCTCGAGCGCTTCCTCCAGCTTTGCTCCAATGACAACATGCAGGTGGTCTACCCCACCACCCCGGCGCAATATTTCCACCTGCTGCGCCGCCAGGTGGTGCGTCCCTGGCGCAAACCCCTGATCGTCATGACGCCCAAGAGCCTGCTGCGCAATCCGGACGCGGTCTCGAGGCTCGACGAACTGGCACAAGGCCGTTTTCAGCGGGTGCTTTCCAGCACCCCCAGCCCCAAAATCAAGCGCATCGTGCTCTGTTCGGGCAAGGTTTACTACGACCTCGAGGCCGCCCGTCGGGCAGCCAGCAAAGAAGATGTTGCCATCATTCGCCTGGAACAACTCTACCCCCTCCCCATGAAAGAGCTCGAGGCCGCTCTGGCGCTGTACTCAGCCAAGGCTGAAGTGGTCTGGACACAGGAAGAACCCGCCAACATGGGGGCCTGGTGGTTCATTCGTGCCCGCTTTGGCGACCGGATGTTCGGGCATCCCTTGAGCGTGGTGGCCCGTGAGGAGTCCAGCAGCCCTGCAGTCGGCTCTAAGAAGGTGCACGATAAGGAGCAGCGGGCGATTATGTCGGCAGCCCTCGGTTTGTAGGGGATGGGGTCGGGCGCAGGGTAATGGGCTCTGAGAGCCGTCTGCGTAGCCCCGAACCCGCAACCCCAGGCCCTCACTTGAAGTAAAGTTGTACAGGCTAAGGTGCTACAGCACCTTTATGGGAGGCAACATGGCCTTGGAACTCAAAATTCCTGCAGTGGGAGAATCCATCACCGAAGTGGAAATTGGACAGTGGCTCAAAAAAGAAGGCGATGCGGTGGGGGTAGATGAGCCCCTGGTCGAACTCGTTACCGACAAGGCGACCCTGGAATTGCCCGCGCCCGTGGGGGGTCGGTTGATCAAGATTCTTATCCCGACCGGACAAGCCAGGGTAGGGGATGTGGTGGCTTTGCTCGAGGAAGGTGCGGCTGCAATAACCAGCCCCGCAACTCAGCCCACCCCTGCTTCCGCGCCAAGCCAGGGTTCAGTTGTTGCGACCGAAGCCAGGGTTATGCCGGCCGCCGAACGCCTCGCGGCCCAGACCGGCGTCCATGCTGCAACCCTTGCGGGAACCGGCCCTGGTGGGCGTGTCCTCAAGGAAGATGTGCAACGAGCCGTTTCCACGCCTGCCCCATCTGCCCCCAGCATCCCAACCCCTGCGGCTCCCCAGCCCCCCAGCTCGCCAGCGACCATTGTGAGCAAGGGTGAGCGCCGCGATGACGTGGTAGCCATGACCCCCTTGCGCCGCCGCATTGCGGAGCGTCTGCTCTCCGCCAAACAGAACACCGCTATGCTCACCACCTTCAACGAAGCCGATATGGGTATGGTGATGGACTTGCGTAAAGAGTACGGCGAGAGCTTTCAAAAGAAGTACAGCCTCAAGCTGGGCTTCATGAGCTTCTTCGTCAAGGCGGTGACGCAGGCCCTGCAAGAAATTCCTCAGCTCAACGCTGAAATTCGTGGCACCGATATTGTCTATCACCGCTATTACGACATTGGTATTGCGGTAGGTGGTGGAGAGGGTTTGGTGGTGCCGGTTATTCGCAATACCGATTTGCTGAACATGGCCCAGATCGAGGCCACCATTGCGGATTATGGTGAGCGGGTGCGGGCCAAGAAAATCAAGCCCGACGAGTTGATGGGGGGTACCTTCACCATCACCAACGGTGGCATCTACGGTTCGCTCAACTCCACTCCCATCATCAACCCACCACAGGTTGGAATCCTGGGTATGCACGCCATTGTCGAGCGTCCAGTGGCCAAGAATGGAGCTGTGGCTATTCGTCCGATGATGAACCTGGCCCTCTCCTACGACCACCGCATTGTGGATGGCCGTGAGGCGGTGACCTTTCTCAAACGGGTCAGGGAACTCATCGAAAACCCGGTGCGACTGGCCCTGGAAGTTTAGGTGATGCCGGAAGGTGAAAGCTGCTAGCGAGTTTGCTTTGGGCTATCAGCCACCGGCCATGAGCTATTCGCGAGGACTTATGACCAAACATCAACTCATCGTCATCGGAGCCGGCCCTGGGGGGTATGTCGCTGCCATCAAGGCCGCACAAATGGGACTGGACGTGGCCTGTATCGAGAAAGAACCAGCACTAGGCGGAACTTGCCTGCGGGTGGGGTGCATTCCTTCCAAGGCCCTGCTGGATGCCAGCGAGAAAATCCATGCTGCCGAGCTCAACCAGATCGTTGGGGTGAAAATCGGCCAGGCCGAGCTGGATTTGCCTGCGCTGATGGCCCACAAAGACAAAGTAGTCAAGGCCAACACTGGCGGTGTGGACTACCTCTTCAAGAAGAACAAGGTCAAGCGCTATCTGGGGCACGGCCAAATTGTTTCGCCCAACAAGGTGGTGGTCGAGGGGCTTGAGGGTACTCAGGAGCTCGAGGCGGAGCGCATCCTGATTGCCACTGGCTCCAAGGTAGCCATGCTCAAAGGGGTCACGCTCGACTACGACGTGGTGGCGACTTCTGACCAGGCCATCGCCTATCCCAGGGTGCCCGAGTCGTTGATAGTGATTGGCGGTGGGGTCATTGGCCTCGAGCTCGGTTCGGTCTGGAACCGCCTGGGCTCTAAGGTCACGGTGTTGGAATACCTGCCGACCATCCTGGGGGGCATGGATGGTGAGATTGCCAAAACTGCCGAGAAAATCTTCAAAAAGCAGGGCCTGGACATCCGCACCGGGGTGCGCGTAACCGCGGCCTATGCCAAAGACGGAAAGGGCACTGTGGAGTACGAGGGCGGCGAGCCTCTGGTGGCCGACCGGGTGCTGCTGGCGACCGGACGGGTTCCCAACACCGATGGATTGGGTTTGGAAAATATCAACCTTTCTACCGACGAGCGAGGCCGAATCCCGGTCAATGCTCATTACCAGACCGCCGTGCCCAGTATCTTCGCCATTGGCGATGTAATTGCGGGCCCCATGCTGGCCCACAAAGCCGAGGAAGAAGGCTACGCGGCGGTCGAGTACATGGTCACCGGCTTCGGGCACGTAGACTATAACTCGATTCCCAATGTGGTCTACACCCATCCCGAGATCGCCTCGGTGGGCAAGAGCGAGGAAGAACTCAAGGCTGCGGGAGTCGCTTATAAAAAGGGCTCGTTTCCCTTCTCGGCCAATGGTCGCGCCAGGGCTATGAACGATATAGATGGCTTCGCCAAGATCCTGTCCAATGTCGAAACCGACCGGATTCTGGGGGTACATATCATCGGCCCCCGCGCCGGCGACCTCATTGCCGAAGCGGCTGTGGCAATGGCTTTCCACGCCTCATCGGAGGATGTAGCCAGGGCTTCACATGCCCACCCCACGCTGGCCGAAGCCCTCAAGGAAGCGGCGCTAGCGACCTGGGACAAGCCGATTCATATTTGATTCGAAAGCCGAAGAACAAGACCCTCCACTTGCGGGTATACAGAGGTTGCCCGGTCTTGACGGGGATCGTTTCCGTGATCCCCGTGCCCCGTCCCCTGGACGCTCGTAAAGACAACTACTGTTGATATGGATTTGTTCACAAATCCGAAAAATAGCGATGGACGCAACACTACTACATCGTCAACTGATGCTGGGCAGTATGACCGTTCATGGCTGTTCTTGGAAACTGCGTCAGAGATGTTGTTGGCTTGTTCGCGAAGCGGGGCATGACCCGAAAATTATCCGTTGACGCAGCACTACCTCGGCCCTCGAGCCAGCAGATTGGCGAATCCCAGCGTCAGAACAAGCACCACACCCAATGCCCAGAAAGGGAAAGTGCCGGGAATCCAGCCTTGCCACTGGGCAAGATATACCAATGCGCCCACCAGGATTGCAATCAGGGCCCACAGACCAAATGGCTTTAAGCCTTCCATAGCATTATTTTATACCAACTCTGCGCGTGAGGGGCGCTAAACGCGCCCCTCCCTTGGCGCGCCAGGGGGCGCGTCCAGGGGTCTTTATCACCGCTTTTTGGGTCGGTCATAGGCAGAATGGGTATTACTTTTTGCTGCGATGCTGGTGGTAATACACCTCGTTGGGCACCCAGCCCATGGTATTGGCGATGCGATTGGTGAAGTTGAACATGGCCGCTACCTGGGCTGCTTCGAAAATGGCTTCGTCGGAAAGCCCGATGGCGCGTAGCATCTGCACATCGGCGGAACTCATTACCGCAGAGTCCATCGTCATCTGATGGGCGAACTCCAGTAGCGCATGTTCTCTGGGGGTCAGGTGGGCCCGGCGGAAGTTAGCAGCAAGCACATCGGGTAACACAGGATCGCCGGTAATCTCGCGCAAGTAGGCCGAGTGCGAGGCCAGGCAGTATTCACACTGGTTGGCGGAAGATACCACCACCGCGATCATCTCGCGTTCTTTACGGCTGAGCTGGCTCTTGTCCTCGTTGCGCATTAGAAAATCGTAGTATCTGAACCAGCGCATGAAGTGCTCGGGGGTCAGGGCAAAATTGCGGGCTACATTGGGGATGAAGCCGGTTTTTTCCTTGAACTTACCAAACAAGACCTGCACATCTTCGGGTGCTTCGGAATCGGCAGGCACCTTGACCCAGGCCGTGGGCTGGGATTGAGGTTTTGCCTTGGGAATCGAATTTTTGCGGCCTACCTTGGTGCTTTTGGTTCGGGAACTTGCCATAACGGTCACTCCCCTCCGCTTCAACACATCTTTCGTTTTTTTGCCATTGCTTTGAGCAAGAAATCACGCACAAAACGGTATTCGTGTCCAAAGGGCCCAAAGATTCTTGCTGAAAATCGCTCAATTTGGGCACTGCGCCTTGAAAGATGGGCCTCCAGGATTCGACAAACTTACTATGGCGCAGCTTAAACCAGATGCCTGTGAGCAACACTCAGCTTTGGGCGGCCCAACGTTGGGGGGTGGTTTTGTTCAAGAATTCCACAATGTCCTGGGTGCTGGTTCCAGGGCCGAAGACGCCCGAAACCCCGATTTCTTTGAGGTGAGGCACATCTTCGTCGGGGATGATGCCGCCACCAAAGAGCAGGATATCGTCTGCGCCCTGTTCGCTCAGGAGACGCCGCACCTCCCCAAAGTAGTGCATGTGCGCACCGGACAAAACCGACAACCCAATGGCATCTACGTCTTCTTGCACAGCTGCCGAAACAATCATTTCGGGGGTTTGACGCAAGCCTGTGTAGATAATCTCCATACCGGCATCGCGCAAGGCCCTGGCGACTACCTTGGCCCCACGGTCGTGACCATCCAGGCCGGGTTTGGCTATGAGCACCCGTATTCTTCTATCCATGCACCTATTTTACGGTATAGCCACAGCAAGCTGCCAGGGACGAAACCACAGGACGAGAAACAGCCAATTGCCAACAGTGGAAGGCAGGCGGTGGTCAAGGGGCTTTCCTGAACTGGGATATGTGCGTGGTCAGTACAACTTACTGCGTTCGTCATGCAGGCTATTGTGAAAACTGCTTCAAGTCAGGTCATAGCAGTGGAAAGCTCGCGCTGGTCATAGGTCTTTTCCAGGTGGGCCTTGAACTGCTCAAAGGTCACTTTGAGCAGTTTGTTGGGTTCGCCAAATACCGAGGCATACCAGTCGGCGGCCTTGTCCAGCAAAAGGGTATCGTAGTGTGGCTTGCCTTCGAACAGCAACTCCAGGTAGGTTGCGCCCTCCTCGGTTTCGCTGAGGCGTAGCCAGCCATGAATTTCCAGGTTGTGGGCGGCACCGGGTACACTGCGAAACTCCAAAAACTCGGGTGGTCTGCGTTCGACGGCCTCGGCTACCCAGATCAAGTCTACCGGGGGTTGCCCCCTGGCCCGGAAGCGCCAACCCAAGCCCACCCGGCTGACTTCCTTGATGGCCCTAGCCCAAGTGGGCCAGCTCGAGAAATCCTGGAAGGCGGCCCAGACCACCTCACGTGGTGCCCTGATGTTGAGAACCAGTTCCTCCTTGAATCGCATAAGAACCCCCTTTGGCGGTTTGAGCGCACAGCGGAGTGAGGTCGGATGCAAGTTAAAGTGATTACATATTGCCTCAAGACCATGTACGCAGGGTGAGGGCTGGAATACACTACGGGGAATGAAGGCGGTACATGTAATCGGGGCGGGTTTGTCGGGTGCGGAGGCGGCCTTCGCGGCGGCGCGCTGGGGGGCACGGGTCAGGCTCTATGAAATGCGACCCAGCCGGATGACACCCGCACACCAAACCCCCAATTTTGCCGAGTTGGTCTGCTCGAATAGCCTGGGAGGAGAAGGGGAGACCAATGCCAAAGGGCTCCTGCAGGCCGAGATGCGGGCGGTGGACTCCCTGATCATGCGAGCGGCGGACTTGCACCGGGTTCCCGCCGGGGGTGCGCTGGCAGTCGAGCGCAGCGGGTTTTCGGCGGAAATAACCCGTGTGATTGAGGCCCACCCCAATATCGAAGTGGTACGGCAAGAGCTTACAGAGACCCCTTTGGAGGGCATCACCGTACTGGCTACCGGCCCACTCACATCGGACGCACTGGCCGAAAACCTGCGTTCGTTGTTGGGGAGTGAGTTCCTGGGTTTTTACGATGCTGCTGCTCCGGTGGTGCTGGGCGAAAGCATCAACCACGAAATTGCCTATCGGGCCGGACGCTATGGTCAGAGCGCAGACTACCTGAACTGCCCCCTGAACCAGGAGCAGTACAAGCACTTTTATGAAGTACTCACCCAGGCCCGTCAGCATACGCCGCACGACTGGGAAAAGCTCGAGTTTTTTGAAGGTTGTATGCCCATCGAAGAAATTGCCCGCCGGGGCTACGACACTCCGCGTTATGGTTCCATGAAGCCGGTGGGCCTGCCGGATCCCAAAACCGGCCAGGAACCTTTTGCGGTGGTACAACTTCGAACGGAGGATCGGCGGGGCCAGATGTGGAGCCTGGTGGGGTTTCAGACGGGTCTGAAGTGGGGCGACCAGAAGCAGGTGGTGCAGAGTATTCCAGGTCTGGAAAGTGCCGAAATCGTGCGCTATGGCGTCATGCACCGCAATACATATTTGTGCGCCCCGAAGCTCATTGAGTCAACCATGCAGTTCCGGGCCTATCCAACTCTACTGGTGGGTGGGGTGTTGAGCGGTGTGGAGGGCTACCTCGAGTCTGTAGCTACCGGCTGGCTGGCTGGACTCAATGCCGCTCGGCTGGCACTGGGTGAAGAACCCCTGGTGCCCCCGGAAGAGACCATGCTGGGAGGGCTGGTGCGCTACTTGTCCAGCGCCAACCCCAACAACTTCCAGCCCATGAACGCCAACTGGGGTCTGGTGCCCGCAGAAGCAGGCAAAGGCAAAAAGGCCGAGAAGCGTGCCCGGATGTTTAGGCGGGGTTTGCAGCAGTATCGGGCCTGGTTGGGCCGATTTTCGGCGGGTTGGCGCAGCGGCATAGGGGATGTAGTACTGCCTAGCGCGGAAACACCGGCAGGTTCAGCGTAGCCAGACCGCTATAATCCACCTTCCAGCCTTGCTCGCCGAAAGTAAGCCTGACTGTACCGTTGCGCCTTAGGTTGATGCCGTCCAGCACGGCGCTGAGGCCGAAGCGGATGGTGGCCTGGTTGCCCCCTAACTGGGTTTGTACGCCGCTGAGCTCGAAGTGGCTCAAAGTGACCTCGGTACGTCCAAAGCCAGGCGGGGGATTCTGTAGGAAGCGCTCGCTCCAGACCGGGTCGTTGCACCGGAGGCCCTCGAAGATCTGGCGCAGGGCATTTTCGGCCAACAGGGCTGAGGCTTGAGGCCGCACGGTGGGTTCAGGCCGTGAAATGGCTTCCACCGCTGTCCTGGCCCAGTGACAAGGTGGCACGTCCATGAAAGGAGAGGTGCCCGCTGGGGGCTGGCCTTGCGCCAGGGCCAGGCTACCCAGAAACATAAGCGCCACCAGTTTTTTCATACCTCAACGGTGGCAGATGGGAACTCTTCCGACAAGTGAACCCGACACCTTTGTGTATGGGTATAAACTGTGCGAGATGGAACGTAAATATTTCGGAACCGACGGGGTACGGGGGGTGGCCGGGGAGCCACCCCTGACCCCCCAATTCGTGCTCAAGCTGGGGCAGGCCGCCGGGGCCTTCTTCAAAAGCACGGTCAAACGACCGGTAATTTTGCTGGGTAAGGATACCCGGCAGTCCTGCGATATGCTCGAGGCTGCTCTGGCGGCGGGCCTGATGTCCCAGGGGGCTAGGGTGGAACATCTGGGGGTGTTGCCAACTCCTGGAGTGGCTTACCTGGCCCGTGAACTGGGCGCTACAGCCGGGGTCATGATTTCGGCCAGCCACAATCCCTTTCAGGACAACGGTATCAAGTTCTTTAGTGCTGCTGGAGATAAACTGCCCGACGAGATCGAAACCCAGATTGAAGGGCTGCTGGATCGGGAGTTCAAGACCGATGGCATTGGTACCGTCTCCGATTTTCGCGAGGCCGAGCGAATGTATCTAGACTTTCTATCGTCCAAAGGCGGCAACCTGGAGGGGCTCAAGGTCGCGCTGGATACCGCCAATGGCGCTACCTTCCGCTTGGCCCATCGGCTGTTCCAGCGTCTGGGTGCCGAAGTGTTTGTGATGTTCAACACGCCCGATGGGCGCAATATCAACAAGGGTTGCGGTTCCACCCATCCCGATTTCCTGAAGCAGCAAGTGATAGAGATGCGCTTCGACGTGGGGGTGGCCTTTGATGGAGACGGCGATCGGGCGATTCTGATAGATCGCCACGGGCGTGAATTCCACGGTGACCATGTGCTGTACCTGAATGCGATGATGCGGCGTGAACCTGGTGTGGTGGGCACTCTGATGAGCAACATGGGCCTCGAGGTCAAGTTTCGTGAGGCAGGAATTACCTTTTACCGCACCGCGGTAGGCGACCGCTACGTCTACGAGAAGCTCAAGTCTTCGGCCCTGACCCTGGGAGGTGAGCAGAGTGGCCACGTCTTGTTCCTCGACCATGCCCCTACCGGCGATGGCATGCTAACCGCGATTTTGACGCTGAGAGCCATGCGTGAATCGGGGCGGGATTTGGCAGACTGGTACGATGCGCTGCCGATGTTTCCCCAGCTCCTCAAGAACGTACGAGTCTCAGATAAGCAAAAGGTGATGCTGCAGTCCGAACTGCACCAGGCCATCCAGCAGGCCGAACAAACGCTTTCGGGCCGGGGACGGGTTAACGTGCGTCCCTCCGGCACCGAGCCGCTGGTGCGGGTGATGGTGGAGGGCCCTGCCGAGTTAATTGAGACGGTATCCTTGGAACTGGTGGCGCTGGTGGAGCGTCTGGGAAACGCCCGGTAAGATGTATGATGGTGCGCTTACCGGTTACCGTCCGCTATGCCGAGACCGATGCAATGGGGGTTGTGCACCACAGCAGCTATGTGGTCTGGCTCGAGGCTGCCCGGGTGGAGTGGCTCGAGCGCATCGGCCTCCCGTACACGCAAATCGAGGCCCAAGGACTGGCTTTTGCCGTGGTTGAAATCGGCCTGACCTACCGTCACCCGGCCCGCTTCGGCGACCAAGTAGAGGTGGAAACCTGGCTCAGCGAGGCTTCATCGCGCACGCTAAAATACCAGTACCGGGTCTGGAAGGGCGAAACCCTGCTGGCCGAAGGCTTTACCCGCCACCTATGTCAGGATTCAGGGGGCAAGGCGGTGCGAATTCCCCCATCGGTTGCGGGGCATCTGCTTGGGCACCTGGTTTTGCCGGACTGAACATAGCTTGGCCCTATCCTGGGAATATGGCTAAAGAACGGGAAGCAGAGATCGGCAATCGGGCATTGCGCCTGACAGCGGCGGTTTACACGCTGCTGGGTGCGGCTACCTACCTAAAGGAGCACGGACGCTTGCCCGAGCGGGTAGGGGGCCCCTGGAACTACCTTCCTGCGAACTACATCATAGAGCAACGGGGCCTCGACTTTGAGCTCACCGAGGACGAGCAGCTCGTCTACGAGGCCATCCTGCGCGAGCGACGGCTGCCCGGAGGCTCGGCGGTACTTCTGGACGAGGAAAACAAATCGTCCAAGCCCACAAAGAAATCCAAAAGCAAAAAACGTACCTGAAGCCTCCGTCCTTGCCCTATCTTTGGCTTAGCAAGGAGCAACAAAGGCGTATCCAGAAGATCGCTCGACAGCAAACGGGCAGCGCTCAACCTTTTAAACTTCCTCTAGCACAGCCTCCTCTGCTCTTCCGAGCACATGGTGTTGATGAGTATCCTTGTGAAGCTGGTATTTTCCGCCTAAGCGCCCCACTTTGTCGTATGAAGCTGGGCTCGACAGCATCGCTCGACCTCACTATATCCCCCTAGAATTTGAATATATCCATAGGGGATATATTTTAGAGCTCGAGTAAAGCGTAGTGAACGGTAATTTCGGGGCACCACTCTGCTTTCCTGGTTTTTTAGCCAATGTTCTTGTGTTTAGGCCGACCTTCTACAGGCGGCTTCTGAGTAGGGCTTTTATCGCTTTTGGTCGGCCCTGGTTATCAACATTTGCATTTATATCATGATTTTGAGCCAATTAAGTTCATAAATCGTGTAAGAATCGCCCATATTGACAAGCGTCATGGACTTAAGTAATCTAAAAATACCCCTAAGGGGTATAAAGGAGAAAACAGATGAGTCTTAAGTATGATGCCAGCAGAAGTGGCCGATGTGATGAAGAGCTCTGACGCGGAAATCGCCCAAATTATCGCTAGGGCAACCCGTTAGATTGGGTTAACGAAACAAGGCAGGCCCTGAAAAGGGCCTGTTTTATATTTTGGGTTATTTTGGGTGTTATTCTGGAAAGAAGCTATGAGCGTGTTTGAGCTGTACGAAAAACACATCAACCCTGGCCTGGCGGGGTTGCTACGCTTTACCGGCCTCGACAAGATTGAATCCCACGCCGAGGGTGTGTATGTCTGGGATACCGAGGGCAAGCGCTATCTGGACTTTTTGGGCCTTTACGGAACCCTATCTTTGGGCCACCGGCATCCGAAAGTAGTGGAGGCGGTTAGGGCCCAGCTCGACAAAATGCCCATGTCGGTACGGGTGCTGGTCTCCGAGCCCACCACCCGCCTGGCCGCCCGCCTGGCCGAAATCACCCCAGACGGGCTTTCGATGGTTTACTTTGGCAACTCAGGCGCCGAAGGCGTGGAGGCGGCGCTCAAATTTGCCCGCTTCTACACGGGCAAACCCGGTTTTATCACCACCCAGGGCGGCTACCATGGCAAAACCCTGGGGGCCCTTTCGGTTACGCCCCGCGAGCACTACCAGCTTCCGGCGCGCCCCCTGGTGCCTGGCGTGACGGTGGTGCCCTACGGCGACGCCCAGGCCATCGAGGCCGCCATCGGCCCCGAGACCGCAGCGGTGATTGTGGAGCCCATCCAGGGGGAGGGGGGCATCCGGATCCCCCCTGAAGGGTACTTGCGCGAGGTGCGGCGCGTCACCCGCGAGAAGGGCGTGGTGATGATTGCCGACGAGGTACAGACCGGCCTGGGGCGTACCGGTAAGCTCTGGGCGGTGGACTGGGAGGAGGTGGATCCCGACATCCTGGTCAGCGCCAAGGCCCTGGGCGGGGGGGTGATGCCCATTTCGGCTACCATCTGCCGTCCGGAAATCCTGAGCATCTACA
>JBBIUP010000018.1:26234-28551 GCA_037440185.1 Meiothermus sp. | reverse complement strand
TCGAGTCTAACCAAGTAAGCACCTTGTACGTCTTTTTGGTCACCATATTGGGAAAAATAGACCCGCAACAATCGGTCACGCCCCATGTCTGGAGGATCAAAGGATTGTGCCTCCTTAATAGTTGCATTGGCGGGCCACTGGTGTTCTACCCGGTAGAAGTCCAGTAGTCGCTCGGTACTGAAGTGTTTTGTTAAGGTTAGTAGGAAAGCATCTGGCCCACCGCCAATTAGGGGTGCTCCAGGGATGTATTGCAGAGATTCGTACGCCAACTGCCACATCACAAAGCGTGATTCCAGTGTTGCAGTATTTGCATAGCCCCGCTCGATGTTTTGCTTATCAGGTAGTATTTGTGGAACGAGGAAAGTTGAGAGCAGTATTCCAACGCTGATCAAGAGACGCTGGAGTGAAAAACCCATCAGAGTAAAAAGCACCACTGCACCCACCAGCGCATAGGCTGCTGCGCGGTTCTGGGTTATCCCCAATCCCAAGGAAACAAACAAGATTCCTATTATGACCAGATAGAACAAGGTTTTATGGGAACGTGTAGTGTTTAGCAAGCTGAGAGATGCAACAGCCACCACCAGCAGAAACCCTGCGGCCACACCAATGTGACCCATGCTTCCCATGTACTCCTTGAAGCTGCTCCCACCGATAGCTGGCCCAACAAGGTCTATGCCGAAGCTTTGAAACAAGACCAGGAAAGCCTGCAAAACGCCCGAAGCCAGCAAAGCCCACAGAATTCTGGGTAGCAACTGCGGAGAGTGGCGAATGGCTCCATAAGTTGCGATTCCCAATGCTGCTAGCGCAAGCTGGTAAATTAGGCCGTCCATACGTGCTTTGGGTCCGAAGACAGTAAATACCCAGCCCGCAGGATCGTTGGCATTAAGTGAACTAGCTAACACAGTGATGGCGAAACCCACCAGAAGGCCCGAGAAAAGACCACGCGTACCCCAGAATCGCCAGCCTAAAATAGCCACGACTCCAACAAGTAGAAGGCGAGGAATAAGGTGAACCTTCTCACCGTCTGGGATAAAGACCGGTTTGCCAATACCCTCGATGAGATAAGCAGGATAGATAAAGATCGGTAGCAAAACAACAAAAACGCATAAAAGATTGATGAATCTTATCGAGTGCTGCTGGAGATCATTATGCTTATTCATCTTCTATAAGAATAGGGCGTAGAAGAGAGCGTTTATGGGCATATGCACATTCAAGCTTACTTGTTTGAATCCGGGTAAACTCGTGACTCGATGTTGTGAAAGATAGAAATAGACCCCGGGATTGCCGGGGTCTGAAACTTATCAGGTCAGTAAGTCATTATGGCAGGTTATATGTGTATGTAAGGCCACGGCTACTGGTTACACTTACCTCTGGCAAGTTATCGTTGTTGGCATCAGCTACCGTACATGTGGTCACGGAGCCATTGGCATTTGGAGCGCTGTATACACCAGCAGTATATCCGACAGTGCAATCATTGGTAACAATTACCGTGCGATTGGGGTCTTCGGTAATGTAGGCGAAGGCAGCCTTTGCTACATTCTGCGCGTGGGCTTGTGCAGCCCGATTAATAGCTAAATCCCGAGCACGAATCAGATTTGGAACAAGAACTGCCGCTAGGACACCAATGATCGCGATGACGATCAACAACTCGATGAGCGTGAACCCTCTCACTGGGTTTTGCATGGTTGGTTCCTTTAGGCAAAACACCCCGCTAAACTGCGGGGTGTCTCAACCCTGAGTATTGAGAATTAGTTGCCCGCAGTTGCGGTGGTTTGGTTGCCTTGAGAGTAGGTGACGGTTACGCGAGTGGCTTCAGAGGTGATCGTGCAGCCGGTAACGAAGCCAGGACGGGTGCCAGAACCATAGTTGCCGTAGGTATCAGCGCAGTTACCTGCAGCAACAGTGTTGGTTGTGCTTTCGGCAATAAAGGCGTTGGCAGCCTTGTAGACATTCTGGGCATAGGCCTGGGCAGCGCGGTCGGTGGCAGTCCGACGGGCATTGAGCAGGTTGGGGATCAGCACAGCGGCCAGGATGCCAATGATGGCGATGACGATCAACAGCTCGATCAGGGTGAAACCGGATTTCTTCATGGTACTTCTCCTAGGGTTCCGCACCAGTTGGAATATGGGTATGGGTGCGGTATTGCGTAGTGCAACATAAGGGGGCTTGGGGTCTTGCAGGAGCGGGCCTATTCCCGAACTCCAAGGTTTAGTATAGCCCCCGGTTTTGTGGAGTGTGTGGAATTTGACCCAACCAACCCCCAGGTGCGTTACGGGCCGCCCTGGCCGCCGTCCTTGCGAGGAGGCCAAAAGCCGAC
>JBBIUP010000018.1:0-26134 GCA_037440185.1 Meiothermus sp. | reverse complement strand
AGGTGCGTTACGGGCCGCCCTGGCCGCCGTCCTTGCGAGGAGGCCAAAAGCCGACAAAGCAATCCAGGAGGGACAGAAACGCCATTCGACCGATGGGCGGCTATGGATTGCTTCACTCTCTGTGGTCGTTCGTGTTGACGGAGTCTTGTTGGAGCAAATACGGTGTTGTTGGAGGCTGCTAGACTGGGGGCATGGGTGCGGCCAAGGTACTCAAACAGTTGAGCTTTGAAGAATATCTAGCCCAAGAAGAAAAAGCCCAGGTCAAGCACGAGTTGGTAGATGGGTTGCTATACGCCATGGCGGGTGCCAGTGACCGCCACAACCGGGTAAGCGGCAATGTTTTTGGCTTGTGCTGGCAGGCTGCGGGTCGAGGGCCGTGCAGAGTGTACGCCAGCGATATGAAACTCAAGGTGGACGCCCAGACCAGCTACTACCCGGACGTGATGGTGGTCTGTCAGCCGGACGAGGGGGAGTATTACAAGGAGTCGCCCTGCTTGGTAGTTGAGGTGCTGTCCAAAAGCACCGAGGCGATAGATCGCCGCGAAAAGTTGCATAAATACCTCAAGATTACCAGCCTTAGGGCCTACCTCCTGGTGGATTCGCTATCCAGGCGGGTGGAGGAGTACTACCGCCAGGGCGAGGGTTGGCAATATCTGGAGCTCGTGGGGGAGGGGCGGGTTCTTGTGCCGTGCCTGGGAGTCGAGTTGAGCCTAGAAAAGATTTACGAGGGGCTAGACGTGCCTGTCGAGCGCCCTGACGATGAGGCTTGACGAGACCGTGCTTGCCCCCTATACTTTCCTTTGCTGTTTGCGGGGCTGTGGCGCAGTTGGGAGCGCGTCTGAATGGCATTCAGAAGGTCAGGGGTTCGAATCCCCTCAGCTCCACCAGAAGCAGAACCAAACTCGAGCCCAAGCGCTCGAGTTTTGTATTTGGTGCGTACTGGCAAAGGCCTAGCCCGTCACCCGGTGAACCAGCAGGCGCAACCCCACCAAAACCACAAAAACCGTGCTCCCTTCGTGGGCCACCACGCCCATCGGGAGAGGTATCTTTCCTGCCAGCGCGAAGGCTCCCACCACCACAATCACCCCCAGGGCAAAGCTCAGGTTGAAATAGACGGTGCGGGCGGTGGATCGGGCCAGCCTCTGGGCCCCCACCAGGCGGGTCAGGTCGTTTTTCATCAGCACCAGGTCGGCGCTCTCGAGCGATACGTCGGAGCCTGCCGCCATCGAGACCCCCACCGCAGCGGCGTTCAGGGCCGGGGCGTCATTGATGCCGTCGCCCACCATCACCACCGTGCCCTCTTGGTCTAGTTGTTGGATGCGCTCCAGTTTCTGCTCCGGCAGCAGTTCGGCGTAGACTTCGGAGATGCCCACCTGGGCGGCAATATGATCGGCCACGGCTTTGCGGTCGCCGGTGAGCATGACCACCCGTGCCCCTTGTTGTTTGAGCCGGGCGATAGTGCGGGCGGCTTCCGGGCGGGGGGTATCGGCCACGCCCAGGAGGGCGATGGAGTGGTGGTTGGTGCCCAGGACGGCGGTGGTCAGCCCCCGATCCTCCAGAGTTTGCATCTGGGCTTCGATGTGAGGCGGAAGCGCAATGCCCAGGCTTTCCAGCAAGCGCCGGTTGCCCACCCAGACCTGCAAACCATTGGCCAGCATCCCCACTACCCCGTGCCCACGGATGGCCCGAATCTCGCTCACCTCCGGCGCCGGGCCCTCCCAGGCCTGGGCAATTGCTTGGGCGATGGGGTGTTCGCTATAGCGCTCGATGCCAGCAGCCAGCGCCCGGGCCTCGGCCTCGGAACCCTCCAGCACCACCACCTCCACCAGCTGCATACGCCCTTGGGTGAGGGTGCCGGTCTTGTCGAACACAAAGATATTGGCCCTGGCCAGGGCTTCCAGGGCCGCTCCGCTCTTGAACAAAGCTCCGGCCCTGGCTCCGGCAGCCATGGCCGACAGTACCGCCGCAGGGGTGGCAATCACCACCGCACAGGGACTGGCCACCACCAGGAAAGTCATGGCCCGGTACCAGGCTTGGGCGGTTTCCAGCCCAAAGCCGTAGTGGGCCACTACAAACACCATTGGGGCCGAAAGCAACACCGCGATGGTATAGGGCCCTTCGAAGCGCTCGGCGAAGCGCTCCGTGCGGCTTTTGCTGGCCTGGGCGTTCTCTACCAGCTTGATAAGCTTGGCCAGGGTGCTCTCGTGGGCGGGGCGTTCCACCCGCACCCACACCACCCCGTGACCGTTGAGAGTGCCGCCCTTGACGGGGTCGCCGGGCTTTTTGTCCACCGGCACGCTCTCGCCGGTGAGGGCGCTCTCGTCTACGTCGGTGTAGCCCTCCTGCAAGGTGCCGTCGGCCGCGAAGCGTTCGCCGGGGCGCACCACCAGGAGGTCGCCGGGGCGCAGGGCGTCCAGGGGTTTCCACTGCTCGCTCCCATCGGATAGCTCAACGATGGCCCCTTCGGGGTGGAGGGTCATGAGGGCCTCGATGGCCCGCCGGGTGCGGTTCATGGCCCAGCTTTGCAGGGTGTTGGAGAGGCTAAATAGAAACAGCAGGATGGCTCCATCGCCGGCTTGCCCCACCGAGGCGGCTCCCAGCGCCGCCACCACCATCAGCAGATCCACATCTAGCTTGCGCTCCTGTAGCAGACTGCGGATGGCCTTGATGGCCGATGGAACGCCGCCGGTTAGAAAGGCCAGCGCCCACAGGCTGTTTTGCAGCCAGGTTAGTTCGTAAACTCCTGCCACAAAGCCCCCCACCACTCCCATCAGGGTTAAAGCAGAGAGCAAAAAACCCCGCTTGACTTCGTTTTGCCAGAACAACAGCCAGGGGTTTTGCGGCTCCAGGGGAGAGGTGGCGACAGCGCTCATAGGAGGTTCCTTTAATGGCATAGGTTTTATTGCAAATAGTAATCATTACCAATAAAAGTATGCCATACTTTACCCCATGTCACAACCCTAATCCTGAGTGATTTGGTGCGGATTGTTTCCGTTCCACACAGCAATATTACCTCTCTGCCGACGGGACATTCTGTCCAGAGGTGGTTTGCTATGGAAGCACCAATGGCTTTAAAAACGCGTAGCCTCGAGAGGAGATTGATGTAAAAATAGCGTCCCCGGCTCCCTGACGGCACCCGCTCCGTGGCGCTTAGGGCTGCTGCCTTCCGGCCCTGACCCGGTTCACGCTGGTGCGCCGCGTCAGACCGAGGACGCGACCTCGAGGATAACACAGGAACGCGGAAAGGCAAGGTGCGTGGGAAGACCGGGCAGCACCGAAGACTCTTTTCGAAAGCTGCTTGAGAGCCCTATCTGGGCTGTATCCTCTCTCGAATCGTTACGTCTGCCACGCATCTGCCGGACGTGAACAAGGCTCGGCGCGTTACCTCCGTATAATCACTCCCATGAGTGAAACTGTGACAACCAGCACCCCTGGGGCTGCCCTCGAGGCCCAACAATTGGGCAAAAAATACGGGCGTAAACCTGTGCTGGAGAACATTACCTTTGCCGTACAGCCAGGCGAAGTCTACGCCCTGGCTGGGCCCAATGGCTCCGGCAAGACCACCCTGATTCGCCTGCTCACTGGGCTGGCTTTCCCCACCTCGGGGGTGGTTCGGATGCTGGGGCAGGACATCTACAACGGCGGCTACGTGGCCCGGCGGGCGCTGGGGGCGGTGGTGGAGGCCCCGGCGGCCTTCTATCCCCACATGACCGGTCGGCAAAACCTCGAGATGGTGGCCTTCCTGACCGGCATGTCGAATGTGGAGACCAAAATCCGCGAGGTCATGGCGCGGCTCGAGTTGCTCGCGGTGGCCGACCAGCCGGTGCGCACCTACTCGCTGGGACAACGCCAGCGCCTGGGGTTGGCCTCGGCTATTTTGCACGAGCCGCAAATTCTGATCCTCGACGAGCCCACCAGCGGTCTCGACCCGCAGGGCATCAGCAAGGTTCATGAAATTTTGTCTGAACTGGCCTGGAAAGGGGTGGCGGTGCTCTTATCCACCCACCACCTGCGCGAGGTCTCGGCCTACTCCGATAAAGTAGGCATTCTGGGCGGCGGACGGTTGCTGGAAGAGGTCAAGCTGGGTTCCAAGGGCGAAACCTACCGCCTGCGGGTGGGCGATCCAGCCAGGGCTGCGGCCTTTCTCAAGACCGTGCCGGGGGTGCAAAACGTCAATCTGCGCGACGTAAACGTGATTTTCGAGGGCTCGCCCAATGTGGCGCTGGCGGCGCTGGTGCGCGAGAACTATCAAGTACAGTTCCTGGAACCCGACTATTTCGACCTCTACGACTACTACCGTGAAAGGGTGAAAAATGCATAGCCAGAGAACAAGGGTTAGGGGTTTGGGGTCGGGGGTTCGCAAAGGCCAAATGTCCTCCGCTGTAACTTCAGACCCTTCCTCCGTCTCAGGGGTAAAGCTCTTTCCACCCTTGAGCCCACCATCCAGCGCTTCTGGGTCATCGTCTAACAGAAGGAGCACACCATGCTGCGGGTATTGATCTGGGAATTTGGCAAGCTGGTGCGCTTGCGCTCGGTGCAGATTGGGCTTTTGGCGGCCCTGGTACTACCGGTTTTGTGGGCTTTTGCGCCAGGGCTGCGGGCACAGTATGGCCTCGAGCTGGTCTCGGGCTGGCAGGTGCCGGCCCTCTCGCTCCTGACTGGTATGGACTTCCTGTTCCCCTTCCTGACCGCGATGGCCGCCGCCGAGGTGCTGGGCTCAGAAGTCTCGATGGGTACCCTCAAGTCGGTGTTGTTGCGCCCTAGCCCGCGCAGCCGCTTGCTGGGTGCGAAAATCATAGTGGTGTTGGCCTATCCCTTCCTTTTGCTGCTCGTCAGCCTGCTGGGTTCCTTGCTGGCGGGTGTGCCTTTTGGCCTGGGTAGCTTTTTTGGCGGAACGGGTCTGGGGGAGGGCAGCTTTGCCGGAGTAGGTCAGATAACCCCTGCCGGAGCGTTTATGGAACTGCTGCGCGCACATGCCCTGGCGGGTGTGGTGCTCTGGCCGCTCTCCGCTCTGGCCATGCTCTATGCGGTGGTCTTTCTTAGCACCACCTCGGCGGCCCTGGCTGCGGTCTCGACCCTGCTGCTGATGCGCCTGCTGATTGCCTTCCCGGCCATCCAGCCCTTCCTGCTCACCAGCTATCTAGACCTTTACATCCGCCCAGCCGCTGTGGGTCTGGGCCTGCCGCTGCTCATCATCTACACCACAGGTTTCGCCTTTCTGGCCTTGCTGATTTTCGAGCGGAAGGATATTTAGGGGCCAGCGGCTAAGCCTCCAAAGTATGTTTGTCAACACCTCCGGCTCGGTGTCTATGGGGGTACTGCGCCCCTGAGTGCAGCTAAAGTAAGCGACTTCCAGGATTTGACAAACTCAGCGTGGCGCAGCTTAACAGCAGACACAAACGGCTCTCGAGCGGTTACTCTGTTGGCATGGGCAAGTTAACGCATTTTGAGGACGGTAAGCCGCGCATGGTGGACGTGAGCGAGAAGACCGCCACGCTGCGCACCGCGACCGCAGAGGCGACGGTTTTGCTGATGCCGGAAGCTGTTGCGGCGCTCCAGGAGGGTGGAGTGGGGAAGGGCGACCCCTTGAGCGTGGCCCAGTTGGCAGGCATCATGGCTGCCAAAAAAACCGGTGAGCTGATTCCGCTCTGCCATCCGCTCCCCATTACCGGCGTGAATGTGGAACTTCGTTTTGTGCCCGAAGAAGCCAGGGTATACATCACCGCTACCGTCAAGACCAGAGCCGAAACGGGTGTGGAGATGGAGGCCATGACGGCTTGTGCGGTAGCGGCCCTCACGGTCTACGACATGCTCAAAGCGGCCAGCAAGGGCCTGGAAATTACCGATTTGCGGCTCTTACACAAATCGGGTGGAAAGTCGGGGGAGTGGCGCAGGGAAAAGTAGTTGTTTGAGCTTCGGTGGGTTCGCTTCACCAGGGAATTGAGATAAAGTTTTGGGGTCATGCCTTCGACCTCCAGACCGCAGCGCAAGAGACTGGATACCCTCCACGAGGTTCGGGTAGCGTTTGCCGATACGGTGATGCAGCACCTGATTCAAAAACACGGATCTGCCCCCTTCCAACCCAATCCATTTAGAACTGAACCCTTCTTTCCTACCCTGGTCAGCTCGATTGTGGGCCAGCAGCTTTCCGGCAAGGCCGCCGAGACCATCTGGAAGCGCTTGACAACCCAGTTTGCTATAGAGCCGGAGGTGTTGCACCAGGCTCGGTTGGAAGATTTACGGGCTATTGGATTGTCGAGCGCCAAGGCCCGCTATGTGCAGGACTTGTCGCGCTTTGCTCTGGAGGGTGGCCTGGATGATCTCCAACACCAGTCCGACGAGGAGATTATTCGCCACCTGACCCAAGTCAAGGGTATCGGGGTGTGGTCGGCGCAGATGTTCTTGATGTTTGGCCTGGGCCGCCCGGACGTATGGCCGGTACTGGACCTGGGTATCCGCAAGGGGGCTGAAAGACTCTACGGTATCACTGAGCGTCGTGCACTGGAAGAACTGGGCGAGCGTTTCCGTCCTTATCGTTCCCACGCAGCCTGGTATTTATGGCGGGTGCTGGAATAAAGTGTGCCGAGCGAGCTCGATTATCGCGGTTTTCGCTATTTTTGCTGCTAGTCCTAGCAGCAAAAAATAAGCCTGGAACAGCACTTCTCCTTATGGGAATTGCGGTATTCTTTCTGAAAACCGCTCTAATCTACCCAAGCTGGAGGAGAAATGGGTGATGGAAAGGTTCGTATTCTGCAAAAAAGCCAGGGGTGCATTCGTTTGCAGAGATACGTTTCCGCTTAACGCAAAGCTGTGTCATCTAACCCGAACGATGCGGGAAAGCGGTCTACGCTTGTAAGTAAAGAGGGCGTTATGGTCGAGTATATCGCTTTTGATGCCGATGACACACTGTGGCACAACCAGACCCACTTCAGTGAGGCCCATGCCAAATTCAAGTTGCTGATGCAGGACTATCTGAATGGTTCATATGATGGCCAGTATCTCTACGAGACCGAGATCCGCAACATCAAGCACTATGGCTATGGGGTCAAGAGCTTTGGTCTCTCGATGATCGAGACTGCGCTGGAGCTAACCGAAGGGCGTATCTCGCCGGAGCACATTCGTTTTCTGGTCAATATAACCAAGGAAATGTTGGCGGCTCCGGTGCAGGTATTGCCGGACGTAGAAGCTGTTTTAGACGAGCTTTCTGGCGACTATCCGTTGATGGTGATTACCAAAGGTGATCTGGTAGATCAGGAATCGAAGTTTGTGCGCTCGGGCCTGAGTGAGTATTTTCGGTGCATTGAAGTGGTAAGTGAGAAAGACCCTTTTAGCTATAGCCGAATCCTGCGCCGTCACCGGATACGCCCGGAAGATTTTTTGATGGTGGGGAATAGCCTGCGTTCGGATGTTTTGCCGGTGCTGGAGATTGGAGCCCAGGCGGTTTACATTCCCCATCGCCAGACCGGAGGCCGTGAACACGTGCAGATGGACGACCCCAAGCCCAAGCTCTATGTAGAACTCGAGCACATCGGCCAGTTGCCGGAGTGGCTAGAAGCCAAACTGTTGGCTGCCTGAGCCTGGGTCAAATAACCCAGAAGCGATCATTTTCTGGGCTAATCTAATACCAACTCTGCGCGTGAGTGGCGTATGAAGCGCCACTCACTTGCCGCGCCGGTTAGGTTCCGGCTCTGCCGGAATCGCGTAAGCGACTTGGCCTGAGGCGCGTCCGAGGGCCTCTTCCGTTGCTTTTTGGATCAGCTATGAACAGAATCGGTATAAGGGCGAAGTTGGGTGCACTTATACCGTCGAACCGATAGCCAAACCCGCCTTCAACACACCGACGCCCGCCAGCACTGCCTCCCTGGCGGCGTTGGTGTTTTGGTAGCTCGAGCGGAAAAAATCCCAGGCATGCAGGTAAAAAGCGGCGTAATGCTCGGCCAGTTCGGCTCGATCGAAGTGTATGAGCCTGGTGTAAACCTGGGTGCGGTTGCCGCCCCAGGCGGCTTCGAAGTCGGTCCCCAGCGCCGAAAGAACGCGGGAGCCGGTTGGCCCGATCCGCCAGGAAAGCTGGCGGAGTACATCGAACATGTACTTCCCATGCCGATCCATTACCGAGTCGAACAACCCCGCCAGAAAAGCCTGGGGCTCCATGAGCATAGCCCGGTCGGTGTCGGAATGGTTGGGTTTGCCAAAAGCAAGTTGTTCGTAGGGCAGCCCCTGTAAGGTCTGGACACCATAGCTGGGGGCATAGTGCTCGAGGCGAGTGCGCAAAAGCTGAATTTGCGGGCGAGGGAGGTGGAGAGGTTGGGAAATCCGATCCCGAAAACGCTGCTCCATCTCGGCCTGAAATTCCAGGGCGGCCTCGAGGTTGGCCAGTGGGGTATCGTCTAGCACCAAGACCTGCACGTCTATGTCCGATAACTCGGGCACGTAGTCAATAGGGCTGTCCCAGGCTTTCTGCGAGGAGCCCTTGCTGTAGACCCCCAACAGATTATTGGCGGCCACCCGTTGGGTCAGGGTTTCGAGAATACTCTGTTGCATTGCAGCAATTTCCAGCCGCAACTGAGCTTGGTCGGGATAGCTGTTGTCCCAAGGGCGCATGGATTCTCAAGTATAGCGGTTTTGTGGGTTGGGCTTAGCGGTAGACTGGGAGGCATGATTTTTACGCTCGAAAAAGCCCCGTCCCGCCTCGTCGAGTCGGCGGGCGAGGTCGCCGAGCTTCAGACCCTTCAGGCGGCTGGCCTCGAGGTGACCCCGACGCTGGTGCTGGCGGGCGTCGAGACCGAGTTCTACCAACTGGGCAACCTGGCCGAGCAGATTCGGCAGGTTTTCGAGGGGGTCTTTGGTGCACGGCTGGACGAGGAGAAATTGGAAAGGGCCTGTGCCTTTGCTGAGAAGTTGCTGCGCGAGTCGTACATGCTGCCCGAGCGCTCCGACGAGATCAGAGCGGCCTTGCCGCAAGGCCCGCTCCTGGTGCGCTACGCTGGGGAACCCCCCTTCGGTGTGGAGGTCGGCAAGCAGGAAACCCTGTGGGCGCTCAAGCGGTTGTGGGCCAGCCGCTGGCAACTCGATGCCGCGCTCCTTCGCCAGCCTGAACTGGCACCGCCGGATATGCCCAGCCTGGTGCAGGGAATGGGAGAAGACCTGGCGCCAGACGAAGCCTTGTCGGCACAGGCCTCGCAAATCCTGGGGCAGAGTGTACAGGTTTGGGCTAGTGCGGGCCGCGTGGTGCGGGTGGGTTAAAGGAGGCGGGACATGAAGTTTGCGTTTTCCATTCCCGAGTTCAAGCTCCCGGTCGCGGAAAAGCTCAAGGGCAGCCCCGACGCTAGTTGGGTCTCGGCCACCGACGGCGACACCCCCAAGGTATCCCTGCCCATCCGCATGCTGGGCATTGATGCGCCCGAGTACCATTACCTGGGGGCCGACCAGGAGAACCCAGGAAAGTTTGACGCTGAGATGAGGGGTTTTCTGAGTGCTGCTGGAAGCGGGCTCGACGCTGGCCTGCGGGCCTACCTCGAGCCGCGCCTGAAGGGCAGGCCCTGCACTCGCCAGATCTTTGCAGGAAAAAAAGCCCTTCAGCACTTTGAAAAACTCAAAAACCAACGCCTTGATCCTGGGCAGCGTTACAACGAGAAGCGCAAGACCGAGCGCAGGCTTTACATCATGGTGGCACAGGAAGTGTTCGATAAACATGGCCGCATGCTGGCTTACATCAACGCCAGCTACAGCCAAGAGGAGCGAGAGGCCATCCCGCCTGCCGAGCGGCCTACCTTCAATCTTCAGATGATGCAGGATGGTCACGCGGTGAGCCTGCTTATCTACCCCAACATCCCTAAAGCCACCGATTTGGAGCTTGTGCAAAATGCCGTTGCGGATGCCAGAACCGCACGAAAAGGCTTTTGGCGCGTGGGCGATGACCGGGTTTTGCTGGCCTACGAATTCCGCTGGATCGTGGATACCATCCGCGGCGCACGCAGCGGCCCGGATCGCTACTGTGGCAACATCCTCACCGGCAAGCTGCACCAGCCTCAGGACTACTACAAGGTCATGCCGGAGAACCGCCTGTTCTTCCGCAGTGAGCATCTGAAAGAGGCGTTTAAGCTAGGGTTCGAAAAGACCTGGTGAGTAAAGCTGGCTTTCGGGTTAGGCTGGAGCCATGTACGACAGCCATATGCACACCCCGCTTTGCAAGCATGCGGTGGGCACGCCCAAACAGTACGCACAGGCCGCCAAGGATGCAGGCTTGCTGGGTATCGTCATGACCGATCATAGCCCCATGCCAGCGTGGTTTGATGCCGAAGTTCGTATGGAGTTGGGGCAGTTGCCCTTCTACCATGCCACGCTGGAAAAAGTACGGGTCGAAGCAGGCAATTTCTATGTGGGGATTGGGCTCGAGGCCGACTTCCACCCCGGTACGGAGTATTTTGTTCGGCGGCTGCGCGGGCAGTACGACTACGACTACCTGATCGGCTCGGTGCACTACATCGGAGCCTGGCCCTTCGATAACCCGCGCTACCTGGCCGAGTTCGAAGAGCGCGATCTTGCCGAGATTTACCGGGAGTATTTCAAGCTGGTGGTGCAAGCCGCCAGGTCGGGCTTGTTCCACTCGATTGGGCACCTGGACTTGCCCAAGGTGATGGGCTTTCGGCCCAGCGGGGGCTATGCAGAACTGGCCGAAGAAGCCCTGCAGGTCATTGCAGGCGAGGGGTTGGCTCTGGATGTAAATACCGCTGGCTGGCGCAAGAAAGCTGCCGAGCAATATCCTGCTACGCAATTGCTGGCGCGGGCACATGAACTCCAGATCCCGGTGGTGTTGGGCTCCGATGCCCATCGTCCAGAGGATGTGGGCTACCGCTTTGCCGATGCGGTAGGGCTGTTGAAATCGCTGGGCTATACCCAGGCCGTGGTGTTCAGGTCAGGGAAGCCAGCGCCCTATGCTTTATGAGCTTCTACATACTGCTGGGAGTCTTGCTGGTGCTGGTGTTGCTGTTGCCGGGGGTGTTGCTGGCAGTTTGGTTCGAGCGACGCTATGGGCCGCAGTTTGAGCGATGGGTGCAGCAAGTAAAGCGCCGATGGCGGCTCTAGCCTGGCAGGCGCAGACCGAGGCTATCCCTGTGAACCCACTGGCTTTTGGCTTTAGGCTAATGCCATGAACCGTAAAGATCTGGCGGGAATGCTCGAGTACGCAGCCGACCTGATGGAAGTGTTGGGCGAGGGCGAGTTCCGCGCCAAAGCCTACCGTAGTGCAGCCCGCAACCTGGAGCAACAAGACACCGACCTGGTGGATCTGGCGGCCAGGGGGTTTAAGGGGGTGCCGGGTATTGGGCCGGCACTGGCCCCGATGCTGACCGAAATCGTCCAGACCGAGGAGTTTCCCTACCTGGCCGAACTCGAGGGCCGCATACCGCCGGGGGTGCTCGAGCTCTTCCGGGTGCAGGGCCTGGGCCCCAAGCGCATCCGGGCTTTGTGGGACAACGGGGTGAATAGCCTGGAAGAACTGGTGCTTTTGGCTGAAGAGGGCAAGATCCGCGCTCTACCGGGTTTTGGGGCCAAGAGCGAGGCCAGCCTGCTCGAGGCCGCCCGCTACGCCCTGAGCAATATGCGCCGGGTGATGCTGCCGGTGGGGCTGGAGGTAGCCAGGCTGCTGCTGACTGATCTCGAGAACGCCGGGCTCAAAGCCGAACTGGCCGGGAGTGTACGGCGTGGCCTGGAAACGGTTGGCAACGTGGATTTGGTGGTGGTGGGCACCCCCGAGCAGGTGCGCCCGGTGCTGGGCCGCTACCTCGAGGAAGCCCAGGGCAATGTGCTGCTGGGGCGGCTCGAGGGCCTGCCCTTGCGGGTTTTTTGTACCGATGCAGCCTTCTTTGGAAGCGTGCTGGTGCAGGCCACAGGCTCGCAGGAGTGGCTGGCAACCCTTGGGATCGTTCCCCCTTTGCTTCCGACTGAAGAGCAGGTGTTCAAGGCGCTGAATCAACCCTTTGTGCCTGCTTACTGGCGAGAGAAAGAGCATATCGGATGGCCGGTACCCCATCCAATGCTCCAACCCCAGCAGCTTCGGGGTTTGATTCATGTGCACTCCACCTACTCCGATGGCAGCGCAACCCTGCGCCAGATGGCCGAGGCCGCCATCGCCCAGGGTTTCGAGTACATGGTCATCTGCGACCATTCCCAGACCGCAGCCTATGCCGGGGGACTCAAGCCGCAAGACGTGCAGCGCCAGTGGGCCGAGATCGAGGCGCTCAACGCCGAGCTGGCCCCTTTTCGCATTCTGCGCGGCATCGAGTCCGACATCCTGCCCGATGGCTCGCTGGACTACCCCGACGAACTCCTGGCCCGCTTCGAGGTGGTGGTGGGCAGCCTGCACGCCGGCCTGGGCTTAGGCAAAGCCGAGCAGACCCAGCGCCTGCTGCGGGCCCTGGACAACCCCTACCTGAGCATCCTGGGCCACCCCAGCGGGCGCCTCTTGCTGCGCCGCAGAGGGGCCGAGGCCGACTGGGAGGCCGTTCTGGAGCGGGCGCAGCAAAACCAGAAGGCGGTGGAGTTCAATTGCAGCCCCTACCGCCTCGACCTGGACTGGCGGCTGATGCTGGCCTGGCGCGACCGACTTAACTTTTCGCTGGGCCCCGACGCGCACAGCCTCGAGGGCATCTCTGACATTCAGTACGGCCTGCTCTTCGCCCACAAGGCGGGCCTGTACCCTGACCAGGTGGTGAATACCTGGCCGGCTGAACGGGTGATTGGGCTAAAGAAGATGGCCCTGTAGTCCTATGGGTTGGGCTCAGCCCCCACCAGCAACTCAGCCTCACGTTGCAAGAAAGCCTTCAGCACATCCGTTATGGTCACGATGCCCACCAGCATGCCGTCGTGCACCACCGGCAGGCCGCCCACTTTATGCTCGAGCATCAGCTTAGCGGCAGCCTGGAGAGGCATGGTGTCGGCAACGGTGATGGGGTCGCGGGTCATGATTTCGCCCACACTAAGCTTGGAAATTAGATAGTTGAGCTCCCAGATGGAAAGCGAGGTAGCATCCGATGGCATGGCTTCTTTGAGGTCGCGGTCGGTGATGATACCGATCACCCGACCTTCCTTAACCACTGGCAGACGGCGGAATCCCCCCTTTTTCATGATCTGTGCAGCTTCGGGCACCGTAATATCCGGCGTGACCACGTCTGGGCTTGGGGTCATGCAGCCTTTCACCAGCATTGTTATCACCTCGAATTAAAGGTACTCCCCTAGGCAGGGGGCAGATGTCTCTACAGCCCAGATAGCTATAGGCATAGCCTTAAGCTGTGCAGACGTGGCGCGTCCTGATTGCCTATGCCAGCCGTCTGGGCAGCACACGTGAAATAGCCCAGGCTATTGGAGAGGTTCTGGCCCAGCGGGGTGTCAGTGTGGATGTACTACCGGTGGACGAAATACAGCACCTTGAAGGCTACCAGGCGGTGATTGCGGGGGGCTCCATCCGAGAAGAGCAATGGCTCCCAGAAGCCAAGCGTTTCGTGCAGATTCACCGCGATGCACTGCGACAGTTGCCATTGTTGTACTTTGCTGTTTCGGGCCTGATGAGCAACCCAACTCCCGAGCATTTTCACGAGGTCTACGAGTATCTGTCTGAAGTTCGAGCGATTGCAGAGCCCCTGGAAGTGGGTATTTTTGCTGGCTCACTGGACTATAATCGCCTCAACCACGATCAGATGATCAGGGTGCTAAGCAAGGGTCTACCGGAAGGCGATTTCAGGCGCTGGCAGGACGTACGGGCTTGGGCCGAAGATGTTGCAGATCGTTTGCAGTTGCATTTTGCTCGGGCTGCAATTTGAATCCTGGAGCTACTGCCCCAACTGTTCTTTTTGACTAAAGAAATCCGGCCAGACCGCTGATACTTGGTAATTGCCAGTGGTGGGGAAGAATGGAGGTGCCATCCCCTCACGCATCCGTTCGTCGTACTTGAAGCGCCGCCCATACCCACTCAATAGGGTACTCCCACTGAAAGTACCAAAGGCGCCATAGCGGTTCTGGATCAGGCCCCCCAGTAGGTTGACTGATCCCTGTACAGGACGGCTGGAATGGTTCTCGGTTCGGACAACCCCACTGGCAGCCATGATAACCGAGTGCAAAGTGATGTCACTGGGGGCGGGATCGGTGATGACTACATTGCCTTGTGGGTTGTAGATGCCTAAAACGTTATGGGCAAGACGGTTGTTGCACGTACCCGAGCTAACCGAGCCATCGGCCTGGCGGGTAGGTGCGCCGCTACATGGAACATCCTGATAGGTTAGGTCGCCCGAAATTCGTATATCGTTACTTCCGGTATTCATTACGGTCAATTGTGCGAAGGAAGCCAGGGCTGGGGGAGCGGTGTTGGGGTCAGAGGAGATTCCTCGAGTGGGCCCGGAGAAATTATTCACTCGCCCATTGGTTAGAATCAGGCCATTGAAGCTGCTGCGAACCTGAATAGACCACGAGCCATCCGGTGCTTGCTGGTACAGCGGCCCGTTGATGGAGCTATAACGATACCGCTCGCAAACGCCGGTGTCGTTGCGACAGGCTTCGATGTATTGAAAAGGGGCAGGGTTGGGTATCCAGGACGATCCAGAGCGTGTGAGGGGAGCACCACTGTTGTCGCCTGCGAATAGGGTCAGGCGGTTAAGATTGGTGTTGAATACCAGCCCTCCGGTATTGGCATTGGCTTCTTGGTTCTGGCTGTTTCGAGGCAAGGGAATGTAGTTGGCCCGCCAGTCCGCCCCCTGGATGAGGTTTGGAGCATCGCTGCCGAAGACTGGATTATTGGGGTCAGGTTGTGATTCGATGGTTGTTGATCCCACAAATTGCGGGTTCTGGCTGATAAAGAATGCACCCCGGTTGTAGCTACTGCACTGTGGAGGGTTGTCGTTGGGGTTGACGGTTTCTGGATTGCCACATCCCACACTACTGACTTCCGCTCCAAACCATGGCCTACCGGCAAAGCGAAAGTTGGTATTGGTATGTACTGGGCCATCAAACAAGGTGCGGTCTGTAAACCAGATCGAAGAGCCGGTTTCATTGATGTGGAAATTGGTAAACAAGGCGTAGCGAGCGAAGTTTACTCTGCCTACGTTAAAGCGGTACTCTCCCGAAATCACCAGATCGCGCCGATAAGTGGACTGTTGAGCTGCCACTACCATCACATAAGGAAGGGCAAAGGTATTCATGCCACCGGGTGATCCACTGATGAATCGGCCATCGGTCAGGCGGACGCCAGAGGGCAGAACCTGATTGCATGCGGTGGATGTGAAGTGAACTCGCACTGTTGCGGCTGCCCCTGAGCCTGCTGGAGCAACATTCTGATTGCACAGCAAAGCGTTGGTGGTGCTCTGGAGAGCGGAGGCAATGGTGCGCAAATCACTGGCTACCGAGGCCGGGTCTGGAGCGCTAGCAGTTTGGTATGAATTGTTGCCGAAGCCCCAGGGACTTGTAGTGTTCGGGTTGGCTTGGATGGCTTGCTCGAGGCTGTTGCGCAAGGGTTCATGCAGGGCGGCGCGGCCCACATTGGCCGCGCCACGGGCTAGCATGAGGGTAGACACGATACCAGCATCTTCAGCGCTGTGGCGTATCTCAGCCACGGTTCGAGAAAACATGATGGCGGCGATACCCCCCACAATAGCGATGGTAACCAAGCTAACCACCAATGCGATGCCGTTGGGTCTCATGGATTGCATGGAATGATCCCTCCTGGAAGCCTTCTGGATGGAAGTTCGATTTGCGTGGAGTAGCTGCGGGTAACCAACCTTCCAGCAAAGCCCCGTTCCTGGGTTTGCAGACGGATTTGCAAGCGCTGGAGCGTGTAACTAGTGGCTCCTGCGCTATAACTGCCTTGAATAATGCCCTCCACGTTGTAGCCGGAGGGGTTGATGCTGGTGCTTCCAGTATTGCTCAGGTAGACGTAATCAATTAGAAAGCTAGAAAGATTGAAAGAAGCCACTTGCGAGTTGCCGTTCTCACTGTAGAGGAGATTCCGGCTGGTAGGGTTGTACTGATAACCCACTTCGCGGATGGGGTAGACAACGGTACCTTCGGTGTAGTTGATGGTGTTCTGGCAGCCGAATGAGACAATCCAGAGGTTTCCACTCCCCTGGGCTATGGCCGTGACGGGGAGGATGACCCCCTGGTTGTCGCGGTTGACCATCAGCACCCTTCCGTTCACTGCTATAGCTAGGTCGCTGGCAGAACCACTCGAGACGAAGGTTGCCAACCGAGCTGTAGGGAAGCTCGAGTCAGTATTGAAAACTGGATAGGCGGTTCCTCCCTCGGCCACCAGGAACGATACCGCATTGGTTTGCGACGGATAGGGGGTGTTTGCGATGTGTCCAAAAACTGCTCCGCGCAGGTCTTGCGAAACCACTTCCATTATGCGGCGCAACTTGGCTTGCGCTGCGGTGGTGGCCTCTTGCTGGGCTTGGAAAAGCAAGGTTTGTTGTAACAGGGTAGCGGTAACTCCGACAATCAGGGTTAAGATGGCCAGCGAAAGCACCATCTCTATCAGGGTAAAAGCGTGTTTCCTGCGCATAGATGCCTCAGTTGGTCAAGATGGGCTGGGTTCCAGGCGTACCTGGTGTTGGGAGATCGGGGCCGAAGGTGAGGGCACGCACGCAAGACTCACTTCCTTGGTTTCTCCAGCACACTTCGACTCGATAGGCAGTCAAGCTGATACCTGCTAACGGGCTTTGCCGACCCAAATTATGCACACTGGCTTGATAGAGGGCGGGATTGGAAAACTGCTGACCAACTAGATCGGGGAAAACACTTTGGATTTGACCATAAATCCATTCCCTAGGTGTACTGGGGCTAGAGGGAATAACTGCGCTATTACCCGCGATAACTTGACGCCCCAGATAGTTCAGTAACTGTGTACCCCCGGTGCGAGCTCCAGAATTGGTGTTCTGTTGCATGTTGCCCACAATTAGGGAGGTGAAGGCTGTGAGGGTGATGGCAAGTACCACCATGGCAATGAGCGTCTCAATCAGGGATAAGCCTTTGTTTCGCATAGTTCGCTCTCACTAGGGGGTCGTTGCAAGGGTTTCGCCAATCAGCGAGACCGTAATGCTATACGATTGCCCGTTGGTTTGGACAGTAAACGGGTTGCTAACGCCGCTGGCAAACGCTACCCGACCAGGGGGGAGAAAAGTAGCAACCACTCCATTTGGCAGGCCGATGGTGGTCTGGGAGGAGACCTCAAAGGTTCGCACCGCTGCCCCATTAGCGGGCGCGATGGTAAAAATAGTGCCAGATCGAGTGAGCTGTAAGGTCTGGTTTCTACTGGCAGCCGCAGTTGCGCCTTGCCAGAACATTTGTCGCACAGACTCGAGGGAGGCTTTGTTTTGTTGTCCTCGCAACACGCGCAGTCCGGGCCCCATTGCGATGGTAAATAGAATAGCCAGAATGCCAATCACAATTAGCGTCTCAATAATAGTTAGTCCATCTCGCTTCATGCATAACCTCTGGCGTGTCTATCTACCCAACTGCCCACAGCATAGGTAGATCTGCTTTCGAATGTTGTTCAAAACCGTTGAGAAAATCCTCGAGGCGTTACGTCAGCGGTGTCGGCGGTGTTACTCAGATACCGCAAAAATCCCTTGAACATCGCAAATTCTAAGACTATGAGACAAAAACGATACCCCCCATTTGGGGGATCGTTCACAGCAGAAAATTATCAGAAATTTACTATCGTTTGCGCTTGCCACTGCCGCCCAACAGACCTCCTAACACACCGCGCACGATGCGTTGCCCCTCGCGGCTGGCCAGGAAACCTACCGCCCCTTTGGCTAAGTCGCCTAGGAGGTTCCCATTGGCGGGCTGAGCAGGGGTCTTGGGGGTTTGAGGAGCAGGTTGCACCGAATCGGCGGCGCGGCCCCGCAGGATTTCATAAGCCGACTCCCGATCCAGGGTCTTTTCGTAGTGCCCGTATACCGGCGACTGCCGAATAATCTGCTTGCGCTCTTCGGGGCTGAGCAGCGGCAATTGGGTGCGGGGTGGGTAGATCAGGGCCCGCTCGACCACGCTGGGAATGCCTTTCTCGTCCAGGGTCGAGACCAAGGCTTCACCCACGCCCAGCTCCAAAATCACGGTGGTGACGCTTAGCTTGGGGTTGGGTCGGAAGGTCTCGGCGGCGCTCTTGACTGCTTTTTGGTCGCGGGGAGTAAAGGCCCGCAGAGCGTGCTGCACGCGGTTACCCAGTTGCCCCAGCACTTCGTCGGGAATATCCAGGGGATTCTGGCTGACAAAGTAGACCCCAACGCCCTTGCTGCGGATCAGCCGCACGACCTGCTCAATTTTTTCCCGCAGGGCTTTGGGGGCTTCGTCGAAGAGCAGGTGGGCTTCGTCAAAAAAGAAGACCAGCTTGGGTTTTTCCGGGTCGCCCACCTCGGGCAGCCGCTCGAAGAGTTCTGAGAGCATCCACAGCAAAAAGGTGCTGTAGAGCTTGGGCGATTGCATTAACTTGTCGGCGGCCAGAATGTTGATGACCCCCTGGCCACCCTGGGTCTGGATCAGGTCTTCAAGCTCGAGAGCCGGTTCGCCAAAAAACTGGTCACCACCTTGTTCTTCCAGGGCAATCAACCCGCGCTGGATGGTGCCAATGGAGGCCGCCGAGATGTTGCCGTATTCGGTCTTGAACTTTTCAACATTATCGCCTACGTATTGCAGCATGGCCCGTAGGTCTTGCAAATCCAGGAGCAAAAGCCCGTTGTCATCGGCAATTTTGAAGACCAGGGTGAGCACCCCGCCCTGGGTGTCGTTGAGGTTCAGCAGGCGGGCCAGCAGCAGCGGCCCCATCTCCGAGACGGTAGCACGCACCGGATGCCCTTGCTGTCCAAACACATCCCAGAACACCACCGGGCAGGCTTGGTATTTGAAATCCGAAAGACCCAGTTTTTGTACCCGCTCGGTGATTCTGGGGTTGTCGGCCCCGGCCTTGCACATGCCCGACAGGTCGCCCTTGACATCGGCCATGAAGACCGGCACCCCAATGTTGGAGAGCTGTTCGGCCAGCACCCGCAGGCTCACGGTTTTGCCAGTGCCGGTAGCCCCAGCAATCAGGCCGTGGCGGTTGGCCATTTTGGGATACAGGAATACTTCCGATTCACCTTTAGCAATCAGCATGGGGTCTGGCATAGTACACTCCTGCCCAGCATCATACTGCCGAACCAAACTCGGTGAGCGAGCGTACATTGCCCATGTCGAAGACCAGCGCGGCAGTGGCCACGAAACACATGGGTTGAATTTTGACTCTTTAGCTCCTACCCTACGTGCTTTGTAACCCCAGAGCAATCAACCGTCGTGTCACAATCATCTGGTGCCCAGGAAGCAGTCACAGAGTCCATGGTCGCGTAGCTTGCAGACAGCTATCTGGCGGCGGGAGTGGGGCAAGTTGTATGCACTGGTGGAGGCCGAACTTCCGGCCCAGGCTGCCGAGCGCATCTCCGACCCCCCGGCCTTTACCGACCCCGACGAAGCCCGCTTCGATATGGAGGTGATGCTGCTGTCATGGGCGCTCCCCGATTTTGTGGCCTACATGGAAGCGCTCAATAGGTGGCTGGGGAAGAGCGTTTTTCTGGCGCCCGATACCCCTTGCCCCTGGTTGGAGCGCTGGCCTGGCGATTTGAAGCCGCCACCAGCCGAACCTCCGACGCTGTGGAGTGAATTGCTGTTTCGCCTGCGGAAACCCAATCCCGATGGTTTTGTGGCCGCCGGAATACTGCAACTCATGGCGACGGCTCGAGCCGTCGTTCGTTACCGAGAGAGTTTGCCTCAGTAAACCCGCCCTCCCAGTGGCACCTCGCGCTCTACCGCCAGCAGTACCACCCGCCCTTGTTCGTTGGGCAAGCCCAATACCAGCACTTCGGATTTGAAGCCCGCGATACTACGTTCTCCTAGATTGGTCGCACAGATCACCAGCCGCCCCACCAGGGCTTCGGGTGTGTACATCTCGGTTAACTGGGCGCTGCTTTGCTTTATGCCAAACTCGCCCAGGTCTACCCATAGCTTGTAGGAAGGTTTGTGGGCTTTTTCGTGAGGTTCGGCTTTTTGAATGCGTCCGACGCGCAGCTCGAGGAGTTGAAAGGCTTCGTAAGGCGTCATGAGGTAAGCATACAAGAGGGCTTTCAGCTGAAGGCCGAAAAACAAAAGCAAACATTGCACCTGCTTGCCCTTAAATCCTGGCAATGTTGGGTATACTCTTGGCTGTGCAACGCTTGCTCGACCAGGCTGCTGTTCTTATTCGAGATGCCCGCGAACTTTCACCGGAGCAAGCGGTGGGTTCGCTTAAAGAATCGGTGGGTTTATTGGAAGCAGTTCGCCCTTCCAAAGAACGCGATGGCATGATGGCCCTGGCCTATCTGCGGCTGGCCCAGCTGCAACGCCACCTGGGTAAGCGCCACGAAGCCGAGCGGGCCTTCATGCTGGGGTATAGCTATGCCCGAAGCTCGAGGGAAGAGCGGGTACGCCGCTTGGCGGAAAAACTTGGCGAGGAGTTCACAAATAACCTTCAGGGATAAATGTCCTTTGCTGGAATAGAATATTTTGAAATGGCTACAGAGAACACCTGTGCGTGACTGGGGAGGAAATAAGAATCATGGGTCAGATGTTGGGAGATATTGCCGCCGTTCTAATTGCCTTGTCGGGTTTGGCGGTCATCATCGGGGTCATTCTCATCAAGCGGGGGGATCGGGTCTGGCACCCTCGAGTGATGCTCACCGCCACGGGTTTGGCGGGGCTATTTCTGGTGTTCTACCTGCTCAAGTGGGGGCTCTACGGAACCACCCGCTATGTAGGGCCCGAGGAATGGCGGGGGGCCTATTATGCCTTGCTGGTAAGCCATACCATTCTGGCTGCTATCAACGGGCCGCTGGTGCTGTGGCTGATCTATAACGCCTTCAAGCAGCGCTTCAATATCCACAAGGCATGGGCACGCTGGACAGTGCCGGTCTGGCTTTATGTGGCCGCGACCGGTTGGATTATTGACCAGATTCTGCGTACCTATGGCGAGTCAGCAGGGGGCATTGGATTTTAGAGTCAGTTGACTGTTGATGTTCAACGTCGGGCATTGGCGCTAGGGCACTCCTCAGGATTTCTTGCCCCAGGCCTCCAGCACGATGCGACCCTCCGCTACCCTGGCTCGTTCGGGGCCGCGGGTGCCTTGTTGGCCATCGGGCGCCTGGGCCACATGGTTGGCAATGCGGATCTGCTTGGCTTCCAGGCTCATGGCCCAGATGGCTGACCCTTCCTGTCCGGTGGCCCCAGCATGGGCCAACCCGCGCAACTTTCCCACCACGATAATGTCTCCGGCTGCAATGACCTCGGCCCCAGCATTAACGTCCCCCAGAATGACCACCGTGCCTGGAGACTCCACCCTGGCTCCCGACCGCAGGGTCTGATCTATCACTTCGGTGTAAGGAATATATTTTTCGCCCCGCTGGGGCCTGAACTGTAAACCCCGCTCACGGCCTAGCTCGAGCAGGGCTTCCAGTACCCCCTGGTTTACCACCCCAGAGACTTCTACCTCCAAGGGCAAGTCTGGCAACTCCCCCAGAGCCTTGCGAAGCATCTCGGGGGTTTCGTTGCCGTCGAGGCGGAGGGCCAGCGCATTTAGGGTCGCACGAATACGCATGCTATGCAGTTATACCAGAAAAACGTTACTTCCTCATCCGCCGAGTAGGTGGCGAATTGACGAGTATTTCGAGGGTGTTACATTAATAAAACCACCCCCAAACAGGGGATTCACGAAACGCGGGTCAAAAAGTATTGTTCAGAAGAGAACAAAACGCGTTACATCGAGTATAGTTTGAGGAAGGCAATTTGTGCAAAAATCACAGTAGGAGAGGATTTTGAGGGAAAGCGGACTCACCCTGCTCGAGATTTTGGTCGTCATGGCGGTCTTGGCGATTGTCTTAGGGATTGCCTTTGTGGATCTGCGGCCTCTAAATAACCCTATCCAGAACGGTTTTACCCAAACCCTGGGCTTTTTTCAGCAGGTGCGCTCTAAAGCCATGGCTACCACCTCGGCCTACCGGGTGGTGGTGGATGCCAACGGTACTTTGCAGGTCGGTTATGCTCGGCGATGCAGCGATACCGTCTGGACACCCGACAACCAACTAGCAGTGGCCAATGTACAGGCTGGGGGTGCGCGTTCGGCCCTGGATTTACGTGAACAGGGCCTGACCTTTGGCCCGTCCAACTGGCAGGTCTGTTTCAACAGCCGGGGCCTGGCCAACTTTTCCCAACCGGGCCAGACCATCCGTTTGCAGGACAACCGGGGCAACACCCGGCAGGTGGAAGTGATGCTGGGTGGGGGGGTGCGCCAACCATGAGGCCGCAAGGTCTAAGTATTGTGGAAGTGATTGTGGCGATGGCCATTCTAGCTATCGTGATGGCCGGAGTCTTGCCTGGTTTTATTGGCAACCTTCAGGTTAACAGCCGCACCGAGCTTCGCGGCACAGCCATCTCGATTGCCCAGGAGGAGCTCGAGCGCCTGCGCCAAGAAGACCTGCTCAACCCCACCCCAGCCTTTCCACGTCAACGTAATGTGTCGGTGGATGGGCGTACTTTCCTGGTGGTCAGCCGCTTGTGTGTGAATACGGCTTACTGTTCGGGGGCTTCGCGCCATGTGCAGGTACAAGTGAGTTATCAAGGGAGCCAGGTTTATGCAGCCGAGACCATCTACACCCGCCTATCGCAGCAGATCCGCTCGAGGCCCAACCCCTAAGGGCTTCACGCTGCTGGAACTGCTGCTGGCCACTGTGATTGGGGTGGCCATGATTGGGGTGGCGCTCTCGCTGGTGATCTCCAATCGCCGGGTCTACGAACTAGACCAGGTTCGTACCCAGCTCAACCAAAATCTGCGCAGCGCAATGGATGTGGTGGGTATTGATATTCGCCAGACCGGCGAACGCCTGACCATTGACTTCCCAGCCCTTGCAATTTTGAACGGGACAGGTTCCAACCCAGACACCCTGATTATTCGGCGCAACCGGCTGGACAGGGTTTTAACGGTATGTACCAACATTAGCCGTGGTACTGCCAGCAATGTGGTAGTGGCCCTGTCCACGGGAACACCCAACATTCCCCAGGGATGCCCTGATCCCGCCAGCGTAGCCAGTTCGCTGACTGCCTGGGAAAACTACCGTACTGCCCACCAGAACCAGGATGGCAGCATCCTGGCCTATATCTACAATGTCACCAATCAGCAAGGGGAATTTTTTGCCTATGCGGGTGTATCCAACGGCGACACTTTGCAGCGCTCAGGGGGAACCTGGCAGAACAACTATTCTGCTGGAACCAGCCGGATATACATTCTGGAAGAGCGCCGCTACAGCCTGGATATATCAACCCGGTTGCTGGGTTTGTCCATCAATGGTGCAGCGCCCCAAGGGGTGGCGACCAACATCACCAACTTCCAGCTCGAGGCTCAGGTGGGAAGTGCCGCCAATCGCCGAACCTACGCCGACTTTGGCCCCACCAGTGCCCAGCGGGATATTTCCTGGGTAGAACTGGCGGGAATCAACGTTCGCTTGAGTGGAGCTATCGCCCGGCGCAATGTCAATCTACAGCGCACCTTGTCCGCACAGTTTCTGCCCCGGAATGTGTTTTCTCCATAGGAGCCAATGATGCCACGAAGAGGTTTTGTACTCGTAACAGCCCTCACCATGCTGGTGGCGCTGATGGCTGTCTTGACGGCCTACTTTTTCCTGACCCGGCTCGAGGTCTCCAATACCCGCTCAATTGCCGACAGCACTGCAGGCTTCTACGCTGCCGAAGCGGGCCTGAACTGGCGGGCCGAACGGATAACGGGCCTGTTCCGCAACTACGAGTTGCCTCAGGGTATCTCGCCGGCCTCCTATGAAGACTGTGTTTTTGCTTCCTCTACTACCCAACGCAACGACTTTGGCTGTGAAGTAATTCAGCTTCAGGGGCGACGCATCTATACCTATCTCCAGCCCTCTGTGGGCGTGCCCCAGGGTCAGTCCACCATCGTTCCAGCCGGTAGTGAGTTCGCCAACCTGAATGCCACCGAGTATAGCTACACCCTGTTCTCGGTAGCCCTTTCCCCCGGCATTACCCCTGTCCGCGGGCGTTCGGAGACCATCCGTCCCGAGGCCATCCTCAGCATGGGGGTGAAGGTACGCCTGATCCCGATGTTCCAGTTCGCAGCCTTCTACGACGAAGACCTGGAACTTGGCCCTGGCCCCCGCATGGTTTTGCGTGGCCCTGTACATACCAATAGCGACCTCTACCTATCTTCCAACGATCGCCTGAATGTCTTGGGGCAGGTCACAGTTGGGGGCAACCTGTACCACGGGCGTAAAGAAGGAGACCCAGAGGTGCTTAATGGGTGGTGCCAGCGGGAGGGGGTGGGCATCCTGCGGGCTGGGGGTAGTGAGGACAATCCTCGAGACCAGGATGTGGTTACCCTGCGCGGCCCTTTCTCTCGAGGGGTTTGTGGAGCTGCGCTGGCCACCAACATCACCGATTATCGCGGCAACGTGCGGGCCAACAACCCGGGACTGCCCGATGGCTTTACGGCACAGCGGGTCAACTTGCCCCAACCCGACTTCCTCGACCCGATACAGGGTCGTACCTACTGGGATCGTGCCGATCTCCGAGTGGTATTGAACCTCCCGGCAGGCAGTGTGCTTCCAGCCCTCACCGACTTTGAAGTACGCCGCTCCAACAACCTGCTCGATGCAGCTGCGACAAATCGCCTACGGGCTTGTTCGGGTGCCATTGCTGGCCGGGCTATCGGCATCACCGCTGCTGCGGACTCTTTCGCCGGAGCACGCTTCTACAACACCCGCGAGCAACGCTTCATGAACCTGATCGAAGTGGATATGCGGGCTGCACTCGGTTGCATTCAGAATAATCCCACCGATTTTGGTTTCGATTTGCAAGATAACACCGATGGAGGTTTGGTTTTCTACTTCACCATCAATGGCCCCCTGTCTGATGTGGGCTGTGTGCGTTCAGTCACCGTGGATGAATGTGACAAGAACAACTACGGTGTGCGTATCCGTAATGGGGCCGAATTGGTCGGTGGAACCACGCCTGTGCGCGGTCTAACCGTGGTGACCAACCAGGCGGTTTACATCTGGGGCGATTACAACTCCATCAACAAACGCCCGGCGGCCTTCATGGCCGACTCGCTCAACATCCTTTCCAACCGATGGCAAGATAACGACTCCATTTGCAACGGCCCCACTGCAGATCGTCAGCGTTGCCGATTTGGTAGAAATGCCAACGATACCACCATTAATGCCGCTTTTCTGGCAGGAACCGATATCACCAGTGCAGCGCGGCAGTACAATGGTGGCCTCCAGAACTACCCGAGATTCCATGAGGATTGGCGGCCTGCCACGCTCACTTATCGGGGTTCACTGGTCAGCTTGGATTTGCCACGCTATGTGAATGGCCCCTGGACTCAGCAGGTCTACCAGCCACCTCGCCGCAACTGGGACTACGACCGCGACTTCAACAACCCGGCCAACCTGCCCCCTCTCACCCCCCGTTTTGTGGGCCTGAAGCAAGAGCTCTTCGTTCGGGAGTTTGAACAGGTAGCCAGCCGATAGCCCAAACTACTAAGTGTCTCCATAGTTGAAATGCGAGATCCGATCCCCAAAGATCGGTGGGGAATGGTGCCCGGTACGCATGGTCCGATGCCGCGGGTTTGGCCCATCTACCCTGGCGTAACTTAACAGCGTTTCCCACGAATAAGCCGTACCGCCCAATTACGACCCGTACGGCTTAGAGCGCACTTCACAGACGTTGTGGCCCGTCCAGGCGGCAACGGTCTGGTCTGGAACTGAGGCTTCTGAACCCTGGAGGGCTCCATCCTGGTGAAGCGCGCTCTAATTTACGCTCCCGAAGGGAAAGAAGCCGTGCATTGCTCGGCAACACCTACTGTCGTACGGGAGCGTAAATGTGGGCAGCGCTGTGAACGGGCCTGTAAAGGCCCGCCTTGTTTTGCAAAAACTCCAATTTTCAAGAACACTCTAGCGGTTGGCAATATGGATGGCCTGTTTGTGCAGGTGCTCGGCAGCCTCCATGATGCCCTCAGAGAGGGTGGGGTGGGCGTGGACGGTGAGTCCCACATCGGTCACGGTTGCGCCCA
>JBBIUP010000017.1:0-28782 GCA_037440185.1 Meiothermus sp. | reverse complement strand
ACGACCCACATCCACAGTCTGTGGAGGGGCCGTCTTATGGCTGTCTTACCTTTAGAACAACGAGGGGGCGTGGGGGAGCTATAATCCCCCGTCTCTTCAGAGCGGGGATACTTGCAGCAAGCTGTGGACTCCCCCACGCCGCCCGGTTTTGGCGGCAGAGCATGGTGAGCGGTCATTCTGTGGTATCATGTGCATATGCCAGAGGAGCGTACCACGCGCCATTCTAATTACAATCTGAACTATCATCTGGTGTTCACCTCCAAGTACCGCAGACACACCTTCTTTGGCGAGGTGCGCGAGAAGCTGATGCAGGTGTTTGAGGCCACCTGCTTGATGAGGGACTGGAAGATACTGGGCATGGAGGTGATGTCAGACCATGTACACCTCTTTGTTTCTGTGCCGCCCAAGTGGTCGCCCTCCGACGTGGCGAAGATATTGAAGGGCGTTTCAGCGCGGCGTATCCTCCAAGAGTTTCCGAAGTTGCGTAGAGGGCGGGGCAGTGGGCATTTGTGGACTCCATCTTTCTACGTGGGGAGCGCGGGGAACATCTCCTCGGACGTGATACAGCGCTACATCCAAGACCAGCGGAAGCACCAGGAAGAGGGCGGCGATGAGTAGGTTGGTGCATAGCAGTAGGGCGTACAAGTACCGCCTCTACCCCAGCAAGCCCCAAGTGCGGGACCTGGATAAAACTCTGATGCTGTGCCGCCACCTGTACAACGGAGCTTTGCAAGAAAGGCGGGATGCGTACCGCAAGGCGGGGAAGACGGTCAACTTCTACGAACAAAAGAGGTGGCTGCCCGAAATACGGGCCGACCTGCCGGAGTACAAAGGCATCCACTCTCAGGTCTTGCAGAACGTGATAGAGCGGGTGGACTTGGCTTTCAAGGGCTTCTTTCGCCGTGTAAAGACTAAGCAGACTGCTGGCTACCCACGCTTTCAGGGCCGCAACCGCTACAACTCTTTTACCTTCCCACAGGCCAGCCAGACCGGGGTCAGAGTGCAAAATGGGCGGGTGTTGCTGCACGGCATCGGCTCGGTCAAGTGCAAGTTCCACCGACCCTTGGAGGGCAAGATTAAGACCGCGACGATCAAGCGGGAGGGCGAGCACTGGTACGTCGTGTTCAGTTGCGAGGTCGAGTCTCAGCCAATGCCTGAGAGCCAGGAGGCTATCGGGATAGACCTCGGCACGAACCCCAACTTTCTGATTACCTCCGACGGGGAGATGGTGGAAGCCCCACGGTACTTCCAGAAGAGCCAGGCCAGACTCGCCACCGCCCAGCGCAGCCTTGCTCGAAAGAAGAAAGGTGGCAATCGGCGGAGCAAAGCTAAACAGAGGGTAGCCAATCTCCACCGCAAAGTAGCCAACCAACGTAAAGACTTCCACCACAAGACTGCTCGAAAGCTGGTCAACCAGTACGGGGTGATAGCGCATGAAAACCTGAACATCATCGGCCTTGCCCGTTCCCGAACCGCCAAAGGCGTACTCGACGCTGGCTGGGGAACTTTTCTGAACATCCTTGCTTCCAAGGCAGAATGCGCCGGGAGGCAAGTCGTGGGGGTTGACCCCAAATACACCAGCCAAGACTGCCCCGCCTGTGGGCATCGAGAGAAGAAACCTCTCTGGGTCAGGGAGTTTCAATGCTCGGGGTGTGGTGGTCATTTCCATAGGGATGTGGCTGCGGCGATCAATGTCTTGGCCAGGTCTGGGGCAGGGACACTGCCTTCGGGGAGGGTCGGGGCGTGAACCCGCCCGCAGAGGGGTGCTGCACTGGCAGCCCCGTGAGAACCGAGAAGCCCCGCTGCTTCAGCGCGGGGAGTTGTCACGATTGTTCGAAGATTTGCGCCAGCATTTGTTCTAACTGGGGCATAACATTTTTTTGTTGGGGTGCTTCTATTTGATTTTGCGGGAGGGAGGCCAGGAGTTGATTGGCCCGACCCCTGGCCTCTGCCGAGGTAGCTGGGTCTTGTGCTGCGAGCAGCAGCATAGACAGGGCTTGTTGGATATGGCCCTGCTGGAGCTCGAGTTCGGCCAGACCAATCAATACATCGAGTTGGATCGGCTTGGCGGCGACCTCCTGGGCGATGCGCAGCCCTTCCAGGAAGTGCTGGCGGGCTTCCGTCGGTTGCCCCAAGCGTAGGGCGTTATAGCCCAGCATCACCGTGTCGAAGGCTTCGCCCCGGCGGTTGCCCAACTCTCGCCGCAAGCTCAGGCTGCGCTGGCGTAACTCGCTAGACCTGGCATAATCTTTTTGCACAAAACTCATCTCGGCCAGGTTGGATAAACAGACTGAGAACAAGGGCCAGTGCTGGATTTCCTCGGCCAGTTGAGCGGCTTGCTGGGTGGTGTGCCAACCCGACTGTCTTTCGCCCAATTCCCACAATGCACCGCCCAAATTAGCCAGCAGGAAGGCAGTGGTTTGCTGGTTGCCAATCTCCTCAGCTAGGCGTAGTCCTTGTCGAAAAAATTGGGTAGCCTCGGCAAACTTTCCTGTCCAGCGACAGGTATTGCCCAGACTGTTGAGGATGTTGGCCAGGCTGGCGGTGTTCTGGGTTTGTTCGGCGAGGGCGCGGGCCTTCTGGAACCAGTGCTCGGCCTGGGTGTAGTCGCCTGTCTGCGTCCAAGCCACGCCCAGCCCGTTGTAGCCAAACAGCAGGCCGTCGGCATGGTGGTGCTGCTCCAAGGGGGGCAGGCTCTGCTCAAGTAACACCTTAGCTCTCTCGATCTGGCCCAGTTGCAGGCCAAACCAGCCCTGTTGCTGGGTTGCCCGCGCCCACAGGAGCGGCTGGCCTTCGTGCTGGGCCGTTTCGGCCAGCCGGGCAAAGGTGGCTTGGCCCTCGCGGTACAGGCCCCTCGAGCCAAGGAACTGGCCCCAGGCCCCCAGACCCGCCTCGAGCTCGGGCCAGTGGTGCCCCTCCAACAACCAGGCCCAGGCTGCGCGGATGTTTTCGGCCTCCACAGCCACCTCATCCTCCACCCGATCCCAACGTCCCTGGCGTAGTTGTTCGCCCCCAGCCTCGAGGAATGCGGCAAAATATAGAGCGTGTTGGCGCTGTAGTTGGGTCTGGAGCTGGGGTTGTTGGGCCAGTTTTTGCCGGGTGTACTGCTGTACAAGTGGGTGCATTCGGTAACGCCCAGCGGGTTCTTTTTGCAGCAGCGAGCGGCCCACTAGGCTCAACAGCAGATAGTGCGAGACCCCTTGGGTCTTGTGCGCGGCCCCCCGGCTAAACCCTCCCCGAAACAGCGACAGTCCCACCATCAAGCGCTGTTGTTCGGGCGATAGTAGATGCCAGGAATACTCGAACACCGCCTGCATCCCGGTTGTCTTTTTGCCCAACAAACCTTGATGGTCGCGGATTTCCTCGAGGATTTCCCTACAAGAAAGCTCGCGCACCCAGGCCGCCGCCAGTTCCAGGGCCAGGGGCAGCCCCTCTACAGCCTGGCAGAGTTCGGCGATGGCTTGCAGGTCGGCGGGGGTTGGTTTGAAGTCGGGGCGGTTGCGCTTTGCTGATTGCACAAAGAGCAAGGTGGCCTCGGACGAACCCAGGTTGTTGGGGTCGGACACCGGCAGACCATGCAACTCATAGTTCCAGGCACCCGGCAATTCTAGGCGCTGCCGCGAGGTAACCAGCAAACGCAGCTTGGGGGCCTGCTCGAGCATCTCTACCAGCAACCCAGCTTCTGCTAGCAAGTGATCGAAGTCGTCTAGCAGCAGCAGCATTTCTTTGCCCTTGAGGAAATCCAACAACTGGGCTTTTGGTTCCCTGGGGCCAAAGAAGGTAAACTCCAGCGCTTCAGCGATGGTAGAAGGGATTTGCTCGAGGTTCTCCACCCCTGCCAACGAAACAAAATAGGCCCCTTGAGCCAGTTGTGGGTCTTGTTGTCTTGCCAGCTCCAGGGCCAGCCGGGTTTTGCCCACACCGCCCAGGCCCGTGAGTACCCGCAGCCGGGGGGCTCCCAGGCTCAGCTCTGACAGCTCCTTTTGGCGACCAATCAGAGGGCTGTCTGGGAGGGGGAGCCCGGCTCGGGGTGGAGGGGTATCCAGGGGCTGCCCTTGCCGAATGGCTTCGGCCAGGTGTTCGGTTTCGGGGAGGGGAGCCAGCCCCAGCTCGCTTTGCAAGCGGCTTTTGAATAGTTCAAATACTTCCAGCGCACCATCTCGACTGCCTTGCGCATGCAGGCTATGCAGATAGGCTTGCAGTACCTGCTCATCGAAGGTGTCTTGTTCCCAGACCTGGCGCAGCAGGCCAGCAGCTTCCTTGTTTCGGCCATTCTGGCCCAAAGCAAGGGCCGCTTCCAATACGGCCTCCCGCCAGAGCGAACGCAGCCCTTCACGCTCTACCTCGAGCCAGGCCTCAAAAGCGGGGGCTTCGCGAATAGAAAATTTGTCTAGCAGGGGTTGTTGGTGGAGTTGTATGGCTTTGGCCCAGTCTCGCTGCCGGATGGCTGCGCGAAAAGCCTGCACATCGGTTGCTACCTTGAAGCGTAAGCGCTGGGGCTCGGCCTCGAGAGTCTGGATCCAGGGGAGTTCACGGAGGCGCGAGAGCAACAAGCGCAAGCGGTGGCGGGCGGTGGGTTCGTCTTGGTCGGGATATAAAAAAGCGGCCAAGTGCTCCCGGCCGACCCAATCGCCCTGATAGGCCAGGTACAGCAGCAGGTACTGCGGCTTTTGTGAAGCGAGCTCGTACCGTTTGCCCTCGAGTTCGAAACACGGATAACCCAGCAGGTGCAGTTGGAGCACGGTTTTTAGTTTAGTTTAGAGCTATCCTGACCACAAGATGTGCGTTAAGCCCACCTCATAGCGCACTCGCTCCCAGAGGCTGCCCTTTTCTACTACAGCAGCTTTCTCCTAATCTTCGCGAGAAATGCTATGAAACAGGATAATTCGACTCGCATCACCCATAAGTGCCAGCGGAGCCTAGTCGCCCATGGGATTGGAGCCTCCCCCTGCACCCCCCATATTGGTATCGGAATCGCTGGAGTTCTCCTCGTTGGACTCGTTTTCTTCCTCTTCGGGGCCTAGCTCGAGATCTTCAAATTTCATCTCCACACCTCCCGTAGTTGTCCGTCTATTCTTTGCCAAGCACAACCACCATCAACTAAATATTGCCCGTGACCCCCACTTTAGGATATCCGCCGACGACGAAAAGAATTTTTTGACTAAAACTCTATTACCATACCACATCTGGCTTTGGAGCGTGTAGCTAGCCGATCTTCGTCGCCCAGGTTGGAAATTTCGGCTACACGGTTACCGTTAGCTGGTATGAATTTCCTGCCAGTATTGAAGCATCTGCCTGTTCTCCGGAACATTTTCCAGGAAAGCCTGGCGCCACTCTGGGTTGCTGATCCTGTAGGCTCGGTCAATCAACTCGCGGTAGCTTGATTCAATCACCCCTTTTGCATCTTCTAGATTTCCTCCTGCTTTGAACACATCGGCGCAAGCTAGATGGGCCTCCAGAACCAGGCTGTGTATTCCATGCTGGCTTAGGTACTGCCACAGTTGGTCGGCATGGGCTTGAGAGGTTTCCAGGTCGCCTTGGGCCAGCGCAAGACGGGCAAGCCCAGCAATGGGTTCCATGGCCAACCTGAGCAGGTTCAGGGCTTCAAAAAGGTTGCGGGCTTGGTCAAAGTGCAGGGTTGCTAGGGGGATATTGCCTGATTGCTCGGCAATATAACCCAGGGTTCGGTAACAGGCGGCCTGCAAATATTCATCCCCAATGGCTATACTTTCAGCCAGTGCTTCTTCAAGCAGGGGTTGGGCGGCGGTTGGGTTAACCCGGGCTGTGTGCACCAGACCAAGGTTATCCAGCACATAGGCTCGTTCCCTGCGGGCCCCAATGGCTGTGGTGGCCTCGAGGGCCTGTTCTAAGGTGGTTTGAGCCAGGGTGTATAAGCCAAGCCCCCGGTAGGTGTTGCCCAACACCACCAGAATTCGGGCCTCGAGGGCGCGGGCTCCGCTTTGCCCGGCCAAGGCCAGGGCCTGGTTGTTTAGATCTACCGCTTTTTGTGGGTCGTTGGCTTCGTCGTAGACGATCGCCATTCCACTTAATACCCCTGCCAGGACGGCATCGTCGCCACATTGCTTTGCACGTTCCAGCGCGAGTTCTGCCGTAGCCAGAGCTGCCCCGACTTCGCCCAGCCGATGCTGGGCCAGCATTTTGAACTGGAGTCCTCTGGCTTCCAGGGCCAGGTTGCCAGCCTGCTGCGCTGCCTGGATGGCCTGCTCGGCAGCGGTGGCGATGGCCCTACCGTTGCCGGTAGTGTTGATACAAAGCAGTTGGCGATAACAGGCTTCGGCGCTTTTGTGCCGATCCTGCAAGCGTTGGGAAAGCCCCACCAGGGCCTCGCTATCGGCCTGAAGGGCTTTGCGATCGCCGAGCCGCAACAAAGCAGTATGACGCGTGACCAGCGCTTGCCAGCGGAGCTCTTCCGATTCACCTACCAACACTACGGCACGGTCTGTAAAGCGCTGGGCTTCCCTGGGTGCGCCTTGCTGGTTGGCGAGTTGGGCTGCGGTTATGAAATGCTCGGCAGCCTTTTGGGCCTGGCCTGCTTGGTCGTAATGCCAGCCCAGCTGTGCCGCAATTTCCTGGGTATGTCCAGCATAGAGTTGACCCAGTACCTGGGCTAGCTCTCCGTGCAACAGGCGTCGCTCGCCCGTGCCCAACTCGCGGTACAGGTAATCCTGAAACAAAGCATGGGCGAAGCCATATTCGGTCAGTAAGTTTTGGCCTACCTTCAGCCCTCCTCGCTCCTGCACCAGGCGGTGGTGTTTTTCCAGGTTTTGCGACAGCTCCTTGAGCAATTGCCGCAACGGGGTTTGCTGCACCTGGGCCAGCGCCTCGGCGATAAAGTTTTCGCCCTCCACGCTGGCGGTACGCAGCAGTTCTCGCTGGCTTTCCTCCAATCGCCCCAAGCGCTCTTCAACCACCCCCTCGATACGGGCCGGGAGCGAATCCCAGATCAGGGATGCTGTTTGAATCCAGCGACCCTGTGCATTTTGTACCAGATCACCGCGTTCTTGCAGGGTACGCAGTAATTCGATGGTAAACAGCGGATTGCCTTCGGTGTGCCTGAAAAGGGCCTGGCGAAACGCCTCTCCAAGCTCATTGGGCTCGCTATCCAGCCACTGGTCAATAAAGGCCCGCTTTCCAGCGATCTGAGCCTGATCGAGATCTATCCACACGTTGCCGGCCTGGCGTTTGATCTCGTTGAGAACCTTTTCCAAAGGGTGGCGCTCTCCGCTTTTGAGCCCTATCTCGTGGGAGCGGTAGGTTCCAATCAGCAGAATGCTGCTTTGCTCAATTCGGCGCGAGAGATGAAATAACAGGCCAATCGAGGCCTCGTCGGCCCAGTGCAGATCGTCCAGAATGATGAGCAGCGGCTGTTCTTTAGCCAGGGCCTTGAGCACATTGGCGTACTGTTCAAAAATACGCCCCTGATCCATGGCTGCTTGGGGTATGGCTTGTGGTTTATTTTGTACAAGCTTCTCGAGTTTGTCTAGCCAACCTGCTTTTTGTGCTACCACTTTGCCAATTTTGGCCAGCAAAGCCGCACCTGGAACGATGCCCCCAACCAGATCTGGCCCTACTTCAACCAAGACCTGGGCAGTGCGAGCCGCGATTCTTCCCAGTCGGCTGGTATGGGTACTTAAAGTGCTGCTGGCTTGCTCCTCAACACCACTCAAAATGCTCAAAACCTCACGAAAAGGCAGATACGGATCGGCCATACCACTATGAGCACTGCAATTGCCCAGCACAACTATCAGGTCATCGCTATGGCGACTGGCTTTTTCGGCGAAAGCCTCTATCAGGGCAGTTTTGCCGCTTCCAGCCTCGCCGGTTACAAATACAGTCTGGCCCCGCCCTCCCAGGGCTTGCCCCAGGAAATACTCGAGCTGTGCTAGCTCCCCTTCCCGACCCACGAAAAGTCGATCTGCCATAGATGTCTCGTATCACATCAATATTAAGTGACCCGATACGGTATTTGCAAAACCTCGAGCCCACGCTCAGGGCCAGAGGGGAATTCTGTACCTGGGCTTTGGTTCTAGCATGGTTCTATGGAAAAACTCGAGTACGTTCAGAAGAACCTCGAGGCCCTGGGCGACCGCGACCCCCTGGAAGTGCTGGCGCAGACGCCTGAGGCGTTGGCCGAGCTGTTTCCCCGGCTGGACATGCGCCGGGGCTGCGAACTGACCCACTGGACGGCAGGGGAGATCTACTGCCACTTGGCTGACCTTGAAATCGGCTACGGTTTCCGCCTGCGACAGGCCCTGGCCGGCACCGAAGAGGCCCAGGCCTTCGACCACGACCGTTGGGGCATCCGCTACCGCAACTACGAAAGCTACTCGGCCAGACTGGCCCTGGAGGCTTTTGTTGACCTGCGGCGTTGGAACCTCGAGCTCTTGTGTAACCTGGAGTCCCTGGACTGGGACAGGGTGGCCTACCACCCCAAACGTGGCCCCGAGACCATCCGCTTTATCGTGCAGATGCTGGCCGGCCACGACCTGAGGCATTTGAGGGAGCTCGAGTACATCGCCTCGTATGTAGAAGCGGGCTAAGAAATCAGAAACGGCGGCCTTGGGCCAGCAAGTCCAAAAGCCTCGCCCTTACCGCCGGCCACTCCTCGGCCAGAAGGCTATACATCGCGCTGTCGCGGATGCCGCCGTCGGCTGCCGGGCGATGGGCGCGCAAAATTCCATCGAAATGGGCGCCTAGCCGCTCGATGGCCTTGCGTGAGCGCACATTGCGCTCATCGGTCTTGAGTGTAACCCGCCGCACCCCGAACACCTCGAAGGCGTGGCCCAACATCAAGAGTTTGGCCTCGGTGTTGATGCTGGTGCGCTGGGCCTGCGGGGCCAGCCAGGTCCAGCCGATCTCCACCGCGTCGGGCACGGTGGGGCGGTAGTGGGGATTGTCCGGTGCCCAGAACCAATACTCAAACTCCACGAAACGGGTGCTGCCCACCGGCTGGCCTGCAAGCTTGTCCATCGTTAAGAAGGGCAGGGCGTTGCCCCTGGCCTGGTCGTCCAGGGCAGCCTGGATGTAGCGCCGCATTCCGGCCTCGGTCTTGGGGATGAAGGTAACAGGGTATTCCTCGAGCTGCGCGATTTCCAGCAGGACTGGCAGGTGCGCCATCGTGAGGGGCTCCAAGCGTACCCGAGAACCCTCCAAGGTGATGGGTTGGGTCAGGCTAAGATTCATCTTTTCTCCAGTTTTTTTGCATCTGGGCAGCTACAGCCTGGTCGCTTTTGTGTTGACTCTGCCCTAAAGCTGCCACAACCCGCTCCTGGTCAGCTCGGCTACGGTTTTGCGAGAGCTTGAACTTGCCTTCCAGTCGGGTAATCTCGATCTGGAAAGCTACAATACCTTTCATCATTCCATACAGGTAGTCCTGGGGAAGCTCGTCCATCTTCCACTGCTGTTCATATTGCACAACCAGGTCGTGTAGTAGGGTTTTCACAGCGGCGGGCTCCTCGACGATCTGTACCTTGCCGTAGGCATGGACGGTCATGTAGTTCCAGGTGGGCACGCTGGGGTGTTTCTCATACCAGGTAGGGGAGATGAAGCTATGGTCGCCCTGGAAAATGACCAGAATCTCTTCGTTGTGGGCAAACGAAGTCCACTGGGGGTTGGCACGGGCAAGGTGGCTGGCCAGCAGATTGCGTTCGGGATAGACCGTAAAGGGCATGTGAGTGGCAAAGGGCTTGCCCTCATGCACCGAGATCAGGGTGGCAAAGCTGAATTGCCGCATCAAGTCGAACAACACCTGAGGTTCGCTTACAGCAAAGTGCTGGGGCAGATACATCTTTCCAGCCTAGCTGCAGGCGTGAGACCTGCCAATAGACACGTTGTCTAAAGGTCGAACTTGACGATTGCTTTGATTTCCTGATCTGGCCCTGAAGATTGTCTGGTAACGCCAAATCTCGGATTGCGCCACAAAACTCCCAATCGGGCATAGTATTCTAGGGTCACAACACAATTGAAGTTGTTGTCTCGAGGAGGAAGTATATGAAAATGAATCGTCGGCAAGTGCTCAAAGCAGGTCTGGCAGCTTCTGCGGTGTATAGCCCCTGGATGATTGCCCGTGCGCAGGCCCGCCCGGTCAAACTCGCGGCTATTTTGCCCCTAACCGGGGCCTTTGCCTTTGCTGGAAATGCAGCCCTGGATGCTTTCCGCGATGCGACCGACCGGATTAACGATGCGGGTGGGATCGGTGGAAGACGTTTCGAGTTGGTGGTCGAGGACGACGGCTACGATGTGGCCCGGGGTACCGCCGCCTTCAACCGCATTGTGCAGCGCGAAAGCGCGGAAGAGCTGGTGTTTGTATACGGCAACTCCACCGGTCTTTCAAAGGCTCTGGCGCCCGAAATTACCCGCTTGCGCCTTCCCTACACGGCCACTTCGTTTTCCAACGAACTGGCCGACCCCAAAACCTATCCCACCATCTTCGTCTTTGGCCCCACCTACAACGATATGGCGGGGGCGTTGTTGCAGCAAATCCGCCGTCAAAAAGGACGCGGGGCCAAGATTTTCCTGTGCTACTCCAATTCCGAGTTCGGCCGCGACCCCATTGCCTTCATCAAAGAGCAGTCGGCCCGGCTGGGTTTCCAGATTGTGGGCGAAGAAGTAACCCCACTGGCCATCGCCGACGCGACCCCCATCGTGACCAAGCTGCGCCAAGCCCAGCCCGACTTTGTGATTGTCCACGGCTATGTGCTGACTGTCGAACCCTTGTTGGTGCGGGCCGCCCGTGAACAGGGTATTCGCGCCACCTTCATGGGTACCTACTACTCTGCCGAGCTGGCCCTGATGCAGCGGGCCGGGGCCGCTGCCGATGGCTTTATTGTCGCCTACCACAACGGCTACTACTACGACACCACTATTCCAGCGGTGGAGCAAATACGTGCCTTGCGCCGCGCCAAGGGCCGCGACCTGTCCTACCGTACCACCTACTACATGGGCTCCTGGATGGCGATGGATGTAATTGCCGAATCCATGCGACGGGCCAACGCGGCTGGCAAGCTTAACCGTCCCGGCATGATCGAAGCCCTGGAAGGCTTGGGTGATTACAATGCCGGCGGGCAGGTGCGCAACATGCGTTGGGTCGAACGCCGACTGCCTTTCACCAAGCTGTGGCGGGCCAATGTGCGGGATGTCCGTTTTGATGCCATTACCGACTGGGTAGACGGATCTAGAATCTAGTTGCACGCCAGGGGTCGAGGGCTCAGGGCCAGTGGGTGGTTTTGGCTCTCGACCCTCGACCCTGGAAACTCGAGTTTTTCAAGGAAAACATGGACTTTGCTCTGGTTTTGCAAACCATTCTCAATGGTCTGGCCAATGGTGCCTTATATGCGGTCATGGCGGCTGGGTTTGTGCTGGTCTATCGAGCCACCAGCGTGACCAATTTTGCCATCGCCGAGTTTTTGCTCATCGGAGCCTACCTGACCTATACCCTGTCGTTGTTCTTTCCCTTGCTGGCCGCGATTTTCCTGGCACTCCCGCTGGCTTTTGGGTTTGGGGTGCTGGTGGAACGGGGATTCGTGCGCCCCCTGCTAGGACGCAATGTGGTAGCGGTGATCATGGCGACCATCGGCTTGGCCGCGACCCTGGATGGCACAGCTTTGCTTCTCTGGGGGCCTGACCAGAAAGCCATGGGCGCAGCAAACATCGCTCAACTCCCCAAAGAAATGCCCAACCTGGCTTTCAATGTGGGCGGGGTATTTCTTTCTTCCAAAGCCGTGTGGAGCCTGATTCTGGCACTGCCGTTGGCGATTCTGCTGGTGATGATGCTCAAGTACAGCCGCTATGGGGTTTTGCTACGGGCGGTTTCTGAAAGTGAGACCGCTGCCCTGGCCATGGGGATCAATGCGCCCAGGGTGGTAGCGGCAGCCTGGGGCATTTCCGCCATGATGGCCGCTATCGGTGGAGCATTCCTGGCAGGGGCTGCGGGGGGCGGTGGCCCTGGACACCATCTGGTATTGCTGGGTTTGATTGTTTTTCCGGTGGCGATTCTGGGTGGGTTCGATTCGGTACCGGGAGCGGTGGTGGCGGGGTTGCTGATCGGCTTGATCGAGGCGTTTTCGCAGCTTTACCTCGAGTCCGTGCTGCCCGGCATTACCCAGGCCATTCCCTTCCTGATCGTGCTGCTGGTGCTGATGTTCCGTCCGTATGGCCTGTTTGGACAGCATCGAATAGAGCGGGTGTGAGAGGCGGGTTGTGGGTCGTGGTAAAACTTTGTTTTTGCCATCCTACAACCCAAGGAGTTTGAATGGCTGAAATCAACGTTGAAAACCTGAAGGTAGTGTACCGGGGTGTGATCCTGGCCTTGCAGGGCGTGAGTATGCGGGCTGGCAGCGGCGAGGCCATTGCGCTCTTGGGCCCCAACGGGGCCGGAAAGAGCACCCTGGTGCGGGCCATCTCGGGCTTGTTGTCGCAATACGACGGGCGGGTGTTGGACGGCAAGATCATCATCAATGGACAAGAGACCAACCAACTGCCCGCCCTCAAAGTGGCGGCACTGGGTCTGACCGCGATCCTCGAGGGTCGTCCCATCTTTCGCTACCTGACCGTGATAGAAAACCTGCGGGCGGCAGCCCACAAACGCTCACCTCAGCGCCAAAAAGAGATTACCGACGAAATTTTTACCCGCTTCCCCCGCATCTACGAGCGCCGTTTTGAGCAGGGGGGCTACCTTTCGGGGGGCGAGCAGCAGATGTTGCTTCTGGGCATGGCCCTCCTGACCGAGCCCAGGATTCTGGTGGTGGACGAGCCCAGCCTGGGCCTTTCTCCCAAGCTAACCGAGGAAGTAATGCGGGTACTGGACGAGCTGCGCCGTGACAAGGGCCTTACCCTGGTGCTGGTCGAACAGAACGCCCGGGCGGCTTTTTCCATCGTAGAGCGGGTCTATGTGATGGAGCAGGGCCGGGTGGTTTTCGAGGGCACCGCTCAGGAAGCCCAGGCCGATGCCGATGTGATGGAGTTTTACCTGGGCGGTGCGGTGGCGGGGGGATTCTCGGAAGCCAAGCGGTATCGGAGGAGAAAGCGATGGGTATAGTCTCGAGAAAACGGTGGGTGGCGAGCGGGGGAGCAAAGGGCGCAAAGCTTCCAGCTGCCCTCCTCGTCCCCTCTCTTACGCAACCGGCGTACGGCAAGGAGGCCCACTATGCCTAAAACGCTGCTCGAGGCCCACGACCTGCACCTTTCCTTCCGGGGCGTCAAGGCGCTGATGGGCGTAAGTTTTAGTGTGTCGGAAGGCGACCTTTTCGCGGTGATTGGCCCCAATGGGGCGGGCAAAACCAGCCTGCTCAATGTGTTGTCGGGGTTATACAAGCCCCAGCAGGGCCGAGTGGTGTTTTTGGGCGAAGACCTGGTGGGTCAGAGCCCACAACAGCGGGTGCGCAAGGGGTTGGGACGAACCTTCCAGAACCTCGAGCTCTTCCGAGGTATGACTGTGCTGGACAATGTGAAGCTTGGGGCTGAGCTGGCCGTGGGTGGTTACACCGACCTGACTCCGCAGACCCAGATCGAGTGGAAGATTCGCCGCCACGCCGAAGAAGTGCTGGACTACCTGCACCTCTCTCCCTATCGCCACGCGCCAGCCGGGGCCCTGCCCTACGGCCTGCAAAAGCGGGTGGAGGTAGCGCGGGCCCTGGCCGGACGGCCCAAATTGCTGCTCCTGGATGAGCCGATGGCAGGGCTGAGCCTGGAAGAAAAACAAGACCTGGCCCGCTTTTTGCTGGATGCAAGGCGCGAGTGGAATACCACCCTGGTGCTGGTCGAACACGACCTCAAGGCCGTGCTGGAACTCTCTACTGGTGTGTTGGTGATGTCTTATGGCGAGGTGTTGTACCAGGGAGCTCCTGCGGGGGTGCGAGAGAACCAGCGCGTGGCCGAGGCGTATCTGGGGAGGAGCGCATGAGCCAGACCCTGATTGAATTCCTGGCCCATCACGCCCACACCAAGCCCGGCGCCCCTGCTTTGCGGGTCAAGCGTCTGGGGGTATGGGAAACCACCTCCTGGGCCAATCTGAAAGAGAAAGTTGAACAGCTTGCAGGAGGGCTGTTGCAACTGGGACTGCAACCCGGAAGCGTCCTGGCGATCTTGGGACAGAACGCACCGGAGTGGGTGATATCGGAAATTGCAGCCCAGGCAGTCGGGGCCATGCCGATGGGTATCTATGCCGATGCCATGCCAGAAGAAGTGGGCTACTTTATAGAGTTCTCCGAGTGTGCGGGCATTGTGGTCTCGGATGAGGAACAACTGGATAAAGTGTTGCCCTACCTGGACAAGCTAAAGTTTGTGCTGGTCTGGGAAGAAGCCGGCATGAGCAAATACTGGAGCGAGCGAATCCGGCCTTTTAGCACTGTGGTGGGGTTGGGACAATCGGCCCAAAGCCGCCAAGCAGTAGAGGCTGCCAAGGCCAGGGTCAACCCCGATACCATTGCCCTGTTTGCGCCCACCTCTGGCACCACGGCCCGCAGCAAGCTGGCCATGCTAACCCATGCTCAACTGATTGCCGGGGCCGAGGCAGGAAAAGACTCCATCACCATAGGCGGGGGAGAGTGGGTGTTTTCCTACCTGCCCTTGCCCTGGATTGGCGAGCAGATGCTCACGGTGGTGCGGGGCCTGACCGATGGCACCGTGATGCACTTTCCCGAAGACATGATTACAGTGCGCGAGGATGTGAAAGAGGTACAACCCGACTTCTATCTGGCTCCTGCACGGCTCTGGGAGGATACCGCAGCCATCGTACGTAGTCGGATGGAAGATGCCGATGGGCTTAAAAAGGCCGTGTATCGCTGGGGCATGGGGGTATTGCTTGAGTGCGCCCAGCGCGAGTTCCGCAAAGAGCCTATCGGTTTTGGCCTCACCCTGGCTCGAGTGCTGGCCTATCCAATCGTGGCCCGTCCGATTCGGGCACGTATGGGGCTGGCTGCCTGCCGCATTGCCGCCACTGGAGGCGCTCCACTGGGCCCTGAGGTTTTCACCTTTTTCCGCGCTCTGGGGGTGGATATTCGCCAGGTTTATGGTCAGTCCGAGACGGCGGCCACCAGCGTAGCGCACCTACCCGGCGATACCCCGCCCGAGACGGTGGGTAAACCCCTCCGCAACACCCAGGTACGTATTGCCGAGGATGGGGAGATTCAGGTCAAGGGCGGGCAGGTCTTTACCGGTTATTTCAAGAATGAAGCTGCTACCAAAGAAACCTTTACCGAGGATGGCTGGTTCCGTACCGGTGACGCAGGTTTCTTTAACGAAAACGGCCATCTGGTCTTGCTGGGCCGCCTCAAGGAAGTGGGGGCGCTGGCCGACGGAACCCGTTTCGCACCACAGTTTCTGGAAAACCGCCTCAAATACTCGCCTTATATCCGCGAAGCCGTGGTCATTGGTCATACCAAGCCCTACGTCACCACCCTGATCGAGCTCGACCCCGAGAATACCCAGAACTGGGCGCGCAAGCGTGGCATTATCTTTTCGACTTACCAGAGCCTGACTTCCAATCCCCAGGTCTACGAATTGATTGCCCAGGAACTGAAAATGGCTTGCGAGAGCCTGCCCGATGAGCTCAAGGTGCGCCGCTTCGCTATTTTGCCCAAGGAACTGCACGCCGACGACGAGGAAATTACCCGTACCCGCAAGGTCAAACGCGGCACCGTGGAGTCGCGCTACGCCAACCTTCTAGGCGCCCTCTATGACGGCTCGAAGCAGGTCAAGCTCAGCCTACCGATCCGCTATCTGGAAGGCCAGGGAACGCTGGAAGCTGAAGTCCAGGTGGCCGATGTGGGGATGCAGGTAAACACCGGACAGAAGGTGGGGGCGTGAATATGCGAATCGAAAGAATAGGAAAAACACTTCCTCACCACTGGCTGGGGTCGTGTACTCTGAAGGCTCAGGCCAGCCAGGTATATAGAACGTGCACCAGCTCGACCCAGGGAGTGGGTTCATCTGCACTGAACTTCCTCCACCTGGCCTCGAGGGAGGCACTGAATTTGGGAGGTTGCGCGTGTACCGCCTGAGCCAGTCCCTCACCGATGCTTTTAGCCGTCGTTTTTCCCGCACGGTGCGTGAGGACTACCGACAGGATGAAGCCTATGCCAGTACCCCTCAAGGGCGTTTTTGGCTGGCTGTGGTGATCATCGCTCTACTTGTGCTGCCCTTGTTGTTGCCGCAGTACCCAATGTTTGTAGCGACCCAGATTCTGGTAGCCGCCCTGGCAGGGCTGGGCCTGCATTTGCTGGTAGGAGGTGCGGGCCAGATTTCGCTGGGTCAAGCCGCTTTTGTGGGCATCGGTGCCTACACCTCCAGCCACCTCACAGGCGACCTGGCCCCCCTGGGTATTCTGGCGGGGGGGCTGGTGGCTGCGGTTATCGGGATTGTGCTGGGCATTCCCTCTCTTCGCATCAAGGGGGCCTATCTGGCCATCGCTACCCTGGCATTCCAGTTCCTGTCCGATTATGTTTTCAAGCGCTGGACGGACTTTTCAGGGGGTGTGGCCGGGCGCAAGTTACCGGCAGAAGGCACTTTTCTCGGCTTACCTCTAGCCGATGACCGGGTGGTTTTCTACCTTGGCTTGGCGTTTGCCATCCCGATGTTCTTCTACGCCAAGCGCCTGCTTTCTACCCGTGCGGGTCGGGCCTGGTTTGCCGTACGCGACAACGATCTTTCGGCTCAGCTCTCCGGCGTGGACCTGGTGCGTTCCAAACTCACGGCGTTTGCCCTCTCGGCTTTCTATGGGGGTATTGCCGGGGGAATCTTGATGCACTTGATCGGTGCGGTCACACCAGAAAACTTTGTCTTGTCCTTTAGCATCCAGTACCTGGCCATTGTTATTGTGGGGGGGGCCGGAACCGTTTTGGGTGCGGTGTTGGGGGCCTTCTTTATCGTGTTGGTGCCCGAGACCCTTAGTGTGATTGCTGGGGCTTTTGGGCCGCAGTACGTCGCACAGCTTTCGGCCTGGCGTAGCGTGGCGTTTGGTGTGCTGATTTTGATGTTCTTGATTTTGGAACCTAGAGGACTGGTGGGTTTGTGGGGTCGTATTCGGGATTACTTCCGAACCTGGCCATTGCCGTATTGAGGCTATAGGACAGACGGACGCGAAGGCAAAACAGAAACTTCAAGAACCGCGATCAGAGGGATGGATGCCTACACGAGCTGCCCTGGCTCCCACCCTTCAGAGGCTACTACCTTTGGGCGGGTGTGCTCATGGGTCATGAACAGGTAAACTACAAGCATGGTGGACTATGATCTCTCCGAATCGGCGCTGGTTAGCCTGATTGTGCTGGCCTTGGAAGGGCAGAAAGGGCTTCGGCTCTCGCAACCAGGGGCCCGGAGTGTGGGTGATGTGCTTTCGGGGCGCAGATCCCGCCCGGTGCGCCTCGAGCGCGAGGGCGACAATTTGACGGTAGACCTGAATGTGAGCGTGGACTACGGCAAGCCCATAATGGAGGCCGCCAAGGAAGCGCAGAAGACGGTGGCTGAAGCGCTCATGGCTTCTACAGGCCTCAAGGTAAAAGTAGTCAACGTTACGGTGGTTGCGGTGGAATATAAGGAGCCTAATGCGGCGTAAGGCCCGGGAACTGGCCTTCAAAGTGCTCTTTGAGCACGCGGTGGGGGGCGTTTCGCTCGAGTCGGCCTGGCAACATGCTACCCAGGAGGTCGAGCCCGATGATTCCGACCAGGATGCAGACATACTTGATACCGAGGGGATTTTGTTTGCTCACCGCTTGGTGCAGGGCTATCAAACCCAGCAAGAAATCATAGACCAAATTCTGGGGGCTACCATCGAGGGTTGGAGCTTTGGTCAGATGGCCAAGACTGACCTGGCGGTTTTGCGGCTTGCCTCCTACGAGATGCTGTTTGAGCCTACCCCACACGCCCCCTTGATTGAAGTTGCGGTCAAGATTGCCAAGCGCTATGGAGGTGAAGACTCGGGGCGCTTTGTCAATGGGGTGTTGGCTCGTTTGCTCAAGCGCATCGAGGCGGGTGAATTGCAAGCTACATCCAAGAGTGAGCGATAAACGCTTCAAGCTCCTATACCGTTATCACCCTCGCGATTTTGAGGTCACGATGCTAGAACTATCCGGCCCCCCTGCTGCCGAAGCTGTATACGAAGAGCTCAAGACCCGCTTGGCCCAGTTGCCCTATGTGCCCCACCTGCGGGTGGTGCGGCTGGGTGAAGACCCTGCTTCGGTCTCGTATGTGCGCCTAAAAGACCGCCAGGCCAAGAAACTGGGCCTGTCGAGCCAGGTGGATGTGTTCCCCGAAAACACCTCCCAGGACGAGCTCCTGGCGCATATCGCTAAGCTCAATGCCGACCCCGAAGTGGACGGAATTCTGGTGCAGTCACCGGTTCCCAAGCAGGTGGACTTCAACACCGTATTGGAGGCCATCAGCCCGCTCAAGGACGTGGACGGCCTGACCCCGGCCAATGCTGGGCGCTTGTGGATGGGCTTGGAAGCTCTAGAGTCCTGTACCCCCGCAGGGGTGATGCGCATCTTGAAGCACTACCAGATTTCACTTTCCGGCAGAGAAGTGGTGATTGTGGGTCGTAGCAACCTGGTGGGCAAGCCCCTGGCTGCCATGATGCTACGGGAGCACGCTACCGTGACCCTGGCCCACTCCCGTACCCAGGATTTGCCGGCTGTCTGCCGCCGAGCCGATGTGTTGGTAGCTGCTGTGGGCAAGGTGGGGCTCATCACCCCCGAGATGGTGCGCCCCGGCGCGGTGGTGGTGGATGTGGGCATCAACCGCGTGGGGCAAAACGAAAGAGGCCGAGACATTCTGGTGGGCGATGTGGCCCCGGAAGTGGCCCAGGTGGCCTCGGCCCTCACCCCTGTGCCGGGAGGTGTAGGCCCCATGACGGTGGCGATGCTCTTGTATAACACCGTTAAGGCTGCCATGCACCGGCGGGATACGGGTAAAATGCTCTAAAATGACCGAACTACTTTCCAATCAGGTGCTCTGGACGGCCATACTGGCCAGTGTTTTTGCCCAGCTACTGAAGCTTTTCATCTACTATCTGGTCGAACGCCGCTGGCAGTGGGAGCGCTTGGCCGAGACGGGTGGAATGCCTTCCTCGCACTCCGCGACAGTGGCGGCCCTGGCGACAGGATTGGGCATCACCGAGGGCTGGGGCAGCCCCTTCTTCGCCATTGCGGTGGTGCTGGCTACCATCGTCATGTATGACGCTACCGGCATTCGCCGGGCTGCTGGGTTGCATGCTGAGCGCCTTAACGATCTATTCGAAGAGTTTCGGGCGGTGATACAACAAGGGCCCCAACCCGAGCCCCTGAAAGAACTGCTCGGCCATACCTACCTTGAAGTTGGAGTAGGGGCTACCCTGGGCATCATCTTTGCGGTGCTGAGCTTTGCCTTGTTCTAGAGCGGTTCTCGGAAAGAACCCAGCCATTCTCGAAAGTCAAAAAACTGTGCTGAACTCTATTTTTGCCGCCAGGACTAGCGGCAAAAATAGAGGGAACCGCGATAAATAACTCCCTGCAGAAGTCGCCTATAGCGCTGGGTCAGACACAACTACTCGGATGCCACATTGGTCTTTCCCAAGAGGTTAAATCGGCGCTATAAGCCGCCCAGGGCTCGAAGACCGCGATATCTTAAGGTTGGGAGGTTTGCGCGTAGGGTTGTGGTAATTTGGGTGCTCGAGCCCATGAAGCTGATTCTGCTCTTACTTGTATTGGGTTTCTCATTTGCCCTGGCCCAGACCACAGTGCAGTTGGAGTCGCAGGTTCTTTCGCTCCTGAACGACGCACGGGCCAGGGGCGTGGCTTGTCGTGGGGGCGGGGGCGGGTATAGCCTGCCACCGTTGCGCTTTGATGCAACCCTGGCTCAAGCGGCCAAAAGCCATGCGCTCAATATGGGGCGCCATGGCTTTATGTCGCACTATTTCCGGGGGGTGGGGCCACGGGTGCGGGTCGCCAGGGCTGGCTATGGCTATTTGCGCATGTCTGAGATCATCTTCAAGGGCCGTAACAGCGACCCGGTTCGGGCGGTGCGCTGGTGGCTGCGTTCGCCGGTGCATTGCCGGGCTATCATGAACCCCCACTACACTGAATTTGGTTCGGGGTTGTCGCGCGTCGGCCACGCCTGGGCGGTGGTGTTGGCCCAGCCAAAGTAGCAGGGCTATCGCTGAACCATGCGCAGGATAGCCAACATCCCCACGCTTTGAACCAGCGGGAAGGCCATCAGGGTGAAGGCGTTGGGCCAAAACGCAAAGAGTGCAATGGGAATGACGGTGGCTACCACACTGACCCACATCAGGTCGGTGCGGCCCCGCTGCTTCAGCAGGCGATACATCACATAGTTGTTGAACAGGGCAAACAGCAAGAGCATCACCCAGGCAATTACGAAAGTATTCATCGTTCAGCATTGTACAGACTGGCTCCCTGGCCGACCATTAGCGCAAGCGCCAAAGCTGCGGTGGGGCCACCGTAGCGAACCATTCCAGCGTCGGACTGGCCCCCAACGTCACACCGCCCTTTGCGGTCTGGAAAAGGGTTTGGCCTGATCGGTAGTCATACCAACTCTGCGCGTGAGGGGCGCATACAACGCCCCTCACTTACCGCGCCGGTTAGGTTCCGGTTATACCAGTGCTTTGCACCAGAATTGCGTAAGCGACCCTGCCTGAGGCGCGTCCGAGGGTCTCTTTAACAACCTTTTTGGGTCATTTGTTAGCAGAATCGGCAACATCCATGCTGAGGCCACGACCTGTACACAGCGTGATGATACGGGTTCCATTTTGACCAAGGGCCAAAGCATTGGCCGCATGTCCAGCCCGCAGTGGGAGGGTGCGCTCGAGCCTTCCGCTTCGCAAATCCCAGATGCCCACAGGATTCTTCCCGTCGGCAACCAGGAGCCTCGAGCACAGCGTGTTGCCCTCGAGTCGGTAAGCCTGTACGGTTTGCCGCCCCCCCCCTCATTGATGCGGTAAAGCGTGACCAGGCGTCGCCCGTCCTGGGTGAAGCGGATGGGGCCGTCCTCGGGCAGAAAAGCCACCACTTCGGCCCGGCTGAAATTCTGACCATACCCAGGGCCGCAAACCGTCAATGTGCCGATGGCGACTGCCTGGGCCACAACCGCATGGCCCCAGACTACACGTGGTTGCCTGGCTGGTTTCCGGGCTATCTCACAGGCGTGGCCGCGAGTCCAGGTAGGCTCGCACCTTTGCCGTCTCGATTTGCCACTGGGCCTCGGCGATGTAGGGCTTGAAGCCCAACGCGTGGTTGATCTTGAGCATGGGTGTATTGGAGTCGGCGTTGCCAGTGCGTACAAAACGGGCTTCGGGGAGTTGGCGCAAGACCCTATCCAGCATGGCTGCCTTGAGCCAGCGCCCCAGCCCAAAGTTGCGGAACTCCGGCAGCACGCCGGTGCCTTGTTGGTTGAGGATTTGCCCGCGCCGGGGGTTCCACGATAGTTCGGTATAGCCCACAAAGCGCCCGCTGCTCGTTTCCTGGGCCACCATCGTCCAGCGTTGGTTCCCGGTGGCGAAGGTCATCTGCTCGAGCTGGCGCAGCACCTCCGGGGTCATCTTGAAATCCTCGACCTGGAGGTTCCCCCTAGGCGCGGTGTTCATGACATCCAACAACTTCGAGAACACGCTCAGGTGCTCCTCGGGATAGGGCCCCTCCCAAAATAGAAGCTCGAATCCACCCGCTCTTTCTGCGGCTTTACCGATCCACTGTTCAATCAAATTGCGATCCAGCTCGAGCAAATCAAGCTGGTTGGTGTGGCTTTCCAGCGCCTTCTCCGCGCCCAACTCGTGCATAAGGGCTTCGCTGGAAGGAACGCGGTTGTTGGTGCCAGCGATCATCAGCCGACGCCCCTCTTGTTCGGCCACCTCGGTAATTCTGTCCAGGAGCTCGAGTTCTATTCCCAGGCCCCGGAATCCCGGCAGCACATCAATACTGAACTGGGCCACGTGCTGGTTTTGCTCCATGCGTAAGATTTGTGCGTCACCATAGGCAATAATCCCTGGGCTCTCCGGGTGATCCACCACCCACACCCGTAGGTTCACAATTGGCGGGATATTCTGGGCCTGCTGAATGGTTTCTTCCAGCGATCGCGGTGGGTCGTCGGGCAGACGCTCGGCCCGCATCTGGTTGGCAAAGGCGTTGAAAGCTGCATAGTCTTCTCGGCTGGCGTTTTGGATGTCTACTGGCCGAATCTCGAATCCCGAGGCTGCTTTCATGTATTTCCTCCCACCGCGGTCTGCGCTGTCCTACCACCGAACACCCAGAACGCCGCGACCCCTGCAATTGCGGCGATGACTCCCGATACCACGAACACCTCGCGTACCCCGATCAACCCGGCCAGCACGCCCGCGAAGGCCATCGAGACCAGGTTGGCGCTGCCGATCACCGCGCTGAGTGTGGCCCCAACCCGGCCCCTGGCCTGGTCGTCCACCGAGGTCTGCACCAGGGTGCTCACGCCCGCCTGCACCGGGGCCACCAGCAGCCCGACGAAGAACAGCAGGATCAGCACCTGCCAGAGGTTGGCGACCACCGCGATCAGCCCAATCGTCAGGCCCATCCCGATCATCCCCAGGCTGACCATCGAGGTCGGCTTGAGTTTTGCCGCGATAACTGCCACCAGGCCGCCCGCCAGGATCATCCCGGCGGTCTGCGCGGCCTGTACCAGCCCGAAGAGGGTGGTGGGTACTTTCAAATCGTTGGTCAGCAGTGGAATAAACAAGATATTTACCGCACCCAGCCCCAGCATCATGACCCCTGCGCCGGTCAGGGTTCCGAGCAAAATGCGCGAACGCCCAATAATTTGCACCCCTTCCCGCAGCGACCCCAACACGCTGTTGAATTGCGCTTTTCCACCAGGTTCCAGCCTGGGCACCTGTACCAGGATCACCAGCAAGAAAGAAACAATAAAGGTGGCGGCATCTATGGCAAAGGCCGGCCAGTAGACCTTGAAAAACCCTATCAAAACCCCTGCCGCCGAGGCCCCCAACAGTCCGGCGATGATCCGGCTGGTCTGAGTGATGGAATTGGCGGCCAACAGGGCTTCCTTGGGCAGAATCTGGGCAACCACCGCCCCGCGGGCTGGCCCGAAGAAAGTGCCCACTGCCGACTGCAAAAAGGCCAGCCCATACAAAATCCAGAGGTGTTGCACACCATCCACAAACACAAACCCCAACACCAGCAAGGCCCGCACAAAGTCCGAGACCAGCATGATCTTTTTGCGGTCAAAACGATCTACGTAGACCCCCGCCACCAGTCCCAAGGTGACCTGTGGGATGGCCAGCATGATTGCCATGGTGGCAAGGGCTGCAGTCGAGCCGGTGAGCTGGTTGACCATGATGAGCAGGGCCAAGCCGGTCAGGCCATCGCCAAAATCGGAGATGCTCTGGGCCAGCCAGAGGTTACGAAAGCCGTTGTACCTTAGGGGATTGACCGAGGTGGGCCTAGTCATCGCCATCTTCCTTGACCTGGGCCTGGGAATGGGGGTGGAAGGCGATGAGAAAACTGTAGGGCTGTGCTTCTTCGGATGGGTCGGTGCTGAATTGCTTGAGCAGTTTGTTGATCGTTTCGATGAACTCCTGGGCTTGCTGGGGGGCCATCCGAACCAGCGTGCGCCCCAGCACCAGCCGCTGGTGCACAGGGTGTTCGTCGCCCACCTGAATCAGGCCGCTCTCCAATCCCTTCTGAATATCTGCGCTTACCCCATCCATCACGTTGTGCAGGATTTCGGTGAGGCTGCTATGGTCTTTTTTGTGAATTTCCAGCAGGGAGCGGTCTATGGTGTAGTTTTTGGCCGTGACCTGGTACTGCTTTTCGATGATGCCCGAAACCACCCGGGTTCCCACCACCCGGATCAAGCCGTGCGCTTCCATCTGACCGACATGGTAATAGAGCTTGGTAGGGGGCATTCCCAGCGATTTTGCTACCGTCTTGACGGTGATGGGTTTGCCCATCAGCTCGAGAATCTGCAACCGCAAGGGATCGGTGAGCACCTTGAGGGTCTCTAGCTCCCGAATTACCAATTGGTCGGCGGGTTCTGGAATCGGGGATTCGACTGCTTTGGAAGTTTTAGACATTTGAGTATCTCCAATCATTTAAAAACTTTCAAATGATTATAGAAATTTGAGTGAAGGCTGTCAATATTCTTTTGATTATGAAGGCGCCGTTTGCTACAGGGAAGTTGGTTCCACTTTTTTTCCGAGGGGACTAATCGGGCACGGAAACCTGCCCTGCGCCGAAGATTTTTATCACCCGACAGGTAAACTTGAAGCCATAGGGTAGAGGCGATAAACTTATACCAAGTTCAATTTTGCTGCGACTGGAGTACACACCATGCTGACCACACCTGAAAAAATCGCGTTCTTTCTGCTGGTGCTGGCCTCGCTCTATTTTGGCGGCGGGGCGCTTTATCGCGTCTACAAGGCCATTCGCCGGGGTCAGCCCGAAGACCGCTTTGACAACCTGCCTGCCCGCCTGGGCCGTGCCCTGTGGCAGACCCTCACCATGCAGACCGTCTTCAAGAAGCGGCCCTGGGTGAGCCTGTTACACGCCCTGGTGTTCTATGGCTTCGTCTTCTATCTGCTGGTGAACCTAGTAGACGTGCTGGAAGGGCTGTTTCCTTTCAAGGCCCGTGGTAGCTTGTGGAACGGTTTTAATCTGGTGGCCGACTTTCTCACTGCGCTGATCCTGATCGGCATTGTGGGTCTGATGCTCCGGCGCTTTTCGGGTGGCGGACGCAAGACCTTTAGCTGGAACGAGAAGACCCCTGTGCACGAGAAAATTCGCGGCGGCATCCCGCGTGACTCGGCCATTGTAGGCAGCTTCATCTTCTTCCATGTGGGTAGTCGCCTGTTACACAAGGCTGCCCAGGCCGCCAACCTCGACTACGGCCCCGATCCCTTCCAGCCTGTTGCAACGCTGGTCTCTAACTTATTTCTGCAACTGGATGTAGATCGCTTGCTGATCTTCGAGCACCTCTTCTGGTGGTTTGCCCTTGGCTCGATTCTGGTGTTCATCCCTTACTTTGCCCGTTCCAAGCACATCCACCTGTTTCTAGCTCCACTGAATCTGGCCTTCAAGAAGGAGAAACCGGGGGCCTTGCTGCCCATTGCCAAGGACTTTGAGGAACTCGAGAAAATGGAGAAGTTCGGGGTGGCCAGGCTGGAGGACTTCACCTGGCCCCGCCTCCTGGACGCCTATAGCTGCATCATGTGCAACCGCTGCCAGGAGGTTTGCCCGGCCTATACCACTGGCAAGGCCCTCTCTCCAGCGGCCATCCTCATCAACGAGCGCTACGAGCTGAACGATATCCTCCCGGTATTCTCGAGCGGCAAAGAGAGTCCCCGTCCATTGATGGACTTCGCCATGAACGACGAGGCGATCTGGGCCTGCACCACCTGCAACGCCTGTGTGGAGGTCTGTCCGGTAGGCAACGAGCAGATGCTGCACATCGTGGATGTGCGGCGCGAGCGGGTGATGATGCAAGGCGAGTTCCCGGCCCAACTGAACAACGCCTTCAAGGGCATGGAGCGCAACGGCAACCCCTGGAATCTAGGGGTTGATAAGCGCATGGGCTGGACGGAAGGCCTGGGCTTCGAGGTGCAGACCGTGGGGCAAAACCCCGAGGCCGACGTGCTCTACTGGGTGGGCTGTGCACCCTCCTACGATCCCCGCGCTCAGAAGACCGCCCGGGCGTTTGCCGAGATTTTGCACCAGTCGGGTACCAACTGGGCAGTGCTGGGCAAGCAAGAAAAATGCACGGGGGACGCGGCACGGCGGGCCGGCAACGAGTTCTTGTTCATGCAGTTGGCGACTGAAAATGTCGAGACCTTAAACGCTGTGATGGAGGCCAAGCCCAAGACCATCGTCACCACCTGCCCGCACTGCTTCCACACCCTCGCCAACGAGTACAAAGACTTTGGCGGCACCTACCAGGTCAAGCACCACACCGACTACATTGCCGAGTTGATTGATGCGAAGAAGCTCGAGCTGATGCCGATGGTAGGAGAAGTGACCTACCACGACCCCTGCTACCTGGGGCGCCATAACGACCTGATCGCAGAGCCCCGCCAGGTCATCGCGGCCACCGGCCTCAAGCTGCACGAACCCGAGCACCACGGCAAGAACAGCTTCTGCTGCGGGGCGGGTGGGGCACAGTTCTGGAAGGAAGAAGAACCTGGCAACGAGCGGGTCTCTACCAACCGTTACCGCGAGTTGAAGGAGACAAAGGCTGACACTATTGCGGTGGGTTGCCCCTTCTGCATGCAGATGATGAACCTGGAAACTGCGCAAGAACCTGAAGGACAGGCTCCCAAAGTGCTGGATATCTCCGAGCTGGTGGTGCAGCGCCTCAAGGGAAGGTCAGCCACTGATTAAACAACCGGTTTGTGGAAATAGCTCCAAGTATTGAAGTTCCGGGGGTTTACTAGGTAGACTAACTGCGTACCAGAATAATCCCCGATGGGCTCGCCAAGGCGAGGTCTCACAGCGCGGGAATCGGTACAAGCCAGGTCTGCACGGCAGCTTGGCATCAGATTGGAGGCCGACATGGCAAAAATCCGGTTGGAGAACGTCTACAAGAAGTACGGCGGCAAGGTGACGGCAGTCAAGGATTTCAACCTCGAGACCGAGGACGGTGAGTTTGTGGTCTTCGTGGGGCCCTCGGGCTGCGGCAAGACCACCACCTTGCGCATGATTGCCGGTCTGGAAGACATTACCGAGGGCAAGCTCTACATTGGCGACCGCCTGGTCAACGATGTACCCCCCAAAGACCGCGACATCGCCATGGTCTTCCAAAACTACGCCCTCTACCCTCACATGAACGTCTATGAGAACATGGCTTTCGGGCTGCGCTTGCGCAGGGTGGCCAAGGACGAGATTGATAAGCGCGTCAAGGATGCTGCCCGCATCATCAAGATTGACCACCTCTTGCAGCGTAAGCCCCGCGAGCTGTCGGGTGGTCAGCGGCAGCGGGTAGCGATGGGCCGGGCCATCGTGCGTGAACCCAAGGTTTTCTTGTTCGACGAGCCCCTTTCCAACCTCGATGCCAAGCTGCGGGTGGAGATGCGGGCCGAAATCTCTAAACTCCAGCGCCGCCTGGGTGTTACCACCGTCTACGTGACCCACGACCAGGTCGAAGCCATGACCCTTGGCCAGCGTATTGTGGTGATGAAGGACGGTGAGGTCTTGCAGGTAGATAGCCCCCTGAACCTCTACGACTTCCCCGAAACCAAGTTTGTGGCCGGTTTTATCGGTTCACCCTCGATGAACTTCATTCGTGCACGGGTGCAGACCGAAGGCGGCAACGCCTATTTTGCGGGCGAGGGCTTCAAGGTCAAGGCCAACGGAACCCTGGGCGCCAGCCTGATGCCCTACAACGGCAAGGAAGTCTGGATGGGCATTCGTCCCGAACACATTGGCCTTAAGGGCTGGACGACCATTCCGGAAGGCGACAACATCGTCAAGGGCAGGGTAGAGGTGGTCGAGCCCCTGGGAGCCGACACCGAAGTGCACGTCGAGGTGGGCGGGAACATGATGACCGCCAAGGTGGACGGCCACGCCATGGTGCTGCCCAGCGACACCATTGACCTGCTGATGGATACCACCAAACTCCATGCCTTCGAAGTGGACGGCCACGAAAAGGCTATTGGTCATGCCATGGCCCAGGACAACCGTTCGGCGGCTCGAGTGTAGAGCACTTCCCACCAATACCTTATAAAACCCCGGTCAAGTGACTGGGGTTTTTGTGATTGCTTCACTGTTGGCTATGGATGGTTTCGGCTAGAAGCCCTAACCAAAACGCTCCCACCAGGCATGCAGGGGTTGTTCGGGTGGGCTGGCTCCTTCCACCGTGCAGGTGATGGCAGCAAGGTGGCAGGAGGAAGCCAGGACAACCGGGAGCTGGGTTCCATCCCACGAAAGCAGTTCCATCCTCGAGCCAATTTCTTGCTTGATCATCCCGTAGATCAGGCCAGCCGTGAAGGCGTCCCCGGCTCCGATGGTATCTGCCACCGTTACCTTGACCCCCGGAACCCGCATCATCCGGGTGCGGAAAGCGGCCATGGCTCCGGCAGCACCCAGGGTCAAGACCGTGACCGGTGCGCCCAGCTCGACCAGGTGCTCGAGCAGAATCTTGGGATCGTTGGCGGTGTTGGGGAAGAGAAGACGGGCATCGTCGAGGCTGGCTTTGAATACCGAAATATAGGGCATGTAGCGCCGAAGCTGCTCCCAATAGGCTTCGCTCGGCCTTGCGTGCAGATTGGGGTCGAAGCTGACCAGCACATCGTATTCACGGGCAATCTCGAGCAAGCTTTCAATACCGGAGCTGTTGCGAGGGTCGAATGCCGACAGGGAGCCAAAATGAAACCACTTGGCACGGGCCATGGCCGCGCTATCCGGGCTGAACTGGGTATCGCCAAAGGCCCGATAGAAGCTGAACTGGGCATTGCCCTGCGCGTCTACCTCGGCCAGGCTCAAAGGGGTGGGCACTTCCGGAAGCTGTTTGATAAAGCGGGTCTCAATCTTGCGCTCGGCAATGCGGGTGATGGCCCAGTTGCCCAAAAAATCCTGCCCAAGTTCACTGACAAAGCGCGTAGGCGCACCCACTCGAGCCAGGATCGAGGCGGTGTTCAGGGCCGAGCCCCCCAAAATCCCGGTATAGGCCAGTGCAGAACGGGAATTCAGATTGCGACCTATAAGGTCAATCAGGATTTCGCCAGTTAAGACGATCATATTCGCTCTATACTCTAACAAACCCACCGTAATCGAATATCCTCTGTTTTGAAAGTTTGGGCTCTTA
>JBBIUP010000016.1:0-29417 GCA_037440185.1 Meiothermus sp. | reverse complement strand
CCAGCGGACCATAGTTGTGCGGTGATTTGTAGTGGCGCAGAATGATTTCTTTGTAAAGGTCGTCCAGGAGACTCATGTCAAGGTCAATTCTATCGCGGTTTTCACCATGACTCCGCCGAATAGCGGAGTCATTCAAGCAACCTACAGCGTTTCCCACGAATAAGCCGTACAGCTAAATTACGACCTGTACGGCTTAATTTACGCTCCCGTATGGAAGCGTAAATGTGGGAAACGTTGTAGACCAACTTTTTCAAGGCGAACAGGGCCGCTGGTTGCTGAAAAACGCTAAAAGACCGTTTTGAAAATCGGTTTTTGATGCGCCTGGGAGCCTCCCCTTCGATGGCGCAAGCGCTTGTAGGGGGGGTCTTCGGCTGGCTAGGTGGGGTCTGCGCCGAGAGGGGTGGTTCGGACGGTTAGGCCCGCTGAACTCGAGACTCGAGATATTCAAGACAGCCTCTATGCTGGCGGGGCATTCACCCCCGGTTCACAATCGGACGCTCGGCAATTCATCAGACTGTAGCTAAGGTATTCCCTATGCGACCTGCACTGTCCCGCGAACCCTACAAATCCGAACCCGGCGATATCAAGCAGCTTTCTAGATTGCTATCCTATATAGGCCCTTATCGCAGCTTGCTGGCAGTTGCCCTGGTTGCCACCACTTTTTCTTCCCTGTTGGGGCTGGTCTTCCCCAACTTTGTGGGCCGCTTGATAGACGGGGCACTCTCGGAAGCCCGCTCTGCGGCTGCCCTGGATCGGATTGCCTTGGGGCTGATTGTCATCTTTGCTCTACAGGCGGTTTTCAACTACCTCAACACCTACTTGCTGGTGCGGGTAGGGCAAGGGGTGGTCGCAGATCTGCGCAAAGCCCTGTTTACCCATCTTCTGACCTTACCGGTACGGTTTTTTGAAAACCGCAAGACCGGCGAAATTACCTCGCGCCTAACCTCCGATGCCAGCACTGTGCAAAACGCCGTCTCGGGTTCGCTGGTGCAGTTTATTAACCAGGCCATCACCCTGATCGGGGGCATCGTGATCATCTTTATAACCAGTTGGAAACTTTCCCTGGTGATGTTGTCGGTGGTTCCAGTGGTAATTTTGTTGGCCTCGTTTGCCGGACGCAGGCTGCGCAAACTCTCCACCCAGGTGCAAGACAAGCTGGCCGAAGCCAACGCCAATGCCGAAGAGGCCATCGTGGGAGTTCGGGTGGTACAGGCCTTCACGGCAGAACAGGTGGAAACCCATCGCTATGGTCAGCGCATTCTCGAGGCCCTCAAGTTGGCGGTGCGGGTTGGCAGTTTACGAGCAGCCTATTTTGGAGCAGGCATCTCGTTCGCCACCTTCACCAGCCTGGCCCTGGTGATCTGGTTTGGGGGACGGTTGGTGCTGGCGGGCGAAATGACGGTGGGGGCGCTGGTATCTTTCTTGTTCTATACCTTTTTTGTGGCAATTTCGATTGCAAGTTTTACTGGTTTGTACGCGACTTTCCAAGAAACCCTGGGTGCCAGCAGACGCATCTTTACCCTGCTGGATGAGCAGTCTGAAATCAAGGCCGAGTCTCCAACTTCAAGCCTGGGAGAGGTGCGAGGCCAGGTTAGCTTCGAGAATGTAAGCTTCCGCTACGGCGACCGGGGCGATACCCAGGTGCTACAGGGGGTGAGCCTGCAGGCCCACCCAGGTCAGGTAGTGGCACTGGTAGGGCCATCGGGGGCAGGCAAGAGCACGGTGGTCTCCCTCATTCCACGCTTTTACGACCCCAGTGCAGGGCGTATCTTGCTCGACGGCATCAATATTCGTCAGGTAGAACCCCTGGAATTGCGGCAACACATCGCTATTGTGCCACAGGAAACTCAGCTTTTCTCCGGCAGTATCGAGGAAAACATTCGCTACGGCAAACCCCAGGCTACCCAGGCGGAGGTGCTCGAGGCCGCCAAAGCCGCCAACGCCCATGAGTTCATCAGCGCCTTTACCCAGAGCTACCAAACCCTGGTGGGTGAGCGAGGGGTCAAACTCTCGGGCGGACAACGCCAGCGGGTGGCTATCGCCAGGGCCATCCTCAAAAACCCCCGGATTCTGATCCTGGATGAGGCCACCAGCTCGCTTGACTCGGAGTCCGAAGCACTGGTGCAAGAGGCCCTGGATCAGCTGATGAAGGGGCGCACTACCTTTGTAATTGCCCACCGGCTTTCTACCGTTCGCAATGCAGATTTAATCGTAGTGCTGGATCAGGGCCAGATCGTCCAACAGGGCACCCACGAGGAACTCCTGGCCCAGGGTGGGCTGTACAAAGATCTTTACGAGTTGCAATTCCGCGAAGAGACAATTGCTTGATAGAAACCACCCATTCCTTCAAAGCCAGGCTTTGAAAAAGTCCCGCACCTTTTTCAGCGCGTCAATGAAGCGATCTATCTCCTCCGGGGTGGTGTAGATGTAAAAACTGGCTCGAACCGTGGCAGCCACGCCCAGTCTGCGATGCAGGGGTTGGGCACAGTGGTGTCCGGCCCGCACCGCGATGCCGTACTGGTCGAGGGCCGTTGCTACGTCGTGGGCGTGGATACCGCCCAGCACAAAGGGAATCACCCCACCCCGGTCGGAGCCTCTGGGGCCAAAGGTGCGTACTTCGGGTAACTCTTCGTCGAGGCGCTGTAATGCATAAGCGACCAGTTCGCGCTCATGTTGCCAGACCTGATCCATACCCAGGTTCAGCAGATAATCCGCCGCTACCGCCAGCCCGATGGCCTCGGCCACCGCCGGGGTTCCGGCCTCGAAGCGCTGGGGGGGCTGGGCATAGGTGGAACGGTCTACATAAACTTCCCGAATCATGCTGCCGCCCCCCAGAAAGGGGGCCAGGGTCTGTAGTACCTCGTAGCGACCCCACAGCACACTGGCCCCGGTAGGGCCGCACATCTTGTGCCCCGAAAACGCGTAGAAATCAGCCCCCAGTTCCCTCACCCTAACAGGCATATGCGGGGCCGATTGGGCTCCATCCACTACCGTCAGAGCCCCCACGGCTTTGGCCGCCTGGGCGATTTGGGCAACTGGGTTGACGGTTCCCAGGACATTGGAAACATGCATCACGCTGACCAACTTGACCCGCTCGGTCAGGAGGGTGTTGAGATGTTCCAATTCCAAACGCCCGTCTGGGCCGAGTGGGATGGCCTTGATCTTGGCCCCGGTACGCTCGCAGATCAGATGCCAGGGAACCAGATTGGCGTGGTGCTCCATCTCGGTGAGCAAAATCTCATCACCTGGCCCCAGGTTACGCAATCCCCAGGCATAGGCCACCAGGTTGAGGGCTTCGGTGGTGTTGCGCACAAAGATAATCTCGCGCTCGTCGGCTCCGATAAAGCGGGCCAGCGTACCGCGAGCATTCTCGTAGGCTTCGCTGGCCTGCACCGAAAGGGTATAAGCCCCCCGGTGGATACTGGCATTTAGTTCTCGGTAGTAACGGGATACCGCTTCGATGACCACTTCGGGCTTTTGACTGGTGGCCGCCGAGTTGAGATAGACCAGATCGGGATGATGGGCCAGCAATGGGAAATCCGGGCGGATGGCTTGGGGTGTGGCGATGGCCATGAACTTAGGGTAGACCATTTCGGGGGAGATGTTTAGGAGAGAGGGTTCATTTTGTCCTTATCGCGGTTCTCACCATTACGCCGCACGCTGTGCGGCGTAATTGACCCAGTACCACAAAAACCGTTGTACGGAGGTATTGGTGGGAGCTGCTATTTCTTCGTTCGAAACCCTGCGATACAGCACGAGTTGAAGGATGGAACCTCCGTAGAAGAGAATAATGATTAACAATCCAGGCTTAAAAGACGAACCAATCGGGGGAATTTTACCGTTCTAGATGGGAATTTAATCCGAATTAATGAGCCTCCATCTATTCGTTAAAAACTTCGTTACGCCCACGTTGTGCCTCTAAAGCGCCTTTTTATACCCCTTAACGAATCGGCACAACCCACTACCCATGCGGGCAAACCCCGATAACGGGGGGATTACGGTCAAGTTCGTACCCTCTACTCAGTGGAGACCCGGCAATGCCGGTACTCGGGTGATTTCGATGAAGAAAGTCAAGATGTGCCGCTCATGTGGATCGGGAGAACTGGTGTCCTTTTTAAGTTTGGGAAGGCTTCCCCTTTCCAGCATTCTGAGCACCGATCAGCTTGCCACCCCGGAAGAACGGCGAAGCCTCGAGGTGGGCTTTTGCAAGCGCTGTGGACTGGTTCAACTGACCAGCGACCCTGTTGGGGATACCGTCCCGGCCCCTGCCGGGCCTGTGCAGGGGGGACTGCTCGAGCGGCTGATGCACAACTACCGGCTGGGTACCCACCACCTGGTGTTGGCCTTGGAGGGAAGCAGCATAGAGCTGATGCGCCCTCTGATGCAAGCTGGGGTACGGGTGGTTTATCTCGAGACCCATCCAGAGCGCAGCAAAGCGGCTTCCAGCAAAGGAATTCCCACCAGGCACGAGCCCTTTGACCGTAGCTATGCCAACCAACTGCGCGAGGAGGGGCTCCGGGCCGATGTGGTGCTGGTCAATCAGATGCTTTCGTATAGCAACGATCTCAATGGATTGCTCGAGAGCCTCGCGGTGGTGCTCAAAGATAGTGGCTCGGTGGTGATGGAATTGCCCTATGTGCGGGAGTTGCTCGAGGCCCGGCAGTTCGAACACTTCACCCATCAGCAACAACACTATTTCTCGGTCAGTGCATTGAACGAATTGGCGCGCCGTCACGGCTTATGGCTCCAGCGGATCGAACCGCTTTCAGACGGGTATCTGCGCTACTACCTGGGCAAGGCCCGCCAGATCGAATCTTCGGTTGGCTGGTATATGGAGGAAGAGCAGACCATGGGCCTGACAGGAGCCGCCTATTACCTCGAGTTTGCCTCGCGTATCGCGGCTGTGCGCGAAGCCTTGATGGCGCTGCTGACTGAACTGCGTGCCCGTGGACGCAGGGTAGCTGCTTACGGTGCCAATACGCAGGGCGCGGCCTTGCTCAATTATGTCGGGCTGGGCCGCGAAGTAATTGATTTCGTGGTAGACGGCGATACCAGCAAACATGGCCGCTACATGGCTGGGGTGCATGTGCCCATCTATGGCGTCCACAAACTGCTCGAAGAACAACCCGACTACCTGCTCTTGCTCAGCGAACAACCCAGCGAGATGGCCCGCCAATACCAGGAGTACTTGAAACGCGGTGGCAAGTTTATCGTAGCCCTACCCCACCCCGACATTCTGAACGCACCCAGCGAACAAAAAATTCAGATTGGTATTTGAAAGCAACAAACCACAACCCAAACAACCTGTCGCTTCAGCCGCGAGGGGTGTGCTCTGCTTCGGCAAGCTCAGCAACCATAGGATTCAAAAAAATAGCCTCTGGAGGTTTTTGTTTCCGATTTACGCGGTCAGGCCGCAATCCATTCCAGAGGGGATAAATCAGGGGTGATAGTTCCAGAGATGCGTTTGCGACGGTATTGGTAGAAGGTCATGGTCTGTTTAGGCGATTTTTGACAGTGAAACTCGATGAGGGCATTGGAGAGAAACCCCAAAATATCGAGATTATCGCTATATGGGGTCAAATTGGCCGCTTCTCACCTGGCAGCACCTTATACTTCGCTCTGGGATGTTGCAGCGTTATCTATTACGCGAAACGTTGTCGCTATATCTGCTGGGTGTGCTGCTATTCGTCGGGCTGATCACCTTCGATCTGCTTTCCTCGCTCTCGGGGGCCTTCCTGCGGGCCAAAACACCCGTGATTGAAATTGCCCAGATGGTAGCCTACCGGGTGCCCCATACCCTGGGCATCGCGCTGCCGCTGGGCCTGGTGTTTGCCCTGCTGGTGGCGCTGGCCCGCTGGATCCGCCAGTCCGAACTCAAAGCCACTTATGCGGGCGGGGTACCACCGCGCACCTTCATTGGGCCAGTGGTGGCGCTGGGGCTGGTGGTAGGCGCCATCGTTCTATCCAATGAAGGCTGGCTCAAACCCATCGCTCAGGAGCGTTTCGAGGCTTTGCAATACAAGATTTACTATGGCTCCGAGCCCTCCGGTGTGCTCACCGAGCGCACCTATACGCCCCAGGGGTTGGGTGTGTACTATGCCCAGCGTATCTACCCGCCCCCCCAGGGCGAGGTAGGTTCTCGGCTGGAGGGGATTCGGGTAGTAGAACCTGGCGGTTCTATCTGGAGCGCCGACCGGGGCATCTGGGTCAGTGGGGCTTGGCGGCTGCAAAATGCCTACCGTGTAGATCCCAATGGCAAAATCTTCCAGGAAGCCGAGCACCCCCTGCCCTTTCCCATCGGCGTACAACCCAAAGCCATTTCCTATGAGGCCATGCGCATGCCCGATCTGCATGCCGCAGCCAAAGCCGACCCTTCGGCACAATTCCCCCTGGCCCGGCGCTACGCCAACGCAGCTGGCACTGTGGTGCTGGCCTGGCTGGCCATTGTGATTGGCCTCTCGTTGCGTGAATCGGCCTGGGCCTTCATTACTGTGGTGGGTCTAATTTTCGGCTACTGGATGCTCTTCACCCTCTCGGCTCAGTTCGCTCGTTTCGACCTGCTCGGTGCATACGGCGCCTGGCTGCCCAACATCGTTTATGGCGGCTTGGCACTCTTCGGAACCTGGAGACTACTGCGATGATGGGGCTTAGGGTCTGGGGCTTAGGGCTTAATCGGGGCCCTGAAATGCCCGTGAAGTGCATCCATGCACCAAACCAACGCCCCCTTCAAGCTGTGCTCGAGTGCACCCTACCTACGCTGGATTCTGCTCCAGCTGGTTTTCTCCCAAGCCCTCCTCTTCCTTTCCCGCACAGGAGGCAGCCGTGAACACCCTCGACCGCTACCTGACCAAGGAGGTAGGTACCTACGTGCTGGGGGGGCTGGCGGTGGTGGTATTGGCCTTGCTGGGTGGGGCTTTATACGAGGTGCTGGCCCCACTCTTGGCCAGAGGGGCCGACCCCTGGGTGGTAAGCCAGTATCTGGCCTACCGAGTGCCCGAGGCGCTGGTGCGGGGAATGCCGCTGGCTTTCTTGTTTGCTCTCTTGCTGGTGCTCTCGCGCATGGGCGAGGAGTCCGAACTAAAGGCCATGTTGGCAGGGGGGGTTTCCAAGCTGCGGGTACTGTTTCCACTGCTGCTGCTGGGTACTTTTTTGTTTGTGGTGTGTCTGGTGGCAGCAGATAGTCTGGTGCCACGCAGTCTACAGCAGGGGCAAAATGTTTTGCGTCAGGCGGTTCTGCAAAAACCCCGCGCCTTGCTCCAGCCCGGCACCCGGCTGGTGGACGCTTATGGGCGCATCGTATATGTGGGTGAGGTCAGCGATACCGGCATCGGCAAGGTGCGGGTCATCACCTCGGAGGAGATACTGGTAGCTGAAACGGGCCGCTTTGAGCAGGGTTCGCTGGTGCTCTCCGAAGGGCTACGGGTCACGCACGGTGGGGCCAGACCGCGCACGGTCGCACGTTTCGACCGGGCTACAGTTCCGCTGGTCGAGTTGTCCTTGGAGCCGCCGGGGGGTCTTTTTAGCCTCACGGTGGCCGAGTTGCGCCAACGCATCGCCCAGTACCGCACCCAGGGACTGCCCTACCACGCCGAACTGACCGCGCTGAATCGCAAATGGGCCGAACCCGCCGCGGTGTATTCCTTCGCCATCTTTGCGGTGGGGCTGGCTTTCTTCCTGCTGGGCGGTAGCCGCAGCCTGGGCATGCTGGGAGTGGTGGTGCTGACCTTTATCTACTACGCTACCTGGAGCGTGGGGCGCATCATGGGTGAACAAGGGGTGCTGCACCCTATCCTGGCAGCCTGGGGGCCGAATTTGCTATACGCGATGGCCGGATTGGCCCTGTTGCGACTGGGGAAGCGATGAGCGTGAGAGGGAACATGGGGGTTCGGCAAAACAGCGCTTTGCCTAACGGGTGTAGACCCGCAGGGTCTCCCAACGGGAACCTACCCCACGGGTGTAGACCCACAGGGTCTCCCAACGGGAATCTACCCCGCCTGAGCACGCCCCTGCACACATGCTTCCCCTCTCCCCTGCTCCCCTTCCTGCTCCTGCTCTTATTCTTTGCACCCGCCCTCGCCCAGGAAACCGAACAAGCGCCCGCTACGGGAGGCAAAAGACTGAAAATCCTCGAGGCCGAGCGCCTGGAGCTGCGCAACGAGGCGGGCGAGGAGCTGGTAATTCTGGTGGGCAATCCGGTCAAGATGGATCGGGACGGCGAGAGCATCGAGGCTCTGAGGGTCATCTATAACCGCACCCGCAAGCGCCTGATGCTCTTGGGCGGGGTGCGCTACCAGGACAAGCAGGGCCAGTTGATTGAGGCCGAGGAACTCGAGCTTTTCACCGATGACGAGAGCTTCGAGGCGATTGAGGTGAAGATCGAGTCGGGCGAGTTTTTTCTGAGTGGCCCCATCTGCACTCGGGCCGCCGGGCAGATTTTGCTGCAAGAGGGCTACCTGACCCCCTGCCAGCGCTGCGAGCAGGAGGTGGCCGACTACGCCTTTCAGGCCAGCGAGGTGGTGCTCTATCCGGGCGACCGAATTATTGCCAGAGGGGTGTGGGTCTTGCTACGCGGGGAACGCACCCTCTATCTACCGGTGCTGCTGTTGTTTTTGAACGACCGGCGGCCCAAGCTCGAGTTCGGCCAGAGCGACAGCGATGGGGTTTTTGTGAGTGCCGACCTGCCCTATGTTTCCGACTTTGGCATTGGCTTTACCTTGCTGCGCTATTTCGAGCGGCGAGGCTGGGGCTTTGGCTTTGACCACTACGGTATTGGGGCGGCCCTCGAGCGCTACCAGTTCCTGTATCTACCCCCACCCGCCGGGTTGGTGTTGCCCGACAGCGACCCACGCAAGGACGGTATTTTTAAGTACCGCTTTAGCTACAAGCTAGAAGAACCCGACTGGCGGGTGGAAGGGCTGATCGTCCGCGATGATAGCTCACAAGTAGAACCGCGCTTTTTGCAGGGGGCGGGGGGACAGCCCGACTACAGCACCTTCTTAATCGAGGGGGCTACCCGGCAAACCTCAACCAGCAGCGAGCCTCTCTACCGCCTGACCCTGGACGGCTACCTGGACCACAACCCCCTGGCCCTGCCCAACGAGCGCACCACACCCAAACGACTCCCGGAGGCAGAAATCAGTTTTCCCAGGGGCATCGAGGGCGAGTTCCGCCTGAACGGACGGGTTTTGCTGGGTTATTACGAAGCCCCTAGCAACCCCCTCAACCGCAGCGCCCGGCGGTTGGGGCCGTATATTGGCGCGGGGCGGCTGTGGGTAGAGCACCGCAGCAGCTACCGCCCCGCCACTCCCCCTTGGCCGGGTTTTAGCTTCAGCGTCGAGAACACCTTTATCGGGCGCTACTACAGCACCCAGAACTTTGATCCCCAGGGCAACCCCACCGAGTTTGAGCGGCTCATCCGCTGGGATACCCGTGCCAGTGTGGGCCAGACCCTGGGGGCTTTCAGCGTGAACCTGAGCATCAGCCGCAATGCAGTGGAAGGCGAAACTCCTTTTCAATTCGACTTCGAGCGGCCCCAGCGCAATAGCCGCCTGGAAGGCTCGTTCAGCTTCAACCCCGACCCGATTTTTTCCTTCACCGCACGGGCTGGCCGCGACCTCGAGCGCCGCATCTTCGACCCTCCCGCCGAGTTCGCCATCACCTCGCGCCCCTTCCCCTGGCTGAACCTTACGACGAGTGTGAGCCGCGACCTCGAGCTGGGCCGCTGGAGCATTCTGCGCACCGCCCTCAGCCTGGCGCCCGCCCCCCTTAGCCTCAACCTGAACCACGAGCGCAACATCGAGCTGGGGCTGGATCGGCTGCTCAGCCTGAGCGCTGCCTACAACCCCCAGCCCTTTAACTTCTCGCTGCGCACGGGCTACCGTTGGTGGGACGTACAGGACAAGGAAATCCGGCCACCCGCGCAGATTCCCCTGATTGCCCGCTACGACCCCCTCGAGCTCGCCGCCAGCTACAACCCCCCCGGCAACACCACCTCGCTGCTACACAGCCGCGACCTGAACAACGGACAGGCCATCCGCAGCGAAATTAATGTGGTGGTGCAAGAGGCTCCCGACAGTTTCCGCCTGCGCCAGACCTTTTCCCACCTCTATGCTCCACTGCCCTCCGCCACCAACCCCACCCCCCTCACCACCCCGGCGCTGCTGGATGGGGTGGCCCAACTGACCCTGAGCCTGCATACCTTCGTTTTCGCCAATAGCATCGGCTTTAGCCCCGGCAGCGAAACCCGTTTTCGGTTGGGCTACCAGTATAGTTCCGACCTGCTTCAGGCCGACCTGTTATGGAACTTTCGCGAGGGTATTTTGCGCAACCCCCGCCTGGCGGTGCGGGCGGCGGTGCGCGAGCCCGATCTGTTCATCAACGAGGTCTCGGCCGAGTTCCATTTCCCCGAAGCGGAAAACCCCCTCACCCTCGAGGACGACACCCAGGCCTTTCTGCGCTTTTTGCGCTTTAGCGGCGAGCTGGAAATCTTTCCGGCACCCCTGCGCCCAGAAGACCCACCAGGACTCTCGTTACAGGGTTTTCTGGGCCTCGAGCGCCTGACCAACAACAGTGGGCGCTTTCGTGTGACCCTGCGCGAGTTTGGCCCTACGTTTAGCTTCATGGGCCTCGAAAAAACCCGCTTGTTCTACCGCATCGTCTGGAACGCCCCCGAAAGCGGTGGAGTAAACCCTAAGGAATTTTTCTTGCCCAACCTCGAGGGCACCATCCTGCGCCCCCGCTTCGACCTGATTATTGACCGCTGCTGCTGGGCCTTCCGGGCCAGCCTCGATACCCTCAAACAGGAGTTCAAGTTTTCCTTTGCCCTGGGTGGTGATGCCGCAGAGTTCCTGTTCAACCAGAACAACATCATCCTGCCCGGCGGCATCAAACTCCCCAACCCTGGAGGACGTTAGATGAAGCGGCATATGCACACACTGACCCTGGGCCTGCTCCTGACCACCCTCTCCGCCTGCACTGGCAGCAGCGAAGAACCCACCCGCGCCCTGCTGGTAGCCGGGATCAACAACCCCAGCAGCAGCACCTACCAGATTCGCTTTTTCCAGAGCAGCACCCTCCAGCCCGGCAATTTCGACCCACCCCGCCGGGTGGGTAGTTGGGACATAGACCAGCCGGTAGTGACCCTGCTCTATCGCCGCAGTCTGGGCGTGGGCAACGACCAGCTCTGGGTGCTCACCCCCAGCCGCCTGCGCCGCTACATCACCAACAACCTCACGGTAGACGATGTGGGAACCCCCCCACTAGATGGCTTCGACCAGGCCCTGAATGTGGATTGCGCCAGGGGCTACCTGCGCCAGGGGCAGAACCATGTTTTGCTGGTCTGCCCGCCCGCGCCCGCCACCCCCCCGCGCCCCGTCGAAGAATACCGGGCCTGGATTATCCCCTTTACGGCCACTGCCCTCCCGACCCCCATTGATTTTCTGAACCCCAGCCTGGTACGCCTGACCGCTCCCGTACGGCTCACCCTGGGAGCGAGTGACCATTTGCTCTACCTGACCCCACGCGAGTTCGGGCAATACGATTTCGTCAACCCTCCCATCGAGCGAACCTTGAGCCTTACCACCGCGGCACCCACCGACCTGATTCTGGTTGGAGGCCAGGGCCTGGGTCTGCTGGACGACAGCGACCCCACCACCACCGACACCACCCTGGCTTCCTGGAACCTCAGCACAACCAGTGAGGTAGGGCTGAGCCGGGATAGTAATATCGCAGCACGGTCGTTTGCCAGGGGGGCTCCCCCGGTCTTCGTGTTGGGCACCGGGCTGGCCCGTTTTGAAGGGGGCTTCCAGTTGCCCCGCGAAACAGAAAGTGGGCTTCTGCGCACGCGCCGCTACAGTACGGCCACCGTGGGGATTGATCAATTTTTCTACATCGCCGACCAGGATCTCCCCACCCTCTCGGTAATAGACTTGACGGTCAATATCGCCAGCGCCCTCACCACTGCGGGGGTTCGTTCTTCCTCGCTGGGCAGCTTCCAGGAGCGCATCACCGGGCTGGCCTTTATCCCAGTGGAGTAGCATCTGGGTGCACGCCGCCGGCAGCGAGAGGCCCGTCCCGTGGGTGCACGGGCATTGCCCGTCCTGGAAGGGATCGTCCCTTCCACCCTTACGAATATCCCTGTCCCGCAAGCAGCAATTGGGGTAGTTTGGGAATATGGAAATTCACCATATCGGCATCGCAGTACAAGATTTGGAGCAAGCCGCCCAGCCCTACCTGAAACTGGGGTACGTGCTCGAGGCCACCGACACTGTAGAAAGCCAGGGTGTGGAGGTCTGGATGCTCCAGAGTGGACACAGCAGGCTGGAACTGCTCAGCGCCACCCGCCCCGACTCGGCCATCGCCAAATTTATCGAGAAACGCGGGCCAGGGATGCACCACATCGCCCTCGCCACCGCCAACATCCAGGCCGAATTGCATCGCATGGCCGCCGAGGGCACGCCGCTGATTGACACTGCCCCCCGCCCCGGCTTTGGAGGGCACAAGGTCGCCTTTATCCACCCCAAGGGGTTCGGAGGGGTGCTGGTCGAGCTGGTAGAGACGCACGGCTAGGCTACTCAGCACTACGGCCAGGCCAGCGCAGGTTGCCCGAACGGTAGGCCCGCCAGGCTGCCAGCGCGATCCCAAAGCCCACCCCAGCCAACAAAATCAGGTATACATAGCGCTCGAGGTGCGGGATTTTCGTGCCCACATAGTAGGCCAGCAGGGTCAGGCCCTGCGTCCAGAGCAAGCTCCCCAGCAAGCTCAACACAAAAAACCGTGACCAGGGCATCTTCAGGGTGCCGCACACAAAAGGCACCACGGCCCGGAACACCGGCACATACGGGCCAATCAAAATCGAAAGCGGGCCAAACCGTGCCATGAAGCGATGGGTGCGTTCGAAATCTTCGCTCTTTACCCTGGCTTTGGTAAGCAAGACCGGCCCAATCTTACGACCCAGAAAATAGCCCAGGTTGTTGCCCAGTACCGAGCCCAAAAACAGCGCCAGCAAAGCAATGGACAACTGGAGTTTTTTAGCGGCTGCCAACAGCCCCACCGCTATCAGCAGGGAGTCTCCTGGTAGGAAAAACCCTACCAACAATCCTGTTTCCACAAATACAGTGGCAAAAATACCCAGATACCCCACTGCTTGCACATACGCGGTTACATCCATGCGTTCCACCCTAATGCAAAAGGGTGCGAGGCAGCAAGCCAATTTGCACGACAACTTACAGTTACGCTCAGGCTAACGGCCAAGGCACCCGGCACGTTCAGCGGGGCGGGAAAATCTGCAACTCCATCACCCGGCCCCTGGGGCTGCGGCTGGCCGCATAGACCAGGCTTTCGCCAATCTCGCCAGGGTCTACCCAGGCCATCGGGTCGGCATCGGGCATCTCTTTGCGGTTGGCTGGGGTATCCACTGCACCCATCGGGTATACAATCGCCACCCGTACTGCCGTGCCCGCCAGTTCGGCATCCAATGAACGCAGGTAGGTGGCAACGGCTGCCTTGGCTGCTGCATATAGCGCCACGCCAGGCCCCGCCCCATGCCACGCCGCCGCCGCAGAAATTCCGGCGATAAAACCGTCTTTCTGGCCCAGCAGCTCGGGAATGATGGCTCGGGTCATATAAAACAAGGTGCGCATGTTGAGGTCGAACATCCGGTCGTAGAGGCTGGGGTCGGCGTCCTTGATGGGCGCATAGGCAAAACCACCCACCGTATGAACCAGGCCATCCACCCGCCCCATCTGCGCCTTCACCTGCCGAATCAGCATCTCGGCATCGGGGTAGTGGGTCAGATTGGCCACAAAAGCCCGCCCACCCAGTTCCTGCACCCGCTGATGGATGGTTCCCTCGTGCGCGTCTACCAGGGCTAGCTTGGCTCCGGCCTGGGTAAAGGACTTGGCGATAGCCCCGGCAATGGCTCCGCCGCCCCCCGTCAAAATGAAGACTTTCCCCTGCAACATCTGCATAGTTCAATTATCTGCCCCAACGCCAACAACCGCCTGTCTTTGGGCTTACATTCAGCCAAGAATTTCCTTCCTTTTTGCTACGTCAAAACCTCGGGCGATCCATCCTGACCCCCATCATTTTGCTCAAAAGCTCCACCAGCACCCGCGACTCTTGCTCTTGGGTACCACTCAAATCGGTGAGGAAATCTTCCCAGAACCATCAATCGGGAAAATAGCTTTCGTTGACAAAGCGGCCTTGGCCATAAAACCCGAACAAGTCAAATTCTTTGACGGTTCGCAAACGCAGACCAACCCGAAAAAGCTCGCGGGTATCTCGAGTGCGAAAGAACCAGCCGCCGAATGTCCAATCTTCGAAACCATAGGTGACCGCCTCCACCTGCTCGAAAGGAACCAGGCGGATACGCTCAAAAAACCAGAACTGTCGGTCGTGGATCACCAGCCAGCCTTTGCGCGGCTCCACCAACACCTTACGGCTGAAGGCACCCAGGCTTAGAATTCGCAGCCTTAGGGCAGAGGTAGCAATCAGGTGCACCCCCTGCTTGCGAATACGCGGGCCAATGGAGAACAAGCGAAAACTGCGATTCACCTTGTGTTCGATGCTACGACACAATGTGAAGCAATCGGGTCATTTTGCCCTGGGGCTTGGAATATCATCCAGACAGGGTAGCTCTCTCGAGCGCCCACGCCCGGCCAATTGGGCAGATATCGAAGCGGCGGTCTGTGCTTGCAGCCAAAAAGAAACCGCCCCTAGGAGGTTTATGGCGACGAAAAAAGTGGTATTGCACCGATTGGGAGGACACCGGTTTGTAGGCATCAGCGAGCAGGGCGATCGGGTGATGGTGGACGGCGACCAGCCTTCTACTGGCATGCGCCCGATGGAGTTGCTGCTGGCCGCTCTGGCCGGTTGCACCGCCTACGATGTGGTGGACATCATGGAGAAAAAGCGCCAGCCCCTGACCAGCTACCGTGTAGAGGCCGTGGGCGAGCGGGCCGAAGAACACCCCAAGCGCTATACCCACATCTTGGTAACGCACTATGGCGCAGGGCCGAATGTCACCCAGGAAGCCCTCGAGCGAGCGGTGGAGCTATCCCACACCAAGTACTGCTCGGTCTCGGCTACCCTGAACGCCCACATCGAGACCCGGGTGGTAGTAGAGCCCTGGCAGGAGGAGAAGCAGTTTCAGCAGCAACAGTAAATTTTCCTAGAGCAAACCCCCACGCACTCTCATGCAAGGCTCTGGTAGCGTTGCAATATGAGAGTGCAAATTCTGGCTACAGCACTGGTTTTATCCAGCTTTGCCCTGGCCCAATCCACTTCTAATACGCCCATCGCCTGGGGTCAGTACACCATACGACAAGAGCCCGGTTTACTGCGAATTATTCGTTCAGATCGTACTCAAGTAGAGATTAAGGGTGGACGCTTCGAGGTCAAGCAGGTCGAACTCACCGGTCAGGCGCCCATCGAGCTCTGGATCAACGAGGTTTCGGGACCCCACACCACAGCCTATTTCTTTACCCAAGAACAGGGCTTTCGCAACCTGCTCATCTACCGGGGACGCACGGCGGGGGTACTGGAAGTGCGCGATGTGAACAACGACAAGCGCGCCGAGATCATCGTGGGCACCGATGTATTTGCTGATTTTGGTGGGTTGCCGAGGGAGGTTTATCCGCGTCTGACCTATATCCTGGCCTGGGATGGGGTGCGCTATGTGGATGCCACTGCCCGCTTCCCCGCCCTGGGTTTTCGCACCCTGTCGTATTACCGCGAAGCCCTGCAGGATGCCCTGATCCAAAAAGACGAAGTCAACGCCCGCAGCGCTGCGCTGGGCTACTATGGCCGTGGCCTGATCACCGGCCAGGCCGACGAGGCCAAGAAATGGCTGATGACCAACACCCCCCAAGCCATCCGGCGCTGGCTGCTGGACCTCGAGGGCGAGGCCATCCGAGCCATCTACGCCGACCTGACTTGTCGGGTGACGGTCAGCTACAGCAAAAAGTTGCCGCCCAAACCTACTTGTAAATAATTCAAAGGCGTGACCCGGGAGCAACTTCCCTCAGGGCTGCTTCCAGGATGGCCTTGTCCAGCCGCTCCACCTGACCGAAGCGCAGGTACACCAGCCGCACTTCGGGCTCGATCTTCCAGGCCTGGCGAATAGCGGCGAGGTAAACCCCCAGTTGTAAGTGGTAGCGCTCGGGCCTGACCTCGAGGTCGGTCTTGTAGTCTTCCAGATACCACTGTTCTCCCACCCGGTACAAGCGGTCTATCACCCCCTGCCAGACCGTAGAGCCGATGGGAATGGCCATAGCAAACTCGGGATAGTCCTCGTCGCGGGGCCAGGGGAGGAGGTTGCCCAGGAGTTCCTGGTAGCTTTGCAGCAGCCCCCTCACCTCGGTCATGATGCCTGCACGCTCGTCTGGGTCGAAGGGAAACATGACCTCCTGGGCCTCGAGGTTGGCGAGGTGCTCTGGGTGGCTGGCCTGCCAATTCTGCCCGATGGCATAGTGCACCAGCGTACCGATGGCCCGGGCCCGGCCCGGAATTTCTTCTCCTTCTTCGGGGTCGGGCAGGGGCAGGGGTTCGGCCTCCTGGTGCTTCAAGGCCGAGGGCGAAAAGAGCGGTGGGAAAGGCTCGGGGTCGAATCGGGTTTCGATCCAGGGTGAGGCCAGGGGGGGTTCTGCATCGCCCCGGATATGCACCGGCTGTACTGGCTGGTAGCGCCAGGTTTTGTGCAGGAAATCGCTTCGGTCAAATGGCGGGCTTTCTGGCCCCAGTCCCATACGGGCCAGTACCGCTGCCCAGCCTTCGGGCCTACCCTGGCGCACGCTCCCGCTCAAGATCAGGGTGTCTCTAGCCCGCGAAGCTGCGACGTAAAACAAGCGATAACTCTCCTCTTCTTCCAGCGCCGCTAGTCGCTGTTTGAAGTTTTCAAACTGCGGCGTGTCCGGAAGTGCTACCCACTGCCTCAAGCGACCCTCGTCACCCCCTCGCCCCTTTCCCTCTTCTCCTATCCCCTGCCCCAGATACAGCGGCTGGGCTTGGTGCACATTCTTCCGCCCCAGGTCAAATGCCGCTACCAGCGGCCATTCCAGCCCTTTGGCACGGTGGATGGTCAGAATTTGCACCCCCTCGCCCGATTGCGGCACGTCGCCAGCATCGGCCTGATGGGAGAGCAACTCGAGCCGCTCGAGCAAGCCCTCGAGGCTCTGCGGTGGGCGCGGGGCAAAGTAAAACAGCAGGGCATCCACGTTTTCCCGCGGGCGGGTTTCCAGAAAATCGTGGTAGGCCCGGCCTTCGATCATCGGCTCGCGGATCAGGAACTTCAGGATCTCCAGCGGAGCCGCGACCCGCAGTTGGGTCTGAATTTTTTGCAGCCGCTGGTGCACCACCGGAAAGTGCAGGGCCAGGGTTCGAACCGGGTTTTCCGAGCGCAGGATGCTTTCGATCTGGCCCAACTCCATCGGTCGCAGCGAAGCCCCATTGGCAACGAGCTGCCCAAAGGGGCTGCGCAGCCAGGCCGCCAGCGATAGCCCCCGGGGGTCGAGGGCCGCCCTCAGGGCATGATACAGATCGCGCACCTCTTGCCGCTCGTAGTAGCCGCGCCCTTGCAGCAACACATAGGGAATCTGGGCCTGGGCAAAGGCTTCCTCCAGAAAGCGCACGCTGCCATACGAGCGCACCAGCACCGCCATTTCGGAGTAACTGGTTTTGTCCGACAGGGCCTGGAGCCGCTGGGCCAGCACCCAGGCTTCCTGGGTTCGCAAATCGTCGAGCGTTGCTTCGCCATCTATCCAGTGAATTTCCAGCCGCCCGCGCTCAGGCCGCACCCCCTGCACCTGGGGGGCTTCGCTTTGGCCAAACCCCAGCCCATTTTGGGCTAGGGTATCGGTCAGGCGGCCCAGAAAACGCACCAGGGTCTGGCTGTGCCGGTAGGTGCAGGCCAGGGGGGGTTGAAGCTGGCCCTCTCGCATAGCCTTGCGAAAGACCGACACATCGGCATTGCGAAAGGCGTAGATGGACTGCTTGGGGTCACCCACGATCTCGATGGGCAAACCAGCTCGCTCGAGGGCTTCAAAAAAGGCTCCTTGCAAGGGGTTCACATCCTGGTACTCATCCACCAGCAACACCTGTACCCGCTCGAGGACACGGCCCAGGGCGCGGGGCTGCCGGGTGAGCTCGAGGGCCTTGCGCTCCAGCTCCGAGGGTGAAAGCAGGTTAGCCCCCAGACGGGCCTCGTAGGCGGCATAGACCGTCTGATAAACGCGCAACAAGCGCTCGTTCTCCTGCAGGTGTACAGGCAACTGCCCGTCCCGAAGGGAATCTACCTCCCCCTCCGCTGGCTCAAGGGCTTCGGCCAGGGAACGCTTGGAAAACAAGTGCAGGAGGGGTTCGGTCAGTTCGTCGGAGGCAAGGCCGTACAGCAAATGGGCCGGGTCGGCGGCCAGGTAGCGCAGGGTGTTCCACTCCTCCTCAAACAAAACCTGGGCCTCCCAATCACCCAACATGGAAAAGTCGGGGTCGAGAGAGAGCATCGGGGCGACCAGCCGCAAACACTGACCCATAAAACCGTGGATGGTGCTGATGGTGGCGCCGGGGAGTTCGCGCATCGCCTCGGTAAAGGCTTGGGTTGAGTCCGGTGAAGCCACGAAGTCCAGGTGTTGTCCGGTGGTCAGGACTTCCTCGATGGCCCAGCCCACCCGTACCCGTAGCTCGTCGGCAGCCTTGCGGGTGAAGGTCACGCCTGCGATGCGGCGCAGGGGTGTGCCGGAGGCGATGAGCTCGAGGTAGCGCAAGACCAGGCTGGCAGTCTTGCCGGTACCGGCGGAAGCGACACGGACTTTCACTCCCTAAAGGCTAACGTCATTGGTATCCAGGCCGCAACCGTGGAGTAGGGCGAAGCGTAGGCCAGAAATCTCGATATGACCAGTAGCCAGCATAGGCATTATCAGCTAGCTGTAGATTCTTCCCACTGAAGATAGTAGTCGTTTTTCTCCAGCGTATCTGCCACCACAGCAAAAGAGGTTCGCTTGTTCCCGTCGGCGAAGGGATGGTTTCTGGCAATGAAAAAACCCAGCGCCGCGACTTTTGTGAACAAAGTCGGATAGAGATCTTCTTCACCTACAGAGCGCACGGGAGCATGCATGGCACTATCAAGTAAACCTTGATCCTTGATGCCGGATACTCCCCTGCCACCACGAGTACCTCATCGTGGAGAATCTCAACATAGGCAACCGTCGGGTAATTGTAACCACGGTAGCGATACCAGTACTTTTTTCTAGAGCTTGGAGAGGGCATGAATAATCTTGGAATGCTTCTTTACAATCGCACGCGCGGAATTCCGGGCCTGACCCGGTTTCATATCACACAATGGGGCAATTTTAACGACTTTATCCTTAGGTATAATCTCTGCGTTTTGACGCTTGGCAGTTTTTACCCGCTTGGTAGCCACGGCACTCCTATCAATAAAATAGCGTAGCAGATTTTGCTACACTGTCGTGCTATAGAGGGCTTTTGTGAGATACGCCAACATCAACGGAACTATCGTCGAGCATGCCCAGGCCACCATCCACATCTCCGACCTGGGCCTGCGGCGCGGCTATGGGGCCTTCGAGTTTTTTCGCATTTTGCAGGGCATTCCAGTTTTTCTCGAAGACCACCTGAACCGCTTTGAAAACACCGCCCGGATGCTGGAACTCGAGATTCCCTATAGTGAAAAACTCGAGGGCTTTATCCATGAATTGATCCGACTGAACGAACTTAAGCACGCTGGTATCCAATTGGTGCTGACGGGGGGCTACTCACCGGATATCTTCACCCCCAGCAGGCCCAACCTGATTATCGCACCCATGGAGGTCAAACCACCCCCTGCGGTTCTGTACGAACAGGGGGGCAAAATCATCCTGCACGAAAATGTGCGTGAGTTGCCCGAGGCCAAAAGCACAGACTATCTGGTGGCGGTCAAGCTGGGCAAACGGGTACGGGCCGAGGGGGCCACCGAGGTGGTCTACCACGATGGACACATCGTTTACGAGGGTGGGCGTAGCAGCCTGCTCATCATCCAAAATGGCACCCTGGTCACCGCCAAAGAGGGCGTGCTACCGGGCATCACCCGCAAGAACCTGCTACAGGCGGCGCGGCCCCTGCTGCCCATCCTGGAGCGCCCCCTTACCCTGAAAGAACTCTTCGAGGCCGATGAGGTACTCCTGACCGGGGCCACCCGGCAGGTCATGCCCATCACCCAGATCGAAAACAAAATGGTTGCAGACGGCAAGGTAGGGCCTTACAGCAAGCAGTTGATGAAAGCCTTCCGCGAGCACCTCGAGGCCTACCTGGCAAGCCGAATCGTGACTGGTTAGAGCGGTTCTCGGAAAGAACCCAGCCATCCCCGAAAGCCAGAAACTGTACAGGATTCGCTTTTTTCGCCAATCCTGGCAGCAAAAATAGAGCGAACTGTGATGAGCTGCGCCAGGGTAGGTTTGACAGATGAGTAAAGAAGTGACCGCGGCCTGAGCCACCCCTGGCACAGTACCCAAGTAGCTTTTGGCCTGGGCAGGGCGTAGACATATCCTGGAGCCACTCAGAGCAAACACACATAACGGCGTCAAGCATGATACTGTAGGGGCATTTGAACTTGCAGTTGCGGTTGGGCTAACTAGAATCAAACGATATGAAACCGTTGCATATCATTGCGGTGGTACTGGCGGCTTTATTGTTGGCCTCCTGCGCCCCCTCCAACGTGGCTCCACCGGGAGCCATCGGGTACGGCAACACCTGGGTGCCCTTCGTGTCTACACCAAAGGCGGCCCGGGTGCAGTCCGCCGACGGTACGGCAGCGTTGGGCTTGCGTACCGGGCCAGAGGGGTTCGGGTTTCAGTACACGGTGGGGGGTTGGGGGGCCGATCTGATTGTGGCCCCGCGCGGGGGGGCTTCGGCTTTTGCCCGTGGTTCTTATTTGCAAGACGGCTTCACGGCGGCCCTGAGCGTGGCCTGGGAAACTTTTATCACCTATCGCTATGACGGATCAAACTTCATTACCGAAACCGTAACCGGCGGCGGTATGGGGCTGGATTTGGGGTATTTCTGGCCCATCGCACTCGAGACCGGCCAGGGTTACATTGGCCCCCGCATATATTCCTATGTGCAGTGCCAGAGTATGGGCAACACCCCCCTGCGTTGCAGCGGCTTGCGCCTGAATCCGGGGTTTGGCATTGGAGTCAACGTCCCACTGGGCCGCTTTGCAGTAGCGCCAGAGATCTCGCTATTCCTGCTGCCGCCCGACGAGTTCTACACTGTACCCCGCCTGGCCACACCCTTTAGCCTGTCGCTGTCATTCCGCTTCTGAAAAGGGAAGCTACCCTGGGTGTACGGGCCCCTGCCCGTCCCGAAGGGAAGCTACCCTGGGTGTACGGGCCCCTGCCCGTCCCGAAGGGAAGCTACCCTGGGTGTACGGGCAACCACCCAGCTACCCGCGCTGCCCCTCGCGGCATACATCTTTGACGCTACAGGCCCGACAGCGAAAGCCAGGATTGGGTTCCACCACCCCGGCTTTATAACGGCTATGGACTTCCTGGGCAGTATGCAGGAGGCGCTCGAGCACTCCCCACACTTTTTCGATAGGTTTGTCGTAAATCAGCAGTGGATCGCCCAAAACCGGCCAGGCCCAAAGATAGACTTTTTGGATGCGTCCGGCAAAGGCCGAAAGCAGATAGGCTGCGGCCCAGCGCTCGCTCCAGCGGTTGCGCACCTGCTGGCTGGCGTCTTCGGGGTGGGTATCGGGCGCCACAAAGCGGTAGATGTGGGCCTCGGCTCCCTTGCGCAGCACCGCGTCCAGCCGCACTTCCAGGCCCTGACCTTCCAGCTTGAAGCCCAGATTTAGTTCACCCAGGGTGGTCTGGTGGTGGCGCATCCAGCCCTCGACCTGGGGGAATTGAAGGGTGAGGGTCTGAAGCCGAGCCGGAACCAGTTTCTCGGCTTTGCGCAATTCGCGCACCCACTGCCACCACCATTCTCGCTCGGTGTGTTCGTGGTCAAACCGCAGGGCCCAGTACTGCAAACCGCACTCGCTATAGCGCCGCAGGTCTTCCACGCGGGCCTTGCCCAAACTAACCAGGCTGAGGGAGGCTTTGTAGCCCTCGGAGCGAGCCATCTCCAGCACGCTGGCCGGGGGCAGTTGGGGTAGGTAGGGGGGCTTGTGCTGCGAAACCAGGGCCGGTTCGGGCTCCAGAGGCCCCTCTTGGCTGGCCTCGGGGTAGGTGATTATCACTTCATCAGCACGGGTTCGGAGTTCTTCCAAGAGCAGGCGATCCCGCCCCAAAAAACGCCTGGGGAGCAGGCCCCCAGCCCCGGTTTGAACCAGCCGCATCGCTTCTTCTAACCCCACCCGCAATTCCTCGGGAATGAAATAATCCTCTCGCTCACCGGTGCTATAGGCCCCTTCCACCGCATAGATCAGATAGAGCTTTTTCCAGCGCTGCCCCGAGGCCAGCGTAGGTGTAAGCAGGGCTACACCGCCAGGTGGGCGATGCGGCTGGTAGGTCTCGGCCAGCAGAGCGGCCCACCAGTGGCGAAAATCCGGCCCAGAGGCAATGCGGTGGGCTTCGCGGGCCCGTTCCATCAGGGTGGCCCGGCGCGGGCTGTGGCGCACTTCAGGCAGCGAGTCCAGCAGCTCACTGGCCCAGGCCAGCGAAGGGTGCAAGGCTCCAGATTCTGGGCGGTGCGCGAACGAGGAGCCTTCTTCACCGGGAGGCTTCAAGCGCGACAGCCACGAGGCCCAAACCTCCTGCAGGCCCAACTCCTGGGCCAGCCGTGTGGTGGCTTCTGACCCGACCAGGCTTCGTTCCAAAGCAGCCCGGCCCAGCGGGGCCAGATCCGGCACGGCCAGCAGGCGGGTGGGGGTGGGATAGTCGGGCAGATCCAGCAGCTCGAGCAACAGCCGTCCCTCGGGGGTTTCGGCGGCAGTACTGGCAAGTTGGGCGATAAGCGGAACACCGTATTCATCAGCCAAAGTCAGTAGGGCCGGAATCCGCGACTCTGGCGCAATCACCGCAATATCCAGGGCCTTCGTCCCCAGGGCCAGATCGCGCTTGATCGAACGCAGCACCCAGCGGGCCTCGCTCACCGGGTTTTGGGCGCGGTAGGTCTGGGTGTGGATAAAGCTGTGGACAAGTTCCTCGCCCGGCGTAAATCTGGGCGGGGCTTCTGGCAAGCTGACCCAGACCGGAATCTGTCTGGACAGGGCCTGCAGCAAGCGTAGCTCCAGGGGGCTTAGCTCGCGGAAGCCATCCACCACCACCAGGTCGGCTTCGATCTGGGCCTGGCCGGTCTCCAGCAGTTCCAGCGCCCCCGAACGAAAGTCGTCGTAGTCCCAACGGCCCCAGTTGTTCTTGAGTTCCTCGTAGCGGGCATAGGCATGCTGCAAACGCCTTGCTTCGGAACCAATGAGTGGAATCTCCTCTGGTTTTACCCCGTTGCGCTTGGCCTCGGCGATGGAGCGAGCAAACAGCCGGGCCTCGCCAGGGTTGGGTAGTGGGCCATCTTTTGCCATGAGGGCCTCCCCCACCAGCGCTACCCGGCCCGGCCCAGTCAGGATCGGCTTGAGGCCGAAGCTGGCCGCCAGCAAGCGGTAGTAGAGCTGCTGCGAGGTCAGCACCTCCAACCCCAGCACCGCGCCCTGTTCGGTGGCCCGGCGATAGACATAGGCTTTTTGCGCGGGCAAACAAACCCACCAGACCCGCTTGCGCTGCCGCAGAAAGGACTGGGCCACCTCGAGCAAACGGGTGGTCTTACCGGAAGCCGGAGGGCCAACCAGCAGGTGCACAACTTCACTATAGCGGCCTTCTTCGTGCTGCGTGAAGTAGATTTTTTTGACACCGCTAGCGAGTCAGCGGCTCCACCAGCGGAAACCGCACCTGTGAGCGTTGGTACGCAGCCAGCCAGCGGGGGTCGGAGACCGGGGCCAAGTCCTCGCCCAGGCGGAAGACCCCCACCACCCGGCCCTGATAGGTCAGAAAGCAACGATACCCTCTTGGCTCCACCACATACCAGTTCCCCAGATTGATGTTTTGCGAAGCCCCCTCGAAACGTCGAATGAACTGATTGCGCAGCCGTAAGGCATCCTGAACCGGACGCTCGAACGCCACCACCGCGATGTCTTCCAGTCCCAAAGGCACCGGCACCAAGTCAAAGTTAACCGTGATACGGGCCAGTTGCAGACCCTCTGCCCCCAGCACCACCCGCAAATAGAAGCGCTGGGGTGCGGCCCGCTCGGCGTAGGCAAACTGTGGGCGCAGCGTCTGGAAAACGGCCTGGCAGCGATCCAGTACCAGCGGGTCGCTCGGCTGGGCCAAGCCCAAGGCTCCAAAACCCCAAATCCAGATGGCTATCGTCGGCAGAATCGCCCAGCGCCCCAAGGCCTCTCCCCTACTCTCTTACCCCAAACAACGAACCCAAACACATCTCGTCGGTCGTACCCTCCCCCCAGGTCATATAGCGGGGCTGGAGCGGCTCGCCGCCTGGGCCAGGAATGGCCTCCTTGTTGTCGTAAACGCAGGTTACCCGTACCCGGTCGCCCTGCCGCAAGCGGATGGGGGTCTGATACCAGTACTCCCCCTGCCACTGAAAATTCCACTGCGGGATGTAGAAAAGCGTTTGTGCGCCCGCAGTACCTGCGTTCACCTCGACCTTGAACTCCACCCCCCGCAGGTGCATGTGGGCCGTCACGCCATAGACCTCCATTGCACTGTTAGCGGTCCAGTCGCAGGAGGTAGCTTGTCGGCTACCATCCCCCACATTGCGCTGGGCATAGCCCTCGATGGAGGTGTTGCACAGCAGGTGAATCCAGTCGGCAATGAAGCCCAGCTCGGTCTTGGCACGGGCGTACTCACGGGTACACTGCTCGCCGGTCAGGCCCGGTGGACACTTGATCTCGACCGGGGCGGCCAGGGTCATACCCACCAATCGCTTGAGCTGGGTGCCTTTGGGGGCCAGATACAAAGCCATCTGGGTAGCGTCGGGGTTGGCACCCGAAGAGGTGTTGTAGTGCACCTGCATAACCACCCGGCTGCCCGCCCGCAGGAGTCGCCCGGTGCCCTCGGGCAGCATGGTCGCACCTCCACCCGGCACCCAGAACCCCAAAATGCCCCCTATATTGCGGGGGTCGCTGCTGAGGCCCGGCCCGCCAAAGCATTTCCAACCAGGGCCTGCCTCGGCCCGGTCTTTGGCCTCGGCAGCCCCAACCATATCGGGGCCAATCAGGAACAAGATCACGTGGTGTACGCTGCGCTTGTCACCAGGAATGATTTTGTAGCCGGTCATGTAGGTGTCGCTGTCGAAGGTAGCCGGCATCAGGAAGCAGCGGTAATCGTCCAGCATGGCGTCGTCGGGCGTGTAGGGTGGGTTAAGCCCTGCCACCAGCTCGGGCTGAGGCACGGGAGCCGCAGCTTTAGCAGCCACCGGCCGGGGGTCACCCAGCGGCGCACCCGCCTCGGCCCAGGCCACCAGTGCTGCCTTGGCGCCCTCGGAAAGCTTGCGTTCGTGCTTGAGGGGAGGGGTGCCCTGTCCGGGAGGCCAGGGAGGCATCCGGCCCTGCTTCACCGAATCGGCAATGGCAGCCGCCATGTTCCTGGCCCAGCGGGCATCGTCCAGGGGAAAGGGGGCCATGCCACCTTCGGTATGGCAACCTACACAATTGGCTTGCAGGATCTCGGCCACTTCCCCGTGGTAGGTGGGGGGCTGTGCAGGCCCGGCCCCCATCAAAGCCAACGCCCAAAAAACCAGAAGCAGAAGAGAAAGTCTCGGCATGGTTACCTCAGCAAATTGGATACTTCTTCCTTCAGTTTAGCGGTAGAGAGGCGGCTTGCCCCGTACAACATCCGCACCAAACGACCCTGGGAGTCCAGGAGGGCCATTGCATCGGTGTGGAAGACCAGTCGTCCGCCGGGAGCCAGGTTGTACTCGACCTTGGCAACTTCGGCAATTTGACGAATGGTCTCGGGCTTGCCGGTAAGCCCCTGGACGGGGGAAAAACCCCGCAGGTATTTTTGCAGCGCCTGGGGGGTATCGCGTTCATCCACACTAAGCAGCATCAACTGCAGGTTTGGGGGTGAGCCCAGGGCTTCGTAGGCTGGCAGCAAACGGCCCAGCGTGAGGGGGCAAGCATCTGGACACTGGGTGTAGCCAAAAAGCACCACCGCCGGGCCTTTGGGTGGAAACACAAAAACCTTGTTCTCGTGCGAGCGAAGCTCAACAGTTGGAAGAGTTCGGGCAGGTTTGAAATCGGCAGCACCCGGCCCAGAAGCCGGCAAATAGTGTCCGCCGTGGGCCCACACCCAGCCCACGCATAAGAAAAGAAGGAGGTTTCGTAAAAGGGGTTTCATTTTCACTATCATGGCTGGAATTGCCTGGAAAGAAAACCAATCGGTTGCACCCGGAGGAAATGAACAAGGGTCTTTCATCATCTGTAAACTATCCCCACAGACTGAAATCAAGCTGAAGCCAATCAAGGTATCATCCCACCACTTCCAGCCGGGCATAGCGCAGGGCCAGTTTGCGTACCCCATCACCAAAGGCAATGGTGGCAACCCCTTCGTTCAAGCTGACCACCAACCCCGTGCCAAACTGGGTGTGTCGCACTTTTTGTCCAGCCCTGAGCGTGGGCTGGCCGGGAGAGAGCGGCTTGAAGATAAAGCGCTCGAGGTCAGCGAATTCCCCTTCGACCCTTTCGCCCAATTCCGCATCGAAGGCCTTCCATATTTCTTCGGCTTCAGGCGTAAGCTCCAGCAATTCAGCCCAGTTTTCGCGCCTGACGTAGGCGAACAAGCGCAGCACCTTGGCGGCGATAGCCTGGGCCTGGTCGGAGTTCCACCAGCCATACAAGAAGCGCTCCAGGCCTAGTTTGTGTACGCCTTGGGCCAAGGCCAGGGTCTGGGCGGTGGAGAGCTCCTGGGCCTTCAACGTCAGGGCCTCCCCCACTCGCTCGACTGCGCCCAGCACTTGTAGATACTCGGCCTCCTTCAAGAAAGGCGAGAGTGGAAGGCTGGACAGGGCATAAAGATAAGTGTGCTGCGAGCTGCGGGTCAGGGCCACGTAGAACAGGCGGCGCTCCTCCTCGAGGTTCTCGGAGCCACTGTAGGGCAGGGTACCCTCGTTGCAGTCTGGGATGAAAACCAGGGGCCACTCCAGCCCCTTGGCCCGGAAGATGGACATCAGGCTGACCCGCTCACGGGTATCCAGCCCAGGATCGTCGCCGAGATGTTCCTGGGCCAGTTGCTCGATATGGTAGAGCAGTTCGCGCACGCTGCCCTTGTCGCGGGCGTACTCGAGGAACGCCCGCACCCCCTCGGCCTTGCCCGCCCCTACCTCGTAGAAGCCCGAGGAACGCAGCAGATGGCGGCGATAATCCAGGCGCGACTCCAGGGCCTCCAGCACCGCGTGGGCCGAACCCCGCTCCAACGCTCCACCGAGCCACTCGAACAAATCGGCCAGTTCTCGCAGCCGCTTGGCGACACGTTCCTCTGCCCCCGCCATCGCTGCCCAAAGCGCCTCCACCAGCGAGGCCCCCCGCTCCACCTGCCGCCAGACCGAATCGGCCAGGGTGCGGGTCAGGTAGCGCTTGGGGGTGTTGTAGATTTGCAGCCACAGGCGCTTGTAATCCGCCCCAGGGGGCAAAACCTCTGGTTCTCTGGCCCCTTTGCTAGGGGGGCTGCCCGCAGGTCTGGGGGATTGGGCCAACTGCAAGTAGGCCAGCAACACCTGAATCTCGGGGCGCTGGTAGAAGGGCACGCTGCCCACCACGCGGTAGGGAATTTGCCGCTCAATCAGGTATTGCTCGATGTATGGGGTCTGGGCATAGAGCCGCACCAGCACCACCACCTCGGTAGGCTTGCGGCCCTCGGCCAACAACCCCGCAATATCGCTCACCAGGCCCTGGGCCAGGGCGGGCGTGTGCGGTTCTGGGCGGATGTGCACCTTGCCGTCAAAACCCCTGGTCAGGCTCAGACGCTTGGGCTCGCGCTGCTGGTTCTGCGCGATCACCCGCCCGGCCAGCGCGACCTGCGGCGCGGGGCAGCGGAAGGTATCGCGGATCAGGTATTTTTGCGCATCATAGCGATAGGTGAACTCGAGGATGAAACGCGGTGAAGCTCCGCGCCACTCGTAGATGGTCTGGTCATCGTCGCCGACTGCCATATAGTTGCGGTGCGGGTGCGTGATCAGGTCGAGCATCTCCGACTGGGCCAGGTTCACGTCCTGAAACTCGTCCACCAGCACTGCCTGAAAGGCTTTTTGCACGGTTTGCAGGATGTCGGGATAGCGCACCAGCACCTCCCAGCCGCTCATCAGCATGTCGTCGAAGGTGAGCCGGCCTTCCTCCTGCCGAACTTGCTCCATCAGCTTGTAGAGCTCTAGATACCATTCCAGTTCCTGCGGCGCTTGGGCCTGTGAGGCCACTTGCAGGGCCTCGGTCGGCAGCCCGGCCCCCTTCAGGTCGGCGTATTGCAGGTTGCCCTTGCAGGCCCCCACATAGCTGAGGAAGTCCTCGGACTCGAGGTTTTCCAATTCAGACACCCAGGAGAGCTTCAAGTCCCTGGCCCGCCGCAGGGTACGCTGCAACAGGGCCTGCTCGGAGCCCTCTTCCTTGCCCTCGGCCAGCTTCAAAAACCCCTCCGAAGCCGCCTTGCGCACGATGCGGTAGCCCAGCGCATGCAGCGTGGAAACCTGCACCCCCTGGGTGTGGGGCCAACGCGCAAGCGCCCGCTTGAGGTCGTCCACCGCCATGCGGCTGAAGGAGGTCGCCAGCACCCGGCGCGGTTCAAACACCCGCTCGCGCACCAGGCGCTCCAGGCGATGCACCAGCGCAGTAGTCTTGCCCGCCCCTGCTACCGCAAACACCAGCGCAGGCCCCTGGTTGTGGGACACGATGGCTTGTTGTTCGTCGGTTAGGCGCACTACCACAACCGAAATAGTCTACCCAACAACAGAAGGTTTTCTTGGTACTCGAGGTATCAGGCGAACCGGTACAGCTTCCCCGCCAGCGTCGCCACATAGAGCGACCCCCGGTAAGGTAGCGGCGGCACCTGGATGGGGCCGAGGCCCGTCACCTCGAAGACCATGCGCCCACTGCGGGTGTCCACCCCCAGCACCCGACCCTCCTCGGTGCCCAGATAGAGCACCCCATGGGCAATCGAGAGTGCAGCGGTGACCTTGCCCACCTCGAGCGCCCACACCTCGTCACCGGTTTTCTGGTCGAGGGCATAGAGTTTGCCCGCCCAACTGGCGGTGTAGACGTGCTGATCGTCCAGGGCGGGCGTGCCCCAGAGTTCGCCCTCGAGGTCGTAGCTCCACTTCACCTCGCGGGTGAGGGGGTCGAAGGCGTGGATTTCGCCCGCCCAGGTGGGGATGAAAAGCAGGCCCCCACGGGCCGGCATGGCGGTGTGGACGGCCCCAGCCTCCACCTT
>JBBIUP010000015.1:0-31761 GCA_037440185.1 Meiothermus sp. | reverse complement strand
GTTGGTTCCAACCGTGGGAGCGGCATTGACGGTGATGTTGAGGGTGAAGTCAACGCTGGCCCCGTTGGCGTCGGTGGCGGTCACGGTATAGTTGGCAGCCGTCGAGGCCGCGCTGGGTGTTCCGCTCACCACGCCGGTGGAGCTATCCACGCTCAGGCCCGCCGGCAAAGAAGCGGCGCTGTAGGCAATAGGAGCGGTGCCCCCCGACACCGCAGGGGTGGAGCTGGTGAAAGCACGGCCTGCGGTCAGGGTTACAGGTGAAGTGTAGGCCGTAGTAATGTTGGGAGCGGCATTGACGTTAAAGGTGAAGGTGCTATCAGCAGTGGCTCCATTGGCATCAGTCACGGTAACTGTTACGCTGCTGTCACCTGCGCTGCTGGGGGTGCCGCTAATAGCTCCGGTACTACTATCAATGCTCAGACCAGCAGGAAGTCCGGAAGCGATGTAGTTCAGCGGAGCTGTGCCGCCGCTGGCGCTACCGCTGTAGTTGGCGGCCACAACGGCCCTGCCTAGGGTAAGGGCGCGGGTCTGACTATAGCTCACGCTGGGAGCGGCATTGACGGTGATGTTGAGGGTGAAGTCAACGCTGGCCCCGTTGGCGTCGGTGGCGGTCACGGTATAGTTGGCAGCCGTCGAGGCCGCGCTGGGTGTTCCGCTCACCACGCCGGTGGAGCTATCCACGCTCAGGCCCGCCGGCAAAGAAGCGGCGCTGTAGGCAATAGGAGCGGTGCCCCCCGACACCGCAGGGGTGGAGCTGGTGAAAGCACGGCCTGCGGTCAGGGTTACAGGTGAGGTGTAGTTGGTTCCAACCGTGGGAGCGGCATTGACGGTGATGTTGATGGTCGCGTCGGCCGTGGCCCCCAGGTTGTCGGTAACCCGAATGGTGTAGTTGGCAGCCGCCGAAGCAGCGGTGGGCGTACCGCTAATGGCTCCAGTCGCGGGATCGAGGCTCAGACCTGCGGGCAGTGTGCTGATAGCGCTAAAGGAATAGGGTGTAGAGCCTCCGGCTACGCTGGCGTTCTGAGCCGATATGGCCTCGCCCGCTGTGGCCACCACAGCACTATAGTTCTGGAAGGTCAATACCGTAGCAACCGTCACGGTGGCGCTGGCGCTCTTGCTGGGGTCGGCTACCGAGGTAGCGGTGATGGTAGCGGTACCGGCGGTGTTGGCCGTCACCAGACCCGTATTGCTAACGCTGGCTACCGTGCCATTGCTGGTGCTCCAGTTTACTGCGTTGTTGAAGCCAGTGGAGCCAGTGACGGTGGCGGTGAACTGCCGGGTGCCACCGATGCTCAACAGGGCCGAGGTGGGGCTAATGGTTACATTGTTGATGGTGGCAGCACTCACGGTAATGGTGGCGGTGCCCTTCTTGCTACCGTCCACTGTACTGGTAGCGGTGATGGTAGCCGTACCGGCGGCATTGGCCGTGACCAACCCGGTGCTGCTAACACTGGCAACGGTGTTGTTGCTGGACGACCAGGTGACGGTGGTGGCAGCGCCGTTTTGTACGACCACAGTGGCGGTGAGTTGCTGGTTTTGGCCGATGTTCAAGGTGGCGGTGGCCGGGTTAACCGTTACCGAGGTGACACTGGGCGCAGGGGGTGCGCCCCCACATCCTGCCACAACCAGGGCTGTGGTCAAAGCCAAACTTACGATCCGAAAAACCGGGGGTGTTCGCATTGATTTTCCCTCCATTCCTTCTGGATTGTAGGATGGGCAAACCCAAAGTATTGGTTATTTCCAGCATCTGTCTTGCTTGCTTGGTTTTGTGGTTCCTGTACGCAAAAACCTGTACAGCTTTCCTGGCTTTTGCTGGTGTCTAACTGGAGGTGTGTGGTTGGTATAAGCTGCGCCACACTGACAGCAGTTCTCGATATTACCCGGCACGAGGCGTTCCCTGCGCTTGTCGAAGGGAACGCCGGGACAACCAGGCCAGTAAACCGCGTTGGCTTCGACAGGCTCAGCCAACACCCGCATACTGGGTAAAAGTGGGAACTACTGTGAGTTTGTAAAAACCTGGAAGCTACTCGCCCAAGGGCGCAGTACCCCAATGGACGCCGAACTGGATATGGTGACAAACATACTTTGAAAGCACCTGGCTACAAACCCGGTTTGCATCCTGGGCTAAGCGCATCCGGGGGATGTTTGTCACCGGGTGCTCTCTCGAGTACTGCGCCCCATCACCGTGCAGCTTATTCCTCTTCCATCAACAGCGGCAAAAACACTGTGAAGCGGGTCTCGCCGGGCCGACTGGCTACGCGAATTTCGCCCCCATGTGCTTCGGCAATTTGTTTGGCGATGGCCAGTCCCAGCCCGGTACCGCCCTCGGGGCCACGGGCAAAGCGGGTAAACAGGCGCGGTAATACTTCGGGTGCGATGCCCGGCCCCCGATCCACAATGGCAAAGGCGGCCCAGGGTTGTTTGGGTGGTTTCATCTCGGGGGTGGAGGTGACGCGGGCTTCGTCGGCGGATTCGTAGGGGTCGGGAGGGTTGTCGGTGGGTTCTTTGACCATCCAGACCCGCACCTGCACTTTTTCTGGTGTACCTGCTGCCCGCACGGCATTGGCAATCAGGTTACGGGCCAGTTGTAGCAGGCGGTCGGGGTCGCCCAAGACCTCGGGAAATTCGGAGGGCATTTTGAGGATCACACCTGGATATTCGCCCACAGCTTGTCGCAGCAAGTCGCCCAGATTGATGATGTGGGCGTTGACGCTGCGCTCGGCCTCGCCACGGGCCAGGGCCAGCAAGTCTTGCACCATACGCGCGGTGTGGGCCGCGATTTTGCGGGAGCGCTCGAGCATCTCGGTATCGCCAGGGTTGCGGCTGAGGCGCTCGAGGTAGCCGTTGAGCGAGGTGAGCGGGGTGCGTAGCTCGTGTGAAACCTCGGCCAGAAAGGCCCGTTCACGGTCGCGGGCTTCTTGCAACTCGTCGAGCAACTCGTTGACCCGTTCCACCATCACGCCCAGGTCGTCTTTGGGGCCGGTGTAGACAATGGGCTCGAGGTTGCGCGGGCCGCGCTTATCCACCTCCGAGGCCGCGCGGTGCAGCGGGATGAGCGAGAGGCGGGCCGCCAGCACAATCAAGAGGGCTCCCAAGGGCAACAGAAAAGCCATTCCCTGGATCAGGGTATTTCGTACTGTGCTCGAGATGCTCTCGATATAACGGGTGTCCTGGCTGACCGCTACCACTGCACCCGGAATCTCCTGGTAGGCCGCCATGAAGTTGGAAGCGTAGTAGGGCTTGGCAGTACTACTGGCAGCGCGGATGAAGTTTTTGGGCACCTTCTGTTCAAAGTCGGGTGCGGGGGCAATCAGGAGCTGTCCGCCCGAACTGTAAAAACTCACACTCACTGGGCCAGAGCGAGGCAGGCTGATTTCCCCTGCACGGCCCGAGGCATACAGTTGGGCTACCTCGTTTACGTAACGCAGCAGGGTGCGCTCGACCTGCCCGTAGAGGCCAAAGTTGATACTATAGACGGCAATTACCAGTGTGAGCGCAAGAATAAGCACCCACAGGATCGCATAGGCCACGATCAGTCGGGTGCGGAAGGACATAAATGGGTAGGAGTCAGGAGCCTGGAATCGAGAGCTGAGTTGCTTGCGCTTGGCACAGGACGTTCAACCCTGGACGCGCCTTTAGACATTCATTCTGCCTCGCGCTGGCGCAGGGCATATCCCACGCCACGCACGGTGCGCAAGTAACCATACGCTCCGGCTTCACGCAGCTTGGAGCGTAGATTGGCAATGTGCACGTCTACTACGTTGGAGTCGCGCTCGAGTTGGCGTCCCCACAGATGCTCCTCGATTTCCTGACGGCTAAACACCTTGCCAGCGCGACTGACCAGCAGCGACAACAGCTCAAACTCTTTGGGCGACAGGCGCAGTTCCTGCCCATCATAGAGCACCTGACGTTTGGAGAGATGTACTTCCAGCCCACCCACACTCACTTGCTCGCCCCCCTCGCGGTGGCGGAGCTGCACCTGGATGCGGGCCATGAGTTCGGCGGGATGGAAGGGCTTGACGATATAATCGTCGGCCCCGTCGGAGAGCAGGCTGACCTTGCGCTCGACTGCATCGGCAGCAGTGAGGACAATGATGGGTACTTCGTAGCCCGCCCGAATGCGGCGAGCTACCTCGCCTCCATCCAGATCGGGTAAGCCCAGGTCGAGAATGACCAGGTCGGGCACTGCTTCGCGTAAGCGAACCAGGCCCGACATCCCTCCGGAGGCCCAGTCTACGGTGTAGCCAGCCTCACCAAGCTCGAGCTGCAAGAGGTGGGCAATTTCAGGATCGTCTTCAATCAGCAGAATACGTTTCATCGAACCTCCGGCAAGACACGCCCATTGGGCAGGTTCAGACGGTATGTGCGGGTCAAAAGCTCGTTCAGACTAACACGTTCTCCTTGGATCATCAGTGCGATATCACCCCTGGGGGTGGTGATCCCATTGTACGGGGCGCGGTAGCCTCCATCCACCCGAAACAGCACCCGAACCTCCCGATTGGCGGGTGCGGGCAATTTGCTTTGTAAAACCAGGTTGCGTTCGTCCACTTGCCAGACCACATACACCGTGAGCAAATCTGGAGACACCACCCGAATCTCACTCCCGGAAGGGATAAAAGGGAGATTGGGCAGCGGCGCAAGCGCCAATACGAAGGCCAATATAAGACTGCGCATCGTCACACCACTATGCAAGGCTACCCGAACAGGCGTATGGGATTCCGATAAAGGGCATTTTAACCTGATTTGGCTGGGTTTGTGCGGTTGTCAAGGTCAAGTGGTGCTCCATAAGCCTTTAATCGGGTTCAATACCAGGCAATTTCAGTCTCAATGCTAGTGCAAATACCAACCTATAGAGTTTAGCATTTCTTTAGCTGTGACATAATGCTTTAGTCACGCCCTCAGATTACTCCCCTCAAAACTTGCAGTGATACAAACCCGCGCAAAAGTGGCAATATCCTGAAAAAACCCTGTCATTCCGAGGCGCAGTTTGCCGAGGAATCTGATAGGGTGCGGTCAAGGAAATCGCCTGTGTCCGTGCGGTATCAGATTCCTCCTTCGTCGGAATGACCGGTGTTAAGGGATTGGAGTTCGAGGATTTATGCATGGGATGCTTATCGCGGTTCCCTCTATTTTTGCCGCTAGTCCTAGCGGCAAAAAACGAGTTCAGCACAGTTTTTTGACTTTCGAGGATTGCCGGGTTCTTTCCGAGAACCGCTCTAGGTGCAAGTTCTGAGTCCCCCGGTTTGCAGCCTAGAACAGTTTGTAACCCCTTTCGATTGCGTTCTTGCAAGGGCTTGGCATTTAGAGCAATTCCTACGAACAAGCCATGTAACCCAATTGCGATCTGGATGGCTTGCTATACTCCTGTATCGCAGTAGATGTTGCCGTATCGAATAAGGCTTCCTAGTTGCGCTAGGGGTAGATTGGCAAAACCAGCGGAATCGCCATGCGTACCTAGCGCAATTGCTCAGCGATCTTTCGGAACCGAATCTCGCATGCCCACCATGGAGACACTCTCATGGAAGGGAATGTGCGTGTGGGAAACACGACAGGGCTGCTATTCCGACTTCAAAATCCCGTGGAGCCGGGGTTCTACACGTTGTACGTGCTGCTGCTGGTGGTTCCCCCTCGGCCAGTCCAGTTGGTGTGGAAGAAGAGGCCTCTGGGCTGGTCGGTGCGCTCGTAGGTGTGTGCTCCAAAGTAGTCGCGCTGGGCCTGGATGAGATTGGTGGAGAGGCTTTGGGTGCGGTAGCCGTCGAAGTAGGCCAGGGCACTGCTAAAAGCGGGGATCCAGACGCCATGCAGGGCGGCCGTAGCCACTACCTGCCGCCAGGCGCTCTGACTGTGCTTGAGGATGCGGGTGAAGTAGGGATCGAGCAGGAGGTTGGCTAGGAGGGGGCTGTGGTCGTAGGCAGCCTTGATGTTTTCCAAGAAGCGGGCTCGGATGATGCAGCCTTCGCGCCACATCAGGGCAATGCCGCCATAGTTCAGGCTCCAGCCAAACTCCTGGGCGGCCATCTGCAGGAGCTGGTAACCTTGGGCGTAGGAGCAAATCTTGGAGGCATAGAGGGCCTGGCGGACTTGTTCGATGAAGACTGGCTGGTCGCCGGTGAAGGCCACCTGGGGTGGGTCAAACAACCTGGAGGCTTCGACCCGTTCGTCCTTCAAAGCACTCAAAAGGCGGGCAAAGACGGCCTCGGCAATGGTGGAAGCGGGTGCCCCTACATCCAGCGCTGTCGTGGAAGTCCACTTGCCGGTGCCCTTCTGCCCAGCCGCATCGAGGATGACGTCTACCAGATCCTTCCCGGTTTCCTGGTCTTTTTTGGTCAGGATGTCAGCGGTGATCTCGATCAGATAGCTGTCGAGCTCGCCTTGGTTCCACTGGGCAAAGACCTCGGCGATCTCGGGGTTGGAAAGCCCGGCTACCTGTTTGAGCAGGCTATAGGCTTCGGCGATCATCTGCATGTCGCCATACTCGATGCCGTTGTGTACCATCTTGACGAAGTGGCCCGCACCATCGGGGCCTACCCAGTCACAGCAAGGGGAACCGTCGGCTACCTTGGCTGCTATGGCCTGGAAGATGGGCTTGAGGTGCTGCCAAGCCTGGATATCCCCCCCTGGCATGATCGAGGGGCCGTGCAGGGCTCCTTCCTCCCCGCCCGAGACCCCAGTACCGACAAAGAGCAAGCCTTTCTGGGCCAATTCCTTGATTCTGCGGTTGGTGTCGGCGTAGTGGCTGTTGCCACCGTCAATCAGGATATCCCCTGGCTCCAAGAGCGGCAGCAATTGCTGGATGGTTGCATCCACCGGCCCACCGGCCTTGACCATCAGCATGATTTTGCGGGGCTTCTTTAACTGGCCTACCAACTCTGGCAAACTGTAGGCTCCGACGATGCTTTTACCCCTGGCCCGGCCTTCGGTAAACCCCCTCACTTTTTCGGTGGTGCGGTTGAAGGCCGAGACCCTGAAGCCTTTGGAAGCCATGTTCAGGATGAGGTTCTCTCCCATCACCGCCAGACCGATTACGCCGATATCACTTTGCATAGGTGCTCCTGCTTGCTTCATTTCTAAGCCATGTCTGGAGTAAGATTTGCCGAGATGCTCAGGGCAACTGCGCTAGGACATCGCCCAGAAGGGTGTGAATGGGCTTGCGGATGTCTGCCAGAATGGCGTCGGTGGGGGATTCTAAAGTGGCCAGTTGGCTATCTAACAGACTGGCTGGCATGTAGTGCCCGCTGCGGGTTTGCAGGCGCTGGGCAATGAGTTCGCGGTCACCGTGCATAAAAACGATCTGGATGCCCTGTGACCCCCTGGTTAGAATCTCCCGATAGCTTTCCTTGAGGGCGGAGCAGGCCAGTACTAGGGGAAGATGGGACTGCAAATGCTGCTCGATCAGTGCGCGTAAGTTTCGTAGCCAGGGTTCGCGGTCGGTGTCGGTGAGGGGTTCTCCACGGGCCATCTTGTCGCGGTTGGATTGGGGGTGGTGGTCATCGGCATCGGCGAAAGCCCAGCCCAGATGCTGGGCTAAAGCGGTTCCGAGGGTGGTCTTGCCCGAGCCCGAGACCCCCATCACCAGGATAATGTGGGTCTTCATGGTGTGCTCCAGGGCCAGTCTACACACTCGCGTACCTCCGGGAAAAGCACCAGATCGGCTTTACCCTTGAAGGTGAGGGTGGTGATGGTGGCTCCTTTCAGATACGCTTGGGCAACTTGTAGTGTTGATCCCGTCACGCTTACATCATCTACCAGTAGGATGTGCTTTTTGGTGGGGTCGAAATTGGAAGGCTTGAGCAACTGGGGTTGAGGACGATGAGGTGTGTTGTTGTCGTCACGGTAGTTAATTTGCAGCAGCACCAGTGGAACACCCAGTTGGTGGGCGACCATGCTGGCGGGCACGATGCCACCTCGAGCAATTCCTACCACCACATCTACGGGTGGCAGCGCCAGGGAGCGCAGGCGTTGGCTGATGGTGTGGAACTCGAGTTTGACCTTGATCGCGCTCATACCCCCTCCTTCACCCGGTACAGTGTCTCGCCCGCTTTGCGTACCAGCAAAACCCCTTCATCTTCCTTGTGGGCGAAGTCTTCTGGGTTGATGGTGTTGGGGTCGAGGTAGCCCAGGTTCAACTTTGCACAGTCCTCTGGGCTGATGCGGCTGGCAAGGGTGACTCTGACCCTGAGGTGCTCTTGGCCGTTAACCCAGGTTCCGCCTCCCCGCACATGGGTACTATGGGCGATTACTCCCAGTGGAATATGAGCGAAGCGCTCCCACTGGCCCAGGAAGTAGGGGACGGAGTGGTAGCCGATTTCATAAATGTACTTGCCGTGGACAAGGCTCACCGTGTCGAGGTGGGGGGCGTAGATGATTAGTTCACCCCCATCGGCCAGGGCTGGATCGAGCTTGTACATGGCTTTGCCTGCTGTCCAGAGTTCGTCGTACATGGGGGGTGCACACGACAGCACTTGTTTGAAAGGGCGGTCTACCCAGACGATGTGGACTTCCTTGGAGAGGTTGGCGGCAGCTTCCCAGGCCGAGCGGTGGTCGCCCACAAAAATGCCGGAGAGTCCGCTGCCCTGTACCACCAGTGAGATCAGGGTGATGGGGGTGGGAACGTGCTGGGCGGCTTCATGGATGAGGGCTCGTACGGGGGTGTCTTTGATGCCGATGGTGCCCCGGACACCTGCCAGGGCACCCAGCCAGTGGGTCACATTGATCATCTCGGGGCCGCTGATGCCGGGGAAAAGATACTTGGCACCGCCGGAAAAGCCTACCACCTCGTGGGGGAAAGTGGGGCCAAGAATGATGATTTGATCGGCCTCGAGCGCAGCTTTGTTCAGCCGCACCTGTACACCGGCGCCCAGGGTAGGGTGCCAATACTTGCCCGCGATGGCCTGAACCCGTTCTTGGGGGATTACCCCGATGGTATGCAGCGCGGCTGGATTTTGCCACTGGTGGTTGTGCAGGCCCACGTGGGCAAAAGCCCCATGCCGTTCTTCGGCGCTAATGCCTACCAGCTTGAACATCTGGGTCTCGTCGAGCGCCGGATGCGTACCCAGCGCGACCATGAAGTCAAGTTGGGCCGTATCGCGTAGCGCCTCTACCAACAAGCGAAAAAGCAACGGCAGCGGCAAGGTACGGGTATGGTCGGGAATCAAGACCAGCAGCTTTTGCCGGGTAAAGCGGCCCGCCAGGGCGCTAAGGGTTTGACGAATGGTATCGCTGCTCAGCAACTGACCTGTAGCCGACCGAGCTTGGGCAAGCAGTCCCTTCATGACACCTCAATTATGGTTCGGCGCTTGAAAGATTGGTAGGCCGCCTGGACGAGCTCGAGGCTCTTTACGCCCTCAACCCCACTTACCACCGGATTGTGTTCTTGTTGCACGGCGGTAACAAAGTCTTGCACGATGCGGTAGTGGCCGCCAAGATGGGTCTGGCGAGGGTCGGAAGCCGAGTTGAAGGTGCTCTGGCTTTCAGGCCTGTCTAGACCCACTACATCCCAACGCACCACGCTTTCGCCCTCGATGCGCAAGGAGCCTTTGGTGCCGCACAACTCGAGGGTGTGTGCGGCTCCGGGCTGGCTGGCAGTGGTGCCACTGATATTGCCGAGGGCTCCACTGGCAAAAGTGACGCTGAGGGCAAGGGTGTCTTCCACTTCGATAGGATGGGTCAGGGTGGCGGCAAATGCAGCCACTTGCTGGGCACGCCCAAGCCACCAGACCGCCACATCTACTAGATGAATGCCCTGGTTCATCAAGATGCCTCCACCATCCAGCGCCCAAGTTCCGCGCCAAGCTGCCGAAGCATAGTAAGCGTGGCTGCGGTAGTAGGGCATGACGATGGAAAGCAGCACCGGCTGGCCTAGTGCACCACTGTCCAAGGCTTGCTTGACTGCCTTGTATACGGGGTCGGTGCGCCGCTGGAAAACCACCCCAAGCCGGAGGTTTTTGTGTTGGGCCAGTTGTACCAGCTCTCGAGCTTCTTCTACCTGTAGGGCCATCGGTTTTTCTAGCAAAACATGCAGACCGGCTTGGAGCGCTGCCTTGGCCTGGGCATAGTGCAAGCCGCTGGGGGTGGCGACGATGAGCGCATCGGGCCGGGCCTGCTCTTTCAAGAGTTCCCAGTCGGTAAAGCAGTGCGTATCCCAGGCTTGTGCAATGGAGGCTGTGTCACCCTCCTTGCCTCTGAGAGCTGCTACCAGTGTAGCCCCCTCGGTCTGGCGCAGGATATCTGCATACCAACCCCCCGCGATCCCCACCCCTGCAATTGCAATCCGCAGGCTCATGTTCCCGGTACTCCAAGCAGCCTGGGAATCCACAGCACCAACGAGGGAAAGAAGGTCACGATCATCAACACCAGGAACATCGGAGGCCAGAAGTAGATCATGGCCCGGCTGACTTCTTCGATCTTGACCTTGCCCACCGCACACCCCACAAACAGGGCGGTGCCCACCGGAGGGGTGGTCAGCCCCAGGGCCAGGTTGACCATCAACATGATGCCAAAGTGTACCGGATTCATATTGATGGGGTCGGCGGTGACGATGGGGAATAGCACTGGGGTCATAATCAGGATGAGCGGCCCCATATCCATCACCATGCCCAGAAACAGCAGCATCAGGTTGATGAGCAGCAGCAAGACGATGGGGTTGCTGCTCAGCCCCAAGATAAACTCGGAAAGCTGGGCTGGAATGCGTAAATAGGCCATTAGCCAGGCAAAAGCACTGGCGGTGGCGATAATGAAGATCACGGTGGAGACGGTACGCACCGCCTGGGTTACAGCCTCCCAAAAGCGTGGGCCGGTCAGTTCGCGGTAAAACAGGCCGCTCACCAACAGCGCCGCCAAAACTCCAAAAGCCGCCGACTCGGTAGCGGTAAAGATGCCCGATACGATTCCACCTACGATGATGACCGCTACCAGGAAACTGGGAAGTGCCCCCAGGACGATCTTCAGGCTTTGCCGCCAGGGGGGCAGGCTTTCGGTGGGATAGCCGCGCCTGACCGAAACCACATAGGCTGTAATCATCAAGGCCATCCCCATCAATATGCCTGGAAGATAGCCAGCCAGAAACAGTGTGCCGATGGATACGCCTCCAGCCGCGAGGCTATAGATCACCATGTTGTGGCTGGGTGGGATGATGATGCCTTGAACCGAACTCGAGACGGTCACGGCTGTGGCGAAATCGCCGTCGTAGCCCTTTTTTTTCATCATGGGGATCACGATGGAACCAGTGGCGCTCACATCGGCTACGGCCGAGCCCGAAATACCCCCAAATAGCATCGAGTCCAGCACATTGACCATGGCCAGACCCCCCTTGAAGGGGCCGACAATCACCCGTGCCAGATCTACTAACCGCTGGGCCAACCCACCCTGTACCATGAGCTGACCGGCCAGGATGAAGAAAGGAATAGCCAGCAAAGGGGTTGCCGTAACCCCCGAGGCCATCCGTTGGGCCACAATTAGCTCTGGCAGGCCAATGCGGGCTACCGCTACGACGCAAGCCATCCCGACGGCAATTCCGATGGGCGCACCCAGCACCAGCAACACCGCAAAGCTGAGTAATAGCAGGGCGGTCGGATTGAACAGACTGGCAATTCCCCCGTTGACCACCACCAGTGCCAAGACCAGCAGGCCCACACTACCCAGCACCCAGCGCCAACGAAGCTTGCCGCGCACCACCGACTCTGCCACAAAACGACCCAACAACACCTGCAAGCCATAAAGCACAATCAGGGCACCCCCGATGGGCAAGGCCAGGTACATCCAGCCCAGCGGGAGTCGAATGGTTGCAAAGGTCTGAGCAAAACTGTTTTGTGCCAGTTGCCAACCATAGTAGACCAGAAACAGGCCAAACCCCACCACCACTGCCCAGACCAGGCGAAAGATGATGTGTTGGAAAACAGGGGATAGGCGCTTGACAAAGATGTCTACCGATAGCGTATCTTTCAGCCGGATGGTCAGGCCTGAGGCCAGCATGGCCAGCCAAACCAGCAGCATCAGACTGATTTCTTCCGTCCAACGAGGACTGCTGAGGAAAGGTAGGTTGCGGGCCAATACCTGCCAGGTGATGATCCCTACAATAATAATGAGCAACCCGCCACACAAAGCCATCAAGCCGCGAAAAAGCCACAAATCTATGCGGTGCAGCAGATGCAATAGAGGGGTCTTAGACCCCTCTGAAGATGGCGGAAGTTGGGACACTACTGAACCTTCAGGATACGATCAATCAGATCGCCAAAGTCCTTTTCGTATTTTTTGTAGACCGGCTGAACTGCTTGTTGGAACTCACGCACATTGACCCGAATTACCTGTGCACCCGCTTTGAGAACCGCATCGCGGCTTTGGGCTTCCAGCGCGTTCCAGGCGTTCACCTGTACCGGGATGCTGGCGGTGGTGGCTTGTTGGATCAGCAATCGGTCGCTGGGGGTAAGCTTGTCCCACACAGCCTTGCTGAAGATGATGACCTCGGGTACGCGGCTGTGACCTGAAAGGGTGAAGAACTTGGCGACTTCGTAGTGGCGCACGCCTGCAGGCCCATAGGACGGCCAGTTGTTTTCTGCTCCGTCAATAGCACCGGTTTGTAGAGCGCTGTAGACCTCGCCAAAGGCCATCGGAACTGGCTTGGCACCCAAAGCTTCCATCATATCCAACACGACCTGGCTTTGTTGGGTGCGAATACGCAGGTCTTTGAGGTCGGCTACGGTGCGAACGGGTTTCTTGTTGGTATAGAAGTTACGCGAACCCGAGTCGTAATAGCCCAGGCCAATGAAGCCGCTGGCTTGCAGTCCGTCGAGCAACTCACGGCCAATCGGGCCTTGCAGGGTTTTCCACATGTGTACGCTGTCGCGGAAGATGAAGGGCATGCTCAACACACCAAACTTGGCATTGAACTGGCTCATGGGGCTGGCGCTGACCCGTGCCATGTCTATGACGCCTAGCTTGACCTGTTCAATAACCGAGCGCTCATCGCCTAGCTGACCAGCTGGGTATACCTGGAGTTCGATGCGCCCACCCGAGCTACGCTTGAGGGTCTCGGCTATATTTTTCAAACCTACTACGGTGGGGTAGTTTTCGGGTTGCACATCTGCAACCCGCAATACCCGTTTTTGCTGGGCCATACCCATCCCCAGCAACGCCACGACTGCCAGCACAACCATGCCTTTACCTGGATTCATAGATCCTCCTATTCCAACGCTGTGGCAATATGTTATCGCTAACATTATTGACCTGTCAAGGGCTCCTCGGCTAAAAGTTTAATAACTACAATTGACCCCTGAAAAAAAGTAATATTTGCGTTTTTGTAGATTGATGGTAGACTGGCCTCGAGTATTTGATAACGATAACAAAAACAAGTCTGATACACCTATGCCTAAAGTGACTATGACCGATGTTGCTCGTCGAGCCGGGGTCTCGGCCATGACCGTCTCGAGGGTCGTGAATAATAAAGGTGAAGTGCGGCCCGAGACCCGGCAGCGAATCCTGCAGATTATCGCCGAGACGGGTTATCGGCCCAATGCCATTGCCCGTAGTCTGATCACGCAAAAAACCATGACCATTGGGCTGGTCGTTCCCGATCTGACCAATCCCTTTTTCCCCGATGTGGTGCGGGGTGCTGAGGATGAAGCTTACGAGCGGGGCTATACCCTGTACGTCTCGGATATCGCCGAGCAACCCGATAGAGAAGAGCAAGTCTTGCAACGTCTCGAGGCCAGCCGGGTAGATGGGGTCATTGTTTGTGCCTCGCGCCTGCCCGATGAGCGACTAATCGAGCTGTTATCACACCACCAAGCAGCGGTGGTGATTAACCGGGAAGCCCCTGCCAGCATTTCCGGAATGGTCTGCAACGACGATGGCTATGGCGCAATGCGGGCCGTCCATCACTTGCTGCAAAGCGGGCGCAAGCGTATTGGTATGTTGACGGGACCACCAGCCTCGCGGTCGGGCAGACTGCGCTCGAGGGGGTACGAAAATGCGCTGAGCGTGACCGGGCATGAGGTCAAGAACAGCTGGCTCGAGCCTTGCGAATCCAATGAATACGGGGGTTACAGCGGTTTCAAGCGGCTGCTGAAGCGACATAAAAACCTGCAAGCTGTGTTTTGTTACAACGATCTGGTTGCTTTGGGAGCCTTGCAGGCTGCACAAGAAATGGGGCTGCGGGTTCCCGATGATGTAGCCCTGATCGGCTATGACGATATTCGCATGGCCGCCCTGGCTACCCCGCCCCTGACCACCCTGCGGGTGAATCGCTATGGTTTGGGCACGGCGGCCTTTCAGATGCTGTTGGCCCGAATCGAAGGAAAACAACCTCCTGCGGTGTTGCTGCGACCCGAACTGGTGGTGCGGCAGAGTGCGTAGGGGTTTGTTGAAGTGAGCTGAGCCGCATGAATAGAATCGAAACTCTTTATCCCGAATCTGTGGTACAGCAGGGTGCTGTGACGATCTGGCTGGGGGAGGAGCAGGGCCAGAAAATGCTGTGCATACTGGCTCCACCGGAGCATCCACTGCTGGAGCAATTCGAAGGGCATTCCCAGCGCCGGGGCGGCCAAATTGAGCTATATGGGCCGTGCAGTTCCTTCAATGCTATAGCCCTTCGCGGGGTGCTGCCTGGCCTCAAACCCAGGCCGCTCGGTCTGGGCACCTCGGCAGGTTTTGGAGATCGTCTCGGGATTGCCACAGCCGGTCACGTGCGGGCTTTGCGGTCTGTGGGTGGGACAATTGCTCCCATCTTTGCCCAGCAGTCTATCCGCGAAATGACCCGTACCCAGCGCACACCCCAAGAAGTGCTGGATGATGCTACCTGGGGAGCATTTGAAGCTGGTTGGCACGGGGGGGTGGGGGCCGACGCCGACCACCTCAAGACCACCGAAGACATAGACCGTTGTGCTGGGGTGGGGTTTAGCTTTTTCACACTGGATCCAAGCGCGCATGTGGACAATGCTGCTGCCACCTATGAAAGCGACCAACTCAACCAAAAGCTAGATGCGCTTCCCTGGGCTAGCCTCTACAGTTCACGGGCTGAACTGGAACGCTACATTGGACAGATGGTGGATCTGGGGCACCGCAAGCTGGTTTTGGAGCAAGAAGGGGTGTGGCGCTTTGCGGTCAAATATGCAACCGCGTTAGCCCATGTTTTGCAGCTCTCCAGGTATCTAGAACGATTGAGAATCCCTTTTGAACTCGAGGTCTCGGTGGACGAGAGCGATAGTCCCACCACGGCCCTCGAGCACTACCTCTTTGCCCAAGAGCTAAGGCGACTGGGGGTAGGATTTGTCAGCCTGGCACCGCGGTTTGTGGGCCATTTCGAAAAGGGTGTGGACTTTATCGGTGATTTGGATGAGTTGGCCCAAAGTCTGCAAGACCATGCAGCCATTGCCCGTCTTTGTGGCCCTTATAAGCTAAGCTTGCATTCTGGTTCAGATAAATTCAGTGTCTATCCACTAATTGCCGAAGCAACCAGGGGACTGCTACACCTCAAGACGGCCGGTACCAGCTACCTGGAAGCCCTGCGGGTAGTGGCTAGGCAGGAGCCGGCCTTGTTCCAGGCTATTTGGGCCTTGGCGCAGGCTCGCTTCGAAATGGACAAGGCCAGCTATCACATCTCGGGTCGTTTGGATAAAGTGCCGACTCCAAGCCGGGACGACGAGTGGGTGAACCTGTTGGAGCAGTTTGATGCCCGCCAAATTTTACATGTCACGTTTGGCTCGGTGTTGGGTGAGTTTAAGCCAGCATTGATGCAAGCCCTGCGGCAGCATCAAGAAGCCCACTACCAGGGGCTAGCAGCGCACTTTGAGCGACATCTGCGCCACTTCGTACGCTAGAGTAACCAATCGCTATGGGTGATAGAAAGGATGAGCATGACTTTATCGGGACAAGTGGCCGTGATTACCGGCGGTAGCGGAGTACTGGGCAAAAGCATGGCAACAGCCCTGGCAGGGGCTGGTGCCAAAGTTGTAGTGCTGGGGCGCAGCCTGGAAACTGCGCAAAAAGCCAGTGCCGAGATAAAGGGTGAAGTATTGCCGCTGGCCTGTGATGTGTTGAGGATAGAAAGCCTGGAAGCTGTACACCAAGCGATCCATGCCCAGTTTGGTTCCGTAGATATTCTGGTCAACAGCGCAGGGGGCAACAACCCCGCCGCTAGTACCTCTCCCGAACGCAGTTTTTTTCAGCTTGACCCGGTGGCCTTACAACAGGTCATGAACCTTAACTTTTTGGGTACGGTACAGGCTTGTCAGGTGTTTGGTCGTGATATGGCTGAACGCAAACAGGGAAATATCATCAATATCACCTCAATGGCTGCCATTCGCCCCCTCACACGGGTGTTGGGTTATGGCGCGGCCAAGGCCGCTGTGGTGAACCTGACCCAGTGGCTGGCGGTGCATTTTGCCAAGGAATACGGCCCAGGGATTCGGGTTAATGCCATTGCTCCCGGCTTTTTTCTGACCGAACAGAACCGTTATTTGCTGGTCAAGCCCGAAGGAGAGCTGACGTCCCGTGCCGAAACCATTGTGACTCATACCCCAATGAGCCGTTTTGGCGAGGCCGATGAACTAATTAGTACCCTGATGTGGCTGGTCAACCCGGCCTCCAGGTTCATCACTGGCACCATCGTGCCGGTGGATGGTGGCTTTTCGGCATTTAGTGGAGTGTGATGGTTTATGACCTGGACACTCGACCCCTACCGTTGTTTTTCCCCAGAACCCTCGCAACGCAAGCTGGCTGCGCTGCTATATGAACAAGTTGAGGGTTTACCCCTGGTCTGCCCGCATGGACATGTAGACCCCGAGCTATTGCTTGCCGAGGCTCGCTTCGATTCGCCTGCACAGCTTTTGGTAGTGCCCGACCACTACATTACCCGCATGCTCTACAGCCAAGGAGTCTTGCTGGAAAACCTGGGAGTACCCACCAAGGACGGCTCTCCCTACGAGCGGGATGGGCGTAAAATCTGGCAGCGCTTTTGCGAGCACTATCACCTCTTTGCTGGAACCCCCACCGGGCTCTGGCTCAAGGATGAGCTAATTGGAGTTTTTGGTGTGGATCAAAAACCCAATGCCTCCAATGCGCAAGCCATTTACGACCACCTCGAGGCCCAGCTTGGTAAACCCGAATTTAGCCCCAGAGCGCTCTTTGGGCGTTTCAATATCGAAGTCTTGTGCACCACCGACGATGCAACCGATCCCCTGGAAAGCCATCGCCAGCTTCAGTTGGAGGGGTTGCCGATTCGACCCACCTTCCGCCCCGACAAGCTGCTCAACCTCCACCACCCAGATTGGCCCGTGCAACTCGCCAAACTCTCTGAGGTTTCGGGTATTCAAATAGAGAACTACAAGTCGTTCTTGCAAGCCCTCCAGCAGCGACGTCGGTTCTTCAAGGAGATGGGGGCAACCGCCACCGATCATGGTGTGCTACAGGCCCATACCGAACGGCTATCGGCAGCAGAAGTAGAAGCCCTGTTTGTTAAAGCCTTGCAAAAGCAAGCCACGCCCAGCGATGCAGTGCGGTTTACTGCCCACATGCTGATGGAACTGGCTGGCATGAGTCTTGAGGATGGGTTGGTGATGCAACTGCATATTGGCAGTTCGCGCAACCACAATCCAACCCTTTTTCATCGCTTTGGCCCGGATGTGGGCGCCGACATTCCCACCGCCACCAATTGGACGTTGGGACTGAAGAATTTGCTGGATGAAATGGGAAACCACCCCCAACTGCGCATTCTGCTCTTTACCCTCGACGAGTCCACCTATAGCCGAGAACTGGCTCCCCTGGCAGGGCATTACCCAGTGTTGCGGTTGGGGCCGCCGTGGTGGTTTTTTGATAGCGTGAAGGGCATGGAGCGCTACCTCGACCTGGTGGTGGAAACTGTGGGCATCTACAACCTGGCAGGCTTCAATGACGATACCAGGGCTTTTGCTTCCATCCCTGCACGACACGATGTTTGGCGCAGGGTAACGAGCAACTGGTTGGCGGCTCAGGTGGGGCAGGGGTTGATGGATGAGGCGGATGCACAGCAAGCCTGTGTGCAGTTGGCCTATTGGCTGGCAAAAGATGCTTATCGGTTTGGGTAGCTGTGCTTGGTCGGTGGTGTGTTTAAAGCAGCGTCATGCTGCGTTTGGTCAAACCCCGGCGGTTCATCGGTTCAGCGGCACGGTCAAGGGTGCAGTACCCCAATATATGTCGAGCAGGATACAGTGACAAACTTATTTGGGAACACTCAAATTCGCTCGGCTGTTTTGTCGGAAAACCTTGGTAGGTTCGTTCGGGGTAAGCACGAGCCAACAACCGCGCAGAGCCGACAACGCTGCGGTTTGGTTGCAGGGTTGGGCGAATGGCTTTGGCGAGGTGCTAGCGTTGCTTGTTTGCCCTACCCATGCTCGGTTTCAACTACCGATTAAGATAAGCAGGTGCGAGGGAAAGCTCTGGGTGGCTGATGGAAACGTTCAGGGTGTATTCAGAAAGTTGTCCTAAGCTGGGATTGTGAACGCTGTGCTCCAACGATTACTGTTTGTAGGCTTGTTGTGTGGAATTGCCCATGCGCAAAGACCGGTAGAGATTGCTTTTTGGCATACGCTGGACTCTCCTGGGCGTGAGGCGCTCGAGAAAACCGTCAGTGACTTTAATGGTCGTCAGCGTGATTACCGAATTGCGCTCCAGTATGTGGGCGACCTGCGTGAAGGGGGCATCAAGCTCACAGCAGCTTTGCGGGCAGGCAATCCGCCCCAGCTCTACTATGGCGAGGTTTCGTTTGTGAGCCGGGCAGTACAGGAAAACTTGGCCCTGCCACTGGATGAATACCTCGGTGCCTTGCCCAATGACTTCTATCCAGGCTTGCTCGAGACCGGGCGCTTTCGAGGCAGAACCTATGCCTTGCCGGTGGAGCTGCACCTGCCGGTGTTGTTTTTCAATGCCGACCAGATGGCTGCCCGCCGCCTGAATCCTCCCCAGACCTGGGAAGCCTTGGCGACGGTGGCGGGGCAACTGACGACCCGGGCAGCACGGGGCTTTATCCTCGTAAGCGATATTTACAGCTTCAATGCGGTGGTGATGAGCCGGGGTGGGCAACTACTGCGCGAGGGTCGCCCCAACTTTACCGATGCCAGGGTGGTGCAGAGCCTCGAGTATTTACAGAGCCTGGTTCGCTCAGGGCATGCCCAGAGCCGCAACATTGCCGAGGCCCCGTTTGCCCTGGTAGATTTCGTGCGCACCAAAACCTTTATGGGTATTGCCCCCGTGACCGTATGGCCGGTTTTGGAGAAGCGCTCACCCATTCCCTTTCGCTTAGGGGTTGCCCCCTTGCCCCGCACACCCGATGGCAAGCTACCCCTGGCTGGGGGCACCCTCATGGTTCTGCGCAGCTCCAACGAGGCCCAGGCTAGAGGGGCAGTAGCACTGTGGCGCTACTGGATGGAGCCTGCCAACATTGCAGAGTGGGTCAAAGCGACGTACTGCCTCCCCATGCGCCGTTCAGCCCAACCCTTGCTGGAGGATTTCTACCGTGAAGATCCCCGGCGCCGGGTAGCTTTTGGTGGTCTCGAGCAGGTGGTTTCCTGGGTGCAAGACCCCGAGGTCACCCTCTGGTATGGGTTTTTGGAGGAAGCCCTCGAGCGTGTCCTGAAGGGCAACGCCAATGCACGTCAAGCCCTAGAAGACGCCCAGCGCAAAGCCCTGGCGGTAGAGCGTCGCTGAGGGCCGCGATGTTCGTCATCCATCACTGTGAGGTGCAAAGCATTGCAGCAGTCCACCTACTGCCGGGGGCACTCTTATATTACGTTTGGGTAGATAGTCTCCCATAATATCAGCCAGAATGGTCTGGACAAGCTTTCTGGCGGTATCCATCACCTCCGGACTGAGTTCTTCTCCGCTTCCAAAGCGCCGGCCCTCGATGCCATAGATTACCGTGCGCAGCGGCAAAGAGCCCAGGGTTCGGGAGAGTTCGATGGCCTGGGCAAGGCCAAAAGCGTGGCTCGAGAAGCACTCAAACACCAGGGGCAGTGGCTTTTGGCCCACCTCGAGCACATGGAGGGTACCGGCTGGGTGGCTCGAGACCACTGCCTCCACCACAAGGGCTTCGTTGGCCTCGGCCCAGCCTTCCACCAGCCGGGTCAGGTCGTCGCCCACTTCCAACACTGCTAGCCCTGCTTTGCGCAGTTGCTCGGCCACCCACGGCCCCACCCCGTCGTCCTGGCGGTAGCGGTTGCCCAGCGCAAATATCCTAGGGGGCATGTTCAATTTCCAGTTTCAGAAAATGCGTTGCACAGGAGATACAGGGGTCGTAGTTGCGGATGGTCTGCTCGCAGCGCAGGGTGAGTTCGGGCTTGGGCAGCTCGAGGTGGGCAGCCACGAATTGCCGCAGGTCATCCTCGATCATCTTCTGGTTTTGCGAGGTGGGCGGCACGATTTTGGCTTCCTGAATCAGGCCCTGTGCGTCCATGCGGTAGCGATGGTAGAGAATGCCGCGTGGGGCCTCGCTGCACCCCGCACCCGAGGAGGCTTTGGGCACAACTGGAATGCTGGGAGCATCGGGCTCCTCGTATTCGCCGATAATGCGCAGTGCCTCCTCGCAGGCATACAGGGTTTCTACTGCCCGCACCACGATGCTCTGGAAGGGGTTGCGGCAGACCGGCTGCAAACCGGCTGCTCGTGCTGCAGTCTGTACCGAGGCGGGCAGTTGGTCGAAGTTCAGGCTATAGCGGGCCAACGGCCCCACCAGGTAGGGCTGGCCCTCGAAGGTGGCGTGCAGGGCGTTGGAATGGGCCACGTGTTCTTCGTGAAAGTGTTGCTCAAAGGCTGTAACCGGGATGTCCAGGCCCCGGTTGGAGATAATGCGCCCTTGCAGGATGGGGTAGACACCTTCTTCGCGCAGCGAGACAAAGGTATAGTCGGGCTCGAAGTCGGGAAAGTCCAGTCCCCCAACAAAGCGCACCGTCTGGTAGGCGATCTCGCGGGCTTGCTCGAGTTTCGCTTGCATGGTCTGCAATTCTGCTTTGCATGGGACGCGGTAGAACCCTCCTACCTTTACATTGATGGGGTGAATCTCCCGCCCGCCCAATAGCGTCATCAGTTCGTTGCCGGTCTTTTTGAGCTGCAGGGCCTGCTTCACCAGTGTAGGCTGGTCTTGCGCCAGCCGAACCGAGTCGGGGTAGCCCAGAAAATCGGGAAGATGCAAAAAGTAGATATGCAGCGTGTGGCTCTCGATCCACTCTCCGCAGTAGAGCAGCCGCCGCAGTGCCTTTAGCTGACCTCCCACTTCTAGACCCAAAGCGGCTTCCAGCGCCTGACACGAACTCATCTGGTAGGCTACCGGGCAGATGCCGCAGATGCGGGCGGTGATGTCGGGCACTTCGGTAAAACTGCGCCCGCGTAGAAAAGCCTCAAAGAAACGCGGTGGCTCGAAGATATTCAGCCGCACCTCTTCGACCCGGCTGTCCTTGACCCGTACGTACAACGCCCCTTCGCCCTCCACGCGGGCCAGGTTGCCTACCTGAATAGTTTTGCTCCGGCCGCTTGGTTTCGGGGGTTGTTTTACCGGCCCCTGAGCGGGTGGGTTTGCGATGAACGGCTCACTTTGGGGTTTTCCACGCGCACTGGTTTTTGGGTTACCGGGCCGCTTAGCCATGGCGTGCTGCCTCCTTGCTGAAAGTCCTGGCTGCGGCATTGTAGGTGCGGAAGGCCCGCAGCTGGGCTGCCTCGCCCACCCCCAGATGCGTCCACCAAGCGCTCAGAGCCACGGTATTGGGGTTCTCCTGGGGGCCAAAGCAGCCATAGCAACCCCGGTGGTAAGCTGGGCAGATCGCTCCACAACCCGCATGCGTAACCGGCCCCAGGCAGGGGATGCCCTGGGCCACCATCACACAGACCGTACCCTGGGCCTTGCACTCCAGGCAGACGCTGTGTTGGGAGATGTTGGGCTTGCGTTTGTGTAGAAAGGCCGAGACTACCTCGAGCAACTGTCCCTTGTGAATCGGGCAACCGCGCAGCTCAAAATCTACTTTTACGTGCTCAGCAATCGCGGTGGAGTGCTTCAGGGTTTGGATGTATTCGGGCCGAGCATAAACAATGCGGGTAAACTCCTCGATATCGGCAAAATTGCGCAAAGCCTGGATGCCCCCGGCGGTAGCACAGGCCCCAATGGCCACCAGAAACCTGGAGTTTTTGCGAATGGCCTGGATGCGCTCGGCGTCGTGTGGGGTGGTGATAGAGCCTTCCACCAACGAGAGGTCGTAGGGGCCAGGCGCCACCGCACTGGAGGCCTCGAGAAAGTTAGCAATCTTGACCGCCCCAGCTACGGCCAGTAATTCATCCTCACAGTCCAGCAACGAGAGCTGACACCCGTCGCAGGAGGCAAATTTCCAGACCGCCAGGGTGGGTTTGCTGCGTTTGGCTGGCATCTTCATACCTCCTTTTGCGTCATCCAGTCCCGTATCTGTGTGAAGGCGAACACCGGCCCATCCTTGCAAACAAACTGCGGCCCCAACTGGCAGTGCCCGCACAGGCCCACCGCGCACTTCATGTTGCGCTCCATCGAGAGGTAGAGGTTGGCCTCGGGTATCCCTTGCTTGCGCAGTTCGGCGATGGTAAAGCGCATCATCACCTCCGGGCCGACCATCATGGCGGTGGTATGGGCAGGGTCTAGGCGCAGGTGGGGAATCAGACTTGTGACCATCCCCACCGCCCCATCCCAACTACCCTCGGCACGGTCTACCGTGACCAGCACCGGCGAGGCCCCAGGGGCGTGGGAGAGGGTGTGTTGCCAGCGCTTGAGTTCTTCGCCAAAAAGCAGATCGCTGGGGGTGCGGGCACCGTAGAGCAGATAGACCCGCCCGTAGTCCTTGCGGTGGTGCAGGATGTGGTAGATCACCGGACGCAGGGGGGGTAGACCGATGCCCCCAGCCACCACCACCACATCGCTTCCCTTGGCTTGTTCCATAGGCCAGCAGCTGCCAAAAGGGCCCCGTACCCCGACCACATCCCCCTTGCGGAGTTTGCACAGGGCCTCGGTGGCCAGGCCTACCGAACGGATGGTGTGCACCAGGCGCTCGGGTTTGCTGGCATCCCCGCTGATCGAAATGGGCACCTCGCCCACCCCAAAGACATAAAGCATGGTGAACTGACCCGGCATAAAGTGCAGGGGCTGGCCTGCTTGCGCTTCTAGTTCCAGCGTCACCACATCGGCTGTTTCACGGATGGCCCGTGCGACCCGAAAGGGGCGGGGCAGCATCGGGTCGGGCCTTGGGGTATGACTAATGAGGTTGACCATATAAGTCCAGTAGGCGAAGCCGGGTCGCTTGCAGGCGTTCGCCGATGACCCTCGAGAAACGCTTGCACAATTCATAGCCAAGGTGATGATCTTCTTCAGAACGCTTCCGCACCGCCACGGCATCGAAGGCCAACAGGCGGGTGGTCTGAAAGATGCGGGCATCAAAGGTCTTGCGGGTTTCGGGCATCATCACCGACCAGCCCAGCACCTCACCCGGCCCCAGGGTCTGGATGGTCAGGTAACCGCGTCCAGGGGTGTGCACCTCGAGGCGGATCAGCCCTTCTTGAATCACGTAAAAATCCCTGGACGCGTCCCCTTCACGGTAGAGATAATCGCCCACCTCGAAGGCCAGGGGCTGGGCCAGCCCCGCCAGCCATTCGATATCCTTTGGGTGTAAACCACGAAAAAAAGGGTGCTCGGCCAGGTAGTGTTCAAGGTTGGCTCTGGACATAGGTGCCTCCAATGGCTGCAACTTCTTCAGTCAGGTCTATGCCGACCGGGCACCAGGTGATGCAACGACCGCACCCCACACACCCCAGGGTGCCAAACTGGTCTTGCCAGGTTGCCAGTTTGTGGGTCAGCCACTGGCGGTAACGGGCCTTGGTCGAGACCCGCACGCTGCCCCCGTGAAGGTAGGAAAAGTCGGCGGTGAAGCAGGAATCCCAGCGGCGGGTGCGTTCGGCCACCTGGCCCACCAGGTCGCTGTGGTCTTCCACGCTGGTGCAAAAACAAGTAGGACAGACCTGGGTGCAGTTGCCACAACTCAAACAGCGGCCCGCGACCTCTTCCCAACGGGGATGCTCGAGGTTCTGGTAGAGCCTCTCCTTTAGCCCTTCGGTATTCAGTCGACGCCCCATGTTTCGGGCCGTCTGAGCCACCAGGGCCTCGGCGTGGTTCCATTCCGACCCTTCCGCCAGACGATGGGCCACCTGGCCCAACAATCCGGCTCCCCCTTCACTGCCCACCTCTCCCACAAAGTAGTGCTGGTCGCCTTCGAGTATCTCGGTCAGGGCCAGGTCAAAGCCTACCCTGGCTTTGGGGCCGCTGTTCATGGAGGTGCAAAAACAGGTGTTGCCAGCTTGGGTGCAGTTGATGGCCACAATAAAAACTTGCTCGCGCCGGGCTTTGTAATGGGGGTCTTGGTAGGGGCCGCCCAGAAAAACCTGGTCTTGGAGACGGATGGCCTCCAGTTCACAAGCCCGCACCCCGAAAAAGGCATATTTGGGGATGACCTCTGGCTCTCCTGCTACCTCGAAGCCCTGGGTGGTTTTGCTGGCCCGAAACAGCCGCAATAGGGGCGGATGCAGGAATTGCTTGGGGCTCTGCGGCCCCACATTGTAACCGAACAGGGCCGCATCCGAACGCGGCACGAGTTTGTAAACCCCCCCTTCCTGCCAGTCCTTCCAGCCAATGGGCAAGTCCTCTAAGGTGTGCAACTCGCCATAGACGACGGCCCGCTCTCGCACGGTGGGGCCCAGGGTAACGTACCCCTCTTTTTTGAGGGCTTGTAATAGCTGCTCGAGCCCAGAGCGTTCCAGTACAAACTGGCTCTTGCCCATGCCTTCCTCCGTTGCTAATAGCCTAGCTTCTAGCCACTAGGCCAAATGACCTTTGCGAGCCTCGAGGATCAATCTGAGTGGGGGGCAAGAGCCTGCCACTGCCCCCCCGTTACCAGCCACCATTCTTGCGAAGCAGGATGGGCCTAGCGACAAAACGGCAAACTAGGGTCGTAAAGCCTCAAACCCGCTCACACTCATCCCGCCCACCCCCAGCGCAGTGATTTCTGCGCGGTTGATCAGGAGGTATTCTAGTTTTTCTTGCATCACCCCTTCGCTCACCACCGCGTTCCGCAGAATCAACACATTTTCCGGCCCACCCCATTGGGCAGCGCAGCGACGGAAAGTCTCCACATCGTAGAAATCGTCTGGACTCACCTCATCGCCCTCGATGATGCGCTCCCCCAGAAAAACAATGCGGTTGTGTCTCATGGTGGCCTCCTTCATAGTTCACCAGAAACGCTTGGTTCTGGTCATGTCCTTTTACAGGTGCCGCTTTAGATGCCGACCAATTCCCCAATCCATTTCCGAGTGTAGTGAACCGCGATGTACCAAGCGGCACCTCAGGCCCTGGCTTTGCGGCCTTTGCGGTTTCGCTCGGTTTCCACGATGCGCCGCTTGGTACGCACCACCGAGTCGGGGTTAAGGCTGATGGAATCAATTCCAGCATCTACCAGGAAGGCCGCAAACTCAGGGTAATCGGAGGGAGCTTGCCCGCAAATTCCCACCTTGCGCCCGTGCCTATGGGCTTTTTGAATCAGCTCAGCGCAGGCCCATTTGACCGCCTGGTTGCGCTCGTCAAAAAGGGCTGCTACCTGGGTGGAGTCACGGTCTATCCCCAGTACCAACTGGGTCAGGTCGTTGGAGCCGATCGAGAAGCCATCAAAAATCTGACCGAACTCTTCAGCCAGAATCACGTTGGAAGGAATCTCAGCCATCACATAGACTTCCAGACCGTTCTTACCGCGCTCCAACCCACCTTCTTTCATCGTTGCCAGCACCTGCTTACCCTCCTCCACCGTGCGGCAGAAGGGGATCATCACCACCAGGTTGGTCAGGCCCATCTCGTCGCGTACTTGCTTGACCGCTGCCACTTCCAGCATGAAGCCTTCTTTATAGTCGGGGTGGTAGTAGCGACTGGCACCCCGCCAACCAATCATGGGGTTTTCTTCAGTGGGTTCGAAGGCTTCGCCACCCAGCAGTTTGATGTACTCGTTGGTTTTAAAGTCGCTCATCCGCAGAATCACTGGCTTGGGGTAGAAAGCCGCGGCCAGCACCGCGATGCCCTGGCTCAGTCGGTCAATGAAGTATTCGTGCCCGCTCTTGTAGCCATTGGTCTTGACCTCGATTTCGCGCCGCACCTTGGGGCTCAGTTTTTCGGGATGGAGCAGCGCCATGGGGTGAATGCCCACCCAGTCGGCGAAGATGAACTCCATGCGGGCCAGACCCACTCCGTCGTTGGGCAGCAGCGATAGCCGGAAGGCTTGTTCGGGATTGCCTACGTTCATCATGATGTGGGTGCGGGTGGTACCTACCTTGTAGGGGTCGAATTCGTCCACTGCAAACTTCAGGATGCCCTCGTAGATGCGTCCCACTTCCCCCTGGGCACATGAGACCGTGACCGGGCCGCCCTTGGCCAAGGCTTTGGTCGCCCCTGCTGCTCCTACCACTGCCGGAACACCCAATTCGCGCGCCACAATCGCCGCGTGCGAGGTGCGCCCGCCCCGCTCGGTCACGATGGCACTGGCGATTTTCATGATGGGTTCCCAGTCGGGATTGGTGGTGACGGTAACCAATACATCACCGGGCTTGATCTGGTTCATGCCCTTGGGGTCGCGGATGACCTTGGCTGGCCCCGTGGCGATCTTTTCACCGACGGCCAGCCCTTCCACCAGCACCTTGCCTTCTTGTTGCAGGGTATAGGTCTTGATGGTGGGGTTTTTACGGCTATGTACGGTTTCGGGGCGCGCTTGCACAATAAACAACTCGCCGGTGATCCCGTCCTTGGCCCACTCGATGTCCATTGGGCTGGGGGTACCGCGTTTCTTGCTGTAGTGCTGCTCGATCAGCACTGACCATCTGGTCAGCAGCAGCACCTCCTCGCTAGACAGCACCCACTGGTTGCGGTCGGTGGGGGATACGGGGTTGTTGCGCAGCTTGTGGTGCTCGGTATCGTAGACCAAGCGGAGTTCCTTGGCTCCCAGTTTTTTCCACAGCAAGGGCTTGTACCCTTTAGCCAGGGTTTCCTTATGGACATAGAAACGGTCGGGGGTAGATTTGCCCTGCACGATGTTCTCGCCTAGGCCCCACACCCCTTCCAGCATCACCACCCCGTCGTAGCCGGTTTCGGTGTCGAGGGTAAAGATCACGCCCGAGGAAGCTAAATCCGAGCGCACCAGTTGCTGCACTCCCACCGAGAGCAAAACCTTTTCGTGGGGGAAGCCCATATCCACCCGGTAGCGGGTGGCCCGGGCGGTGTAGAGACTGGCAAAGCATTTCTTCACTGCGTCCAGCAACTCGACCTCGCCCTGGATACCCAGGTAACTCTCGTGCTGCCCAGCAAAACTGGCGGTCGGCAGGTCTTCGGCGGTAGCCGAGGAGCGCACTGCGACCATCAGGTCTTCCACTCTGGCCTGGCGCGAGAGTTCGCGGTAGGCCAAGAGGATTTCCCCCTCCAAGTCTTCGGGCAGCGAAGCCCGTAGGATCAGGCTTCGAATCAGCCTTGTGCGCTGGGTCAGGTCGTTGGGGTCGTGGGGGTTCATCTCGCGTAACTGTTCGCGGATGGGAGCGTTCAGGCCGTTGGCCTGCAGGAAGTGATGGTAGGCCTCGGCAGTAACGGCAAAACCATCTGGCACCCGTACCCCCAGCTTGCCCAGTTCGCGCACCATCTCGCCGAGCGAGGCGTTCTTACCCCCGACCAGCGGTACTTCTTCAATACCGACCTCCTTAAACCACCGTACCCAACGCATAGTGGGTTGGATGGAGCGGCCCTTGGGGCGGCTCGAGCTGGTTCTGGGCTTTACGGATTCAAGCGTAGCCATAAAAGCCTCCTGCCTAAACCCTAAAAAGCCCCAATTACCAATCCATTACCGTCCAGGAGTACATTTGTCCCATACTGAGGCTCAAGCAGTACTGCGAGCATCATGCAAAGCAACCCCTGAACGGCCTGCCTGATTTGATGGGCTACGGGGCCCCGCAGTGATGAGGCCATGCGGTTATCTGGCTTGCGATCTGTGGCAGTTATACTAAGTCTCCTTTGAGGCGACCGCAAAAGCGATAGGAGAGACCCTCGGACGCGCCGGTAGGCGTGGCAAGTGAGGGGCGGGTTTAGCGCCCCTCACGCGCTGAGGTGAAAAATTACGGACTCGCTCTTTGGACGATTCCCAAAAGCGATAGGAGAGACCCTCGGACGCGCCGGTAGGCGTGGCAAGTGAGGGGCGGGTTTAGCGCCCCTCACGCGCTGAGGTGAAGTTAAACATGCCGCTCGAGCCACTCCTCCACGTCCTGCAAGACCTGGGCTTTATCCAAGTCGTTGTGGGGTTCGTGGAACCCGCCCGTATAGACCCGCAACTCCTTATCGGTGAAGGTCACTTCCTGGAAAAGCCAGCGTGCGCCGTCAACCCGGTTGATGGCATCGGCTTCACCGTGCAGGATAAGCAGCGGTGTACGGATGTTGTTTGCCTGGGTCTTGACCGATTGGATGGTGAGCAACACCTCGGTGCCCCAACGGGCGCTGGCTACACCGTGTACCAGCGGGTCGGCAACGTAGGCCTGCACCACAGCACTGTCGCGGGAAAGAGCCTTGGTATCCAGACCCAGCTTGAGCGAGAAGTTGGGAATGTATCGAGAGAGCAGCTTGGCAATGGCTACCAACCATGGTTTTGCGGATTCTCCTGGCTCTATCAAGGCACCGCTGACGATGGCCCCGCGCAGACCTGAGGGTTGCCCAACCAGATAGTCCAGTACAATCAAGCCCCCCATGCTGTGGCCGTAGAGGAAGAGGGGAGATTCGGGCGCTTGCGACTGGACGAATTGCTGGAATCGCTCGAGGTCGCGCCGATACTCACTCCAACTGGCGATATGCCCACGTTGACCGGGCGAGCGCCCATGACCCCGATGGTCGAGGGCGTAGACGGCAAAGCCTCGAGGAACCAGATAGTTGACCCAATTGGCATAACGCCCGCTGTGTTCGCCAAATCCATGCGCTACCAGCACAACTGCCTTGGCTGGAGAAGCCCGTCGCCAGCGCTGGTAGAACAGCGTCAGCCCATCCGAACCCTGGAAATGGCCTTCTTCGAGCTGCATAGCGTATGGGTGCATTATACGCACTGCACCGTCAGGATTCGTACCGGTTCCAATATCCACTGGCCCTGTACTGGTGGTGTATCCCCACCAGAAGGCCGAGCCTGAATCTGCCGTACCACCTCCATACCCTGCACCACCTGCCCGAAAGCTGCAAAGCCCTGCCCGTCGGGGTTGCGCTTACCCCCAAAATCCAGCTCGGGCTGGTCACCAATGCAAATAAAGAACTCCGAATGCGCCGAGTTCGGTTCCAGGCGGGCCATCGAGACCGTGCCATCCTGGTGGCGCAAGCCGGTTTGGGCGGTGGTTTCTTGCTGGATGGAAGGTAGCTTGGCTGGATGCTCGCCCATTCCCAGCCCCCCTTGAATCACCTCGATCTTCACCGGGCTCTGAGCCTGGTTATCGAGGCGAACCGTTCGATAAAAAGTGGCCCCCTGGTAGCGATTTTCTTCTACATAGCGCAGAAAGTTGGCTACCGTGATGGGGGCCTGGGCGGCGAAGAGTTCGATCACGATCTCTCCCAGTTCGGTCTGGATGGAGACTTTGGGGTTTGCCTCTTTCATAAGCGATGGGTTTGCTTTGCAGCAACGAGTATCTGTCAACCTGTCAGACTCACCATAGTGCAGCGTGACGGTGCCAACTCACGGTAGGGTAGTGTGCCCCGGCCAGTCTGCCGGACGTTCTCCCAGCCCCAAGCGCCAGGCCACTCCCTGGGCACAGCGCTCGGCGGCCCTGCCGTCGCCATAGGGGTTGGGCCGGTTGCGCATGGCATGCAGGGCAGCCTCATCCGATAGCAGGGTATCAATGGTGCTGAACACCTGCTCGGGGTCGGTTCCGGCCAGCTTCAAGGCCCCCACCGCCAGTCCCTCGGGTCGCTCGGTGACGTTGCGCAGCACCACCACCGGTACCCCCAGGGCGGCCCCGCTTTCCTGCACCCCACCAGAGTCGGTCACCAGCAGGGTGGAGCGTTTCATCAGCCCAGCCATCGCCCCGAATTCCAGCGGCTCCAACAGCTCGAAGTTGGGCAGGCCTTCCAACTCGGGATAGACTGCTTCGCGTACGGCTGGGTTCAGATGCACCGGATATACAAAGTGGCAGTCCGGATGGGCCCTGGCTACCCGCGCCAGGGCCGCCGCCAGGTCGTGCATGAAGGGCAGGTTCTCGCGGCGGTGCATGGTCACGCCCACGATGCGTTTGCCTTCGGGCAAGGGTGGGGGGGTGCCGCGCGCGCTGCCATAGAGCACCGCGTCCACTTCGGTCTGACCGGTGACGATGATGTTTTGTTCGGGCTTACCCTCGCGCAACAGGTTTTCCTTGGAGGTGTAGGTAGGGGGCAAATCCAGATCGGTTAGCACATCGGTCAGGCGGCGGTTGGCTTCTTCGGGAAAGGGCTCGAGCATATTAAAGCTACGCAGCCCAGCTTCTACGTGAGCCACTGGAATCTGCTCAAAAAAAGCTGCCAACGTTACTGCAAAAGAGGTTAGGGTATCGCCGTGCACCATCACATAATCGGCTTGCAATTCTTTGAGTTTATCCGCAGCGGCAGGCACGATGCGACCCATCAAGGCAGGTAGGGTTTGGCGGTCGGTCATCACCTGGAGGTCGGTGTCGGGCACAATGCCAAACACCCGCAAAGCGTCTTCTAACTGGGTGCGGTGTTGCCCGGTGGAGAGCACGGTGGTTTGGATGCCTGGTTGCTGGCGCATGGCGAAAATAACCGGGGCCATCTTGATGGCCTCGGGGCGGGTTCCAAAGGCGAGCACGACGTGCTTGCTCACAGGACTCCCTGGCGGTTTTGTAATCGAGCAAAGGTGTTCATCGGTTCGAGCTACAGTTTACACACCCCTCCGAGTCTGTAACGGCAGGAACACGCCCAAATGCCTTGGCCTACACAGCCCATAACGCGTCAATGCGCCTATGACCATGTGGATCAGACTCTGATTCTCGTTGTATTTTTTTGCGAACAAACGATTTGAATACCTGCACCCGATAGCGCAATAATTGTGAAAACTGCTCCTGGCTATATGACAAACTCACTTTGGCGCAGCTTACTTCTTAGCGGGTTTTTTGGGGAGGCTCCGCGAGGACTTTGCCCAGGTTTGTGAAGGCCCTGTCCAGGAACTTTTCAGGTGGGTCTTTTTCCTGATAGCTCCACTCCAACATCGCTACGTCCAGCGTGGCTACACAGATCCAGGCAGTCAGCCGGGGCAGGCCCTGGGGCGAAGCCAGCCCCATCCGCTGGGCGTAGACCTCGGCCAGCGCACCCACCCAGTCGTCCATCTTCTTGAGCCGCCGGGCTCTCAGGGCGGGGGTGTCACGCACCAGCCGAACCCGTTCGCGGGCTGTCTCTGGGTCGCCCAAGGAGACTTTCAGGGCAGGCCCGGCGATCTGGCGGAAGGACTCTATCGGCGGTTCGTCTTTAGGTCGGATGCTGAGAAGCTGGGCCATAACATGGCCCATGTCTTCGACGTTTCTCAGGATTGCGTCTTCCTTGGTCTCGAAGGCGTGAAAGAAGGTGCGCCTCGAGACCCCTGCCTCGCGGGCGATGTCGTCCACTGTAACATCGTCGTAGTCGCGCTGGAGGAAGAGCTTCATGGCTACTTGGTGCACTTCCACCTCCAGCGGCTCCCGCGTATAGATGATCGCGGGCGGGTGCGC
>JBBIUP010000014.1:25949-32447 GCA_037440185.1 Meiothermus sp. | reverse complement strand
AACGTACGCACCCCACCCGACGGACGCATCCACGCCCTCGAGGCCCTGCGCTCACTGGGTCTGTGCGGAACCCCCGAGCAACTCGAGGCCCTCGCCCACGAGCACGGACTGCGCCCCAGCCTGCACACTTTTGCCGGGGTACGCGAGGCCGCGCTCAGCTACGCCGACTACACCACGCTGGCCTTTGGCCTGGATACGCTGGAGGCCCGTCGCTGGCGCGGCAAGGCCCGTGAAATCCTGCGCCGCTATCTGGAGGGTGACATCGGCCTGGCCGCCGAAATCGCCGAGCGCAGCCCTTCGGCTGAGCACCGGCGCTGGCTCTCGGCCCGGCTCGAGAGCGTGGAGTCGCGTAAGCGTTTCATGTCAACGGTCGCCAAGCACGGCGGCGAAGGCAACATCTACCAGCAGGTCAGCTCGCTCTCCAACCAGAGCGTGCTCAAGATGAACTCCGCCGACTTCCGACGCACCCGCAAGGCCCGCCATACCCGCGATGGCATGACCGCCACCGAATTATTGCGTCTGAGCTACCTCGAGACCGCCACCAGCAAGGCCATCGAGCAGCGCCGGGTCAGGGGCAACGAGCAAATCCTCAAGTTGCACCAGCAGACCACCGAGATCGAGCAACGGCTGTGGGAACAGTTCGAACGCCCCGACAAGCCCGGCGCCTAGCGCCGGGCAGTTGGTAACAGCACATCACCCAGATCATTGCAGCTCGGGCAGATACCACAGCAGATCGAGGGCGGGCGGCTTGATGCCCTGGGTGCGTAGCAGTACCGCGATCTGCGCGGTGTGGCGCATTTCGTGAACCATCACATGCCACAAGAGACCCTCCACGGTGTAGCGCTTTCCGGGGTCGTCGTGTGGACTCATCAACCGGTTAAGTTCTTCATCGGTTAGTTTGGCGATATAGGCCAAGGTGCTTTGCTCCACGGCCCGCCAATACTCCAAAAGCGTCTCGAGCGCAAAGCCCGCGTACTCGGGGCCACCATTGGTGTGGTTGAGTAGAGCGTTGCCAACAAATACTGGCTCATCCCGCAAAATATCCTCGTGCAGCCAGGAGTCTTCTACAGCAGCGATATGAAACAACAGGTCTTTGATGCAATGGAATCGCTCGCCACCTAGCAGTCGCCGGGACAGCACCTCGTCCGGCACAGCCTCGAGCACCGCCCACAGCGCTCGCCGGGCGCGAACCAGGTAGTCGTACATCTCGGGTATGTTCATCGCTTCCTCTTCTCGTCCGGACTGACCTCGAGCCGCACTTCAACCGTCTGGCCCGCCTTGAGGCCCTCAGCCTGGCGAACCTTGTCCTTGAGCGGGACGACGTACAAGCCGTCCTTGGGCCACAGCGAGGTCTTCCACTCGGTCTGGCCGATACGGACTTTTACCGGAATCATGCCCCAGCCGTAGGTCAAAAACCGCTCGACGCTCTTGATGGCCTGGCTCTGCTCGTCGGGAACGGTCACGAAGTAGAACGGCGCCGGGCCGCGCCACTCCCAGATTTCGCCGCTGAACTCGAGGCTCAATCCATGCCCCCGCCCGGTGGCGGCCAAGCGCCCAGAATGCGGCGCATTAGGACAACCTGCCCAAGGTGGTAGGCGTTGTGCCCGGTGAACCAGACCATCCTCGCGCCGACTGAGAATTCGCCACCGAGGATCGGGCGCACGAGTTCTCCGGGGTCTCGAGCCATCGCCTTGCTCTGCGCGAGGGCCGCCAAAAAATCGTCCTTGAGGCGCGGCCAGTCATCCTCGGTGACGGTGGGCCAACTCTCGCCAGGGGCCACCTCCGGCTCGGAGCCGGTCTCGATGGTGGCGAAGTCGTGGCGCTGCCAGAAAAGCATGTGGGCGACGATTTCGGCAATCGAGTGGGGCCAGCCCTCGAGCTTTGTCACCGCCTGCTCGGGCCTGAGATCGTCCAGGGCTCTCGAGGCCGGGACGAACGAACTCCAATCCTCGACCATGCCCTCGACGAACTTGGGTGAGGCGGGGGTGATGACTTCATTGCTCACTATTTTCTCCTTCTAGAAAACCTGGTGTTCATAACCCAAACCGTTTCCAGTAGCCCTCAGAGATCACCTCGACGCGACCATCAACTACTTTGATGGCGGTCTCGTCGTCAATCGCATAGGCCGGGCCAGGGATACCAGTTGCCCACCGTTCCGCGTCGGCCAGGGTGTTCTCTGGCAAGTCCGGGTGATCCAGGTGCGGGAAGATCGAGAATTCCACGAGCCCTAGGGTGCGGTCGTCACCACCTGTGGGCGGCTTCCACCCTACGAAGTCCTCCCCGATGCGGGGAGTCATTACCATGCTCCCAGCGCTCAGCCCCACCCAGATTAGCTCACCCAGCGATGGCAGCAGATCCGCCAGCCCGGACTGCCGCATCCAGTGGCACAGGTATAGCGCATCGCCACCATTTACCAACAGCACGTCGGTACTCTGAACCCAAGAGACCCAGCGCTCGTCACCAAGGCTCGGCAGCGCGGTGAGTTCCAGCACACCCAAGGACTTCCACCCCATCTCGCACATGGGGGTTCCAGGTTCTTGTCCAGCGATGAACTTCCATGCCCTGCCTGGGCCAGCCATAGGGTGCCCATACGACGCGGTAGGGATGCACAAGGCGTTGGACTCGGCAATCGGTTTACCCAGTAGCTCGAGCAACGCGTTATGGATGCTTGGATTCTTGATGCCAGCGGACGTGAGGAGATACTTCATCGCCTTCACCCTACCAAGTTTCCGTGCGCCAGAGGCTCCAAACCACTTTTTCCTCTCGCTCGTCGCTCCACACCTGTCCAGCGGCCTTGAGCGCCAGCTTCATCTGCCCGAAGTGGTAGCCCTCGTGCCAGAGCATGTGCTGGAGGAAGAGAATCGGGTGGTCGTAGCGGGCGTGCTCGCCCTTCATGGGCTGGCCGGTCTCGAGGCGATTCTTCACCGCGTCGCAGATGGCTCGAGCGCTCTCGTTGAGCGCCTGCGTGATGCGTTGAGGGTCGCGCTCGGCTAGCCAGTCGTCGCCATCCTTGCTAAAAAGCTGGGTCTGGCCCTCCCTGAACTCCGGCGCGACCTGTTTCAGCCAAAACAGCCGGGTGTTCTGGAGGTGCGAGAACTGCACCACCACCGACTGACTGCCCTCTATCGCCCTGGCGTCCATTCCCCCCTCCGGCAAAGCCCGCAGCAGATTGAGCAGGATGGTGTTGTTGCGTTGAAAGGAGTCCAGCAGAGCCCCCAAAACCGAATCGTACATACATATACCTCCTGCATAACGCGATTTACAAATATGATTATAGCGTATTAGTCCTGTCCTCTGGAATGGGCGATGGTTATCTCAGTTTTCGCTATTTTTGCCGCCAATCTTAGCAGAAAAAATACGCTGGGTACAGCAATTCTCCTTAGGGGAGTTGCAGCAATCTTTCTGAAAACCGCTCTAGGTCGTGCGCTGGATGGAGAGCGGGTTAGGGGCACAAAAACACCCCCGGCGCCGGGGGTGTTTTGAGGCAAAAGAGGCTGGTGATTACTTGACGAACAGCATCTCCCGGTAGCTGGGCAGGGGCCAGTAGGAATCGGCCAGGATGCGCTCGAGCACATCTGCTGCCTTGCGAACTTCGGTCATGGCGGGCAGCACGTTGTCACGCATGTGGTGGGCTTTCTCGTGTACCTCGTCACCACCCAATTCGGCGTTTTGGGCTTTGAGTTTCTCCAGGGCATCGGAAAGGGCATCGGTGGCTTCCACTACCTGCTTGACGGTGCGCTCAGCTGCACGGGACTTCACCTCGATCTCGGAGAGCTCGGCCAGGTAGCCCAGGGCACCCGGCAGAAGCTGGGTCTGGGCAATCCACTCGGTGGTCTCGCCCTCGATGTTGACCTGCTTGAAGTAGATGTCGTACATGATCTCCTGGCGGGCATGAATCTCGCGTTCGTTGAGCACCCCCAGGCGACCAAAGAGCTTGGTGTTTTTCTCGTCGGTGAAGTGTTCGATGGCATCAATGGCGGTACTCAGGTTCAACAGCCCACGCTTGGCGGCTTCCTTGTGCCAGGCTGCCGAGTAGCCGTCGCCGTTGAAGACTATGCGCTTGTGCTTGGCATAGGTCTCCTTGATGGTCTCCAGAGCAGCCTGCTCAAAGCCCATCTTTTTCTTCATCCTGGCTTCCACCGAGTCCATCAAGACATCAATGGCATCGGCCACAATGGTGTTGAGCACCGTGATCGGGAAGGAGATGCTCTGGCTGGAGCCCACCGCACGGAACTCGAACTTGTTGCCGGTGAAAGCAAAGGGCGAGGTGCGGTTGCGGTCGCCGGCGTGTTTGGGCAACGGGGGTAAGACTGGGGTGCCGAGCTCGAGGGTACCAGCCTTCTTACCCGAACCACCCTTACCGTTGGACAGCCGGTCGAAGATGTCGGTAAGCTGATCACCCAGGAAGATCGAGAGGATGGCCGGGGGCGCCTCGTTGGCCCCCAGGCGGTGGTCGTTGGGAGCTGAAGCCACGCTGATGCGCAGCAAGTCCTGATGTACGTCCACCGCCTTGATGACGGCAGCGCAAAAGAACAGGAATTGCAGGTTGTCGTGGGGAGTATCGCCGGGCTCCAAGAGGTTGATGCCGGAGTCGGCGCCCATGCTCCAGTTGCAGTGCTTGCCCGAGCCGTTGATGCCTGCAAAAGGCTTCTCGTGCAGCAGTGCCACCAGACCGTAGCGACGAGCGGTGTTACGCAGGGTCTGCATGATGAGCTGTTGGTGGTCGGCGGCAATGTTGGAGGGCTCGAAGATGGGGGCAATTTCGTACTGGCCGGGGGCCACCTCGTTATGGCGGGTCTTGACCGGGATGCCCAGGGCATAGAGCTGGTTTTCCACATCGGTCATGAAGGACAACACCCGGTCGGGGATGGAGCCGAAGTAGTGGTCTTCGAGTTCCTGGCCGCGCGGCGGCTTGGCCCCAAACAGGGTACGCCCGGTCATAACCAGGTCGGGGCGGCGGTAGTAGAACTCCTCGTCAATCAGGAAGTACTCCTGCTCGGCACCCAGGGTAGATGAGACCTTGCTGGCCTCAACACCAAAGTGCTTGAGGGCACGCTGGGCACTCTTGTTAAGGGCCTCGATGGAGCGCAGCAGGGGGGTTTTGAGGTCGAGGGCTTCCCCGGTCCAACTGGCAAAAGCGGTGGGAATACACAGGGTCGCACCATTGGAGTGCCGCATCACAAAGGCCGGCGAGGTGGGATCCCAGGCAGTATAGCCACGAGCCTCGAAGGTGGCCCGTAGGCCGCCCGATGGGAACGAAGAGGCATCGGGTTCAGCCTGGATTAACTCCTTGCCAGTAAATGAGGCGATGGCTTTACCCTCAGAGACCGGGCTGTAGAAGCTGTCGTGTTTCTCGGCGGTGTAGCCGGTGAGGGGATGAAACCAGTGGGTATAGTGGGTCGCGCCTTTCTCCAGAGCCCACTTTTTCATGGCCAGCGCCACCGTGTCGGCAATGCTTGAATCGAGCGGAGTACCTTTTTCCATGGTGGCCTGGAGGGATTTCCAGACTGGCTTGGAAACCAACTCGCGTAGTTCATCCATGTCCAACACATCGCTGGCGAAGACCTCCCCAGCAATATCGCTGGAAACCTTGCGCACATCCTTGAACCGCCAGTTGCGGGCCGCCGAAACTACATCAAAGTCGTGGTTCACATTGCCTCCGTGGGGGCGGTGCCGGATCGTTTTCCTGTGCAGCTTAGATGCCTATTGCATCTAATTGCCTCAGGGCCAACGCTCTCGCGGTCAACCGCTTAGCAAAACACATTACCATAGATTGGCGAAAATCAACACGTCTTTCCGGCTTAATTAACCAAGTGTTACAAAATTTAGGCACATTTTGCAGATCAAGTTACGGCTTTCATAATTTGATGGTAGCATCTTGACTTATCTTTGATTTACATATATGCTTATTACATATAAGCTAAGCATCCGAAAGGGGAAAAAAAGGATGGTCAAACGCAGCAGCGAAGAACAATATTACCTGGATCGCTACGATGCCTCGGGGTTTGATCGGCCCTCAGTAACAGTGGATGTGGTCATCCTGACCCTAAGGGAAGGGCATCTAGAAGCCCTCTTGGTCAAGCGCAAGGAGCACCCTTTCCTCAACTACTGGAGCCTGCCCGGCGGTTTTGTACAAATGCGCGAATCGCTGGACGAAGCCGCCGCACGGGTACTGCGGCAAAAAGCTGGTTTGGAAGGGGTAGTGGGAGATACAGGCAGGGAAGAACCCGGCCACCACCCCATCTACCTGGAGCAGCTCTACACTTTTGGCAATCCGCAGCGTGACCCCCGTATGCGTATCATCAGCGTAGCCTATTACGCACTGGTAGAAGCCAATCATGTTCGAGAAATCACCGAAGAAACCGCGCTGTTTAAGTTACGCATACCAGAAGGAGAGGGTGGTGTAGAGATTTTTGATGGCAAGCACAAAAAGTATTCATTGGCTTTCGACCATGCCGAGATTTTGGGGGTAGCGATCAGGCGCATCCGGGGCAAACT
>JBBIUP010000014.1:0-25849 GCA_037440185.1 Meiothermus sp. | reverse complement strand
CTTTCGACCATGCCGAGATTTTGGGGGTAGCGATCAGGCGCATCCGGGGCAAACTCGAGTACACCCCCATTGGCTTCGAGCTACTGCCCAGGCGCTTCACCTTACGCCAACTGCAAATAGTTCACGAGACCATCCTGCACAAGAAGCTCAACAAGGACTCCTTCCGACGCAAGATGCTGGCTTCGGGGATGCTGCGGGCCACCGGCGAACTCGAGCAAGGCCGCGATTTCCGCCCCGCCGAACTCTATGAGTACCGCGGTTGACCGAGGATCAACATGCCGATCTACTTCTACTCTACCCGCGAAGTGCCCTATGGCTGCTTCTCCAACTTCTCGGCCCACGGCTTCGAGTTGGACGGTCTGTACTGGCGCAGCAGTGAGCATTATTTTCAGGCCCAGAAGTTCGCCGGGCACCCCGAGCCCATCGAGGCAATACGCCTGATGCCCAGCCCCAAACAAGCCGCCAGCGCAGGTCGCTCGCGCCAGCGCCCGCTGCGCCCCGACTGGGAAAGGGTAAAAGACGACATCATGCGCAAGGCCGTGCTACGGAAATTTCAGACCCACCCCGACATCCGCGCAGTCCTGCTGGACACCGGCCCGGAAGAACCCATCGAGAAGACCCCCAGCGACCACTACTGGGGCTGTATCACCGACGGAAGCGGCCAAAACATGTTGGGCCAAATCTTGATGGAGACTCGAGCCCTCCTGCGAGGTGAAAAGTGAAAACTGCCGTCTTAATTGGACGCTTCCAGCCGCCGCACCTGGCCCACCTCGAGACCATGACCCGCGCCCTGGCCAGGTTCGACCGATTAATCGTTGTGCTGGGCAGTGCCCTCTGCTACCCCACCCCCAAGAACCCGTTTAGTGCCGAGCAGCGCGAGACCATGATCCACGAGTCACTTCGCAGGTACACCTCGAGGCTGCATTTTGTCCACATCCCCGACGACTACTATGACGACCCCCGCTGGTTTCGCACGGTGCGGGCGGGCGTGGAAGCCATCACCGGCCAGGCCACGGACATTTATATCACCGGCTTCGACAAGGATCAGAGCAGCTACTACCTGCACGGCTTTGGCGACTGGCCCTTTGAGCCCAGCGGGGTGGTAAGCAAACTCAACGCCACCGATGTGCGGCGCAGTTATTTTGGCGAAACTGAAGATTGGAAGGCCATGGTCTCGGAGGCGGTGCGTCAGTTCATGGAGCGCTTTGTCCCCACAGCAGAGTTTAGCCGCCTGCAAGCCGAGTGGAAGACCCTCGAGCACTACCGCTCGCTCGACCAGCGCTACCCCTACCCCATCCTGCACATCGCCACCGACGCGATGGTGCTGGCCCAAGGACAGGTACTGCTGGTGGAACGCGGCGGGGCGCTCAGCAAGGGGGCCTGGGCACTACCGGGAGGCTACGTGGAACTGAAGGAAACCCTGCTGGAATCCGCCCTGCGCGAGTTGCGCGAGGAAACCGGCTTGCAACTACAACCGCAACTCCTCAAAGCCACCAAAGCCTTCGACTACCCTGGCCGCAGCCTGCGCGGTAGGGTGATCAGCCACGGCCACTTCTTCGATCTGGGCGACACCACGCCCCCCAGCGTCCACGGCCAGGACGACGCTTCTAAAGCCTTCTGGGTTCCGCTAAACCAACTCCCCTCGCACCAGGCCCACTTCTTCGAAGACCACTACCAGGAGATTCGCTGGTTCACGGAGCGCCATATGTGAGGTACTCCATTGGAACGAAGTTGCCAGCGGCAAAGAGCAGAGAGCGGCCACCCGTCGCGCATCACTTCTTCCAACGGCCAATTCCCATTCCCAAGCCCCGATGTCCAGACTCTTCTTCACGAAAGGAATCCCATGAAACCCTTCAACCCCCACAACCTGATCCTCCATACCGACAGCTACAAAGCCAGCCACTTTGCACAGTTTCCTCGAGGCATGACCTTCGGCTCCTGGTACATCGAGAGCCGGGGCGGCGACTCGAACTTTGTACGCTTCTTCGGGCTGCAGGCCTTCTTGATGGAATACCTATCCAAGGGCGTGAGCGCAGCCGACGTGGAGGAGGCCCAGGAACTCTTCACCGCCCACGGCCTGCCCTTCCCCTACGAAGGCTGGATGCACATTGCCAAGAACCTCGGCGGCAGGCTGCCGGTGCGGATTCGAGCCGTTCCCGAGGGCGCGGTGATTCCGGTACACAACCCGTTGGTCATTGTCGAGAGCACCGACCCCAGAGTGCTGTGGTTGCCGGGCTGGTTGGAAACCACGCTATTACGGGCAGTCTGGTATCCCACCACGGTCTGCACGGTCTCGTGGGAAATCAAACAGATCATCCAAGCAGCGCTGGAAAAAACTGCCGACGATCCCCAGGCCGAACTGCCCTTCAAGCTGCATGACTTTGGGGCACGCGGCGTGAGCAGCCTGGAAAGCGCGGGATTGGGCGGGATGGCCCACCTGGTCAACTTTATGGGCTCCGATACCGTGGCTGCCCTGGTCTACGCCCGCAACTACTACGGCGCCGAGATGGCGGCCTACAGCATCCCGGCGATGGAGCACTCTACCGTAACCAGCTTCGGGCTCGAGGGCGAGCTCCTAGCCTACCGCCAGATGATCGAGACCTTTGGCAAACCGGGCGCGTTGTTTGCCATGGTAATTGATTCATACAACCGCGAGCACGCCGTGAGCCAGATTATCGGTGAGGAGCTAAAGGATTTGATCGTGAACTCCGGTGCGACCCCAGTTATCCGCCCCGACTCGGGCGACCCGCCCTTTGTGGTACTGCGCACGGTGCAGACCCTGGAAGCCAGGTTCGGTGCCACAGTCAACAAGAAGGGCTTCAAGGTGCTGAATGGCGTACGGGTCATCCAGGGCGACGGCATCAACGCCGCCAGCATCCGCAAAATTCTGTTCCTGCTGGAGCAGTGGGGCTACAGTGCTTCCAATGTGGCCTTTGGCATGGGTGGCGCACTCTTGCAGCAGCCCAACCGCGACACCCAGAAGTTTGCCCAGAAGTTGCACCTGGTCACGGTGGACGGCCAGACCTACGGCGTGAGCAAGAGCCCCATAGACGACATGGGCAAGGCCAGCAAAAAAGGCCGACTGGATGTAATCCGCGACGAGCGTGGTGTCCGAACGGTGGAATTGGAGACCGATCAACAGGCCCAACACCCCATGAGCATCCTGCACACGGTATTCGAGAATGGGGAAATTTTGAAACGATACACCTGGGAGGAAGTGCGTGGGAACAGTTGACCGTTCAGCGCTGGACAGTACAACCAGAGATACCTTGACGACCCTGTTAGCTTGTGCGCCTCGCTGAGGAAAACCATGACCCCCGAACCAATCAAAACCATCTCCAAACGCCTCGCGCTCCACCTCCGCCACCAGCCAGGGGGCCGGTGTTGCTGGGTGCAGTGGCCGAAGTGGGCACGGTACGGGCCAGCTTTGCCGTGGCAGCGCTGCTAGCGGGCGTGGTGAGCTATCTAGCTTTTTCGCTGGCCAACTACCGGGTAGCCCGGGCACATGCCTCAGATTGAAACCCCCGCTCCCTCCCACCGCAGCCCCAACAACCGAGCCCAGGTCGCGGCCAGATCGGCAAAGGTTGCGCGGGTTCCCAGGTCTTTTCCGGACATTCCTGGCCCCACCACCAGTAGCATCCCATACTCGCGGGTATGGTCGGTGCCGGGCCAGGTGGGGTCGTTGCCGTGGTCGGAGACGATGAACAGATAGTCGTCCGGGCCAAGAGCGGTCAGGAATTCGGGCAGCCGGACATCAAAATCTACAAGCGCTTGGGCGTAGCCCTGGGGATTACGACGGTGACCAAACTTGGCGTCGAAATCTACCAGGTTGGTGAAGATCAGGCCGGAGAAGTTCTCGCGCATGAGCCCCAGGGTGCGCTCCATGCCCTGGGCGTTGTCACCGGACTTTTCCTCACGGGTGAAACCCCGGTGGGCGTAGATATCGGGGATTTTGCCCACCCCTACCACTTCCAAACCCCCTGCCTTGATCACATCCAAAATGTGGTGAGGGGGTTCTAAAGCATAGTCATGGCGCAGGTCGTCGCGGCGGTAGAAGTTCCCCGGCCCACCCTCGAAGGGGCGGGCAATCACCCGAGCGCAGGCCAGCGACCCCACCAGCATCTCCCGTGCGACCTTACACCAGTCGTAGAGGGTCTCGAGGGGAATCTTGCCGATATGCACCGCTACCTGAAACACCGAGTCTGCCGAGGTATAAACAATGGGAAAACCTGTGCGCAGGTGCTCGTCGCCATAGTCGCGAATGGCGTCAGTGCCCGAGTAGGGCAGGTTAAGCAAATAGCCCTCCACCCCAATGCGCTTGCAATATTCGGCCAGAAAATCCTGTGGATAACCCTGTGGAAAAACCTGAAAGGGGTGCTCGAGCCGAATCCCCACAAACTCCCAGTGACCCGTAGAGGTATCTTTGCCGGGATTGGCCTCCACCATTCGCCCAAAAGCGCCTTTGGGCTGCGCTACCTGAGGAATGGTGTGTACCCCCCGCACATGGCCCAACCCCAGCCCAGCCAGGTGGGGCAGCTCAATTCCGGTCTTGAGCACGGTGTGGTCGAGGGTATCGGCCCCTTCATCGCCAAACTGAGCGGCGTCGGGCAGGTAGCCCAGACCCACCGAGTCCAGCACAATGGTGGTAATCTTCATGCCCAAAGCATACCGGAGCGCAGGGGCAGCAAGAGAAGTCGGCCCTCTGCGCTCAGCGCTCAGCTCTTCCCAACTAAGTGCCTCCAAAGTATGTTTGTCACCGTATCCGCTCCGGCGTTCATTCGGGTACTGCGCCTCCAGCGCGGCGCTTACATGCGTGACCTTCGAGGTTTGACAAACTCACTGTGGCGCAGCTTAGCCTGAGTTGCTACCGGTTCAGTGTGGCCGTACAGGCCCCCACGTCCTTGAGGTCGCTAATCTGACCGTTGGCATCGGTCTTGAAGGTCTGGAGGGTTCCCTTGAGACTCGCAGCGTTGCCCTGCTGGTCAAAGCGGCAACGCCACCAGGCTCGGTGGCTATCGGTGCCGTCCGGGACGGTCATGTCCAGGAAGGCGGCCCCGCTGCGGCTCATGTAGAAGTAGGCTACCATCCTGAAGTTTTCCTTAAAGACCACCGTGCCCTTGGGATCGCCATCGCTGTCGCGTTCGGAGAGGGTGACGGTGCCGCCATCATCCAGGTCTTTGCCGCTCACACTGAGCTGCCAGCGCTGCCCCACTGCCAAGCGGGGCGGCCAGGCTGCGGTCTGGGGTTGCTGGGGTTGGACGGCTCCAGCGTTCCGCTGGCTGGCCACACAGGTTCCAATCTCTTCGGCATCGGCGTTGGCATCCTTAAACACGTAGAGCTTCCCTTGAATGGCCCCTCCCCCGTTTTGCGGATCGAAGCGGCAACGGGCCAGCGGATACTTGTCGCCAATATTCAGGCGCAAGATGTTGTCTTGTTGGAAAAACAGGGCCTCGGTGCGGCGGCTCCCCAGGCTGGCCATCGCTTCAAAGTCCCCATCCGCATCTTTCTGCCCCACCACCACCGACCACTCCCCGGTCCACTGGCCACCCTGCACCCGCACCTGCCAGGTCTGGCCGGTGTTGATGGCTGGGGGCCAGGCGGTCGCGGTGGCGGTTTGGGGTTGGGGTTGCTGGGGTTGGGGGGTGCTGGCGGTGGGAGCCCGATTCACCAGCCCCGCCACGTTGGGGCCTACCAGGCCCCAGGCCAGGGCCGAGGGGCGCATGAAGGCCGTGCGGGAGTTCCCCTGCCCCGACACCCCACGGGTATGGATGCCGATTAGCTCACCGTCCTGGTTGTAAATGCCACCCCCCGAGTTGCCAGGGCCGGTCTGGGCATCGTGCTTGATCCACTGCTTGCCCCCGCTCTCCATGTCTTCGCCAGTAAAGCCACCCACTGCGCCGCTCGAGAAGGTGATGGTGTTGCCCCCAGTTCCTTGAAATCCAAAGACATAGATGGGGTCACCCACAATCAGCTTGTTGGAATCACCGATGGGCACGGCCGGGAAGGCCACGTTGCCGATGGGCTGGCCGTTAGACGTGCGGGTGATGCGTAAAACGGCCACATCGAGGTTGGGGTCGGCAGCCACCACATCGGCCAGAAAACGCACCTCGGGGGGCTGATCCACAAAGCGGATGGTGCCCACAAAAATGCGCGGGGCAACCTGGCGGTTCTGAATATCGCCTATCACGTGGTAGTTGGTGAGGATAAAGCCCTGCGGGCTAATCAGGGTACCGGAACCGACGCTGGCCGAGTTGTTGCCTGTTGGGTAGGTGATAAACACCGTGGCTGCGATAATGCGTTCGCGCACCTCGCGCGGCAAGGTTTGGGCCAGGGCAGCCCCCCCCATCCAAAATAACACCAAACATACCAAGCTTATGCGACCAAACCCCCCAGGTTTCATACGAACCTCCACGTCATTGGGCACGCCTATAGAGCGTTGTATCTAAAAAATTAGAGGATTCTGGGTCAAAGCTTGGTTTATTTGCACAGCAGGTATCGAAAAGTGCTTCCTGAACAGATTTTCTATCGGTCAGGAGAGGGAAACGTTAGTTGGTATTGCCAAAGCGGTAGGTTCCGTGTGCCTGGAGCGGTTGCGGCAATGGAACCGGGGCAAAATCAAGAAGCCTGCACGCAACTTTCATATGCCTCAGCCAACCCTCTGTTTACCTGGGAGCATGACCAGACTATGGATCGTCGGATGGGTCTTGGCAGCAATGGCCCTGGCACAGACTGGACTCACGCCCGCTACAGGGGGGGGTTTCAGGCTTCAGGTGCGCGGATACGATCTGGGCAAGTTGCCTGCGCAACGCCAGATTCGGGTAACGGGAGATGTGTTCAAGGACTCGGCTCGAGTCAGCCTCCACTTCTTTGCCGATCCCGGCAGCAACCCTCCCCCCTATGCCCCCCGCATTCTTTCCATTGACCTCAAAGGGCCACTCAAGCTGCGACAGACTTACCGCATTGGCGATCCCTTGAACCCCCAGGTTCGGGGCACCCTGAGCTATGTGGACGACCGCAACCCCAACAACCGCAAAAGCTGGGGTGGCAGCGGTAGCGTAACCATCACGGCCCTCAGCAACACCAGCCTCACCTTGCAGGGCAATAGCATTCAGATGACCAGCCCCAAACATGGCAATTTCGTGATGAGCTTTGTGCTAAAGGTAGATCGCTTGCGGCGCTGAGCGACGCGCAAACACTGTCTGTGAGGTAATAAGCTAATCATCCTAAGACAAAGAGAGCTCCAGGCAGTAAAGCCATAAATGATAGGTGGGAATGCAGCTTTTCAGGTGTTCTTACCCACTTGCACACCTTATCCGCAGACTTCTCGCTAAGATAGATGGGTTGAGGTGGTTTATGGCGGCAACTTCACCTGTGCGCGTTCCCAAAAGTTCGCTTCGACAACAACTGATACAGCTCTTTGGGGCTGCACTCAAGCCGCTGTACTGGTGGTACGAAAAGCGCATCGAGGCCGAGGTACGCCAGGGTCACGCCCCCAAGCACCTGGGGATGATCCTGGATGGCAATCGCCGTTTTGCCAAGGAATTGGGTTTGGAAGGGCACGAAGGCCACGAATTCGGGGTGCAGAAGGCCTACGAAGTCTTGGAGTGGTGCCTGGAACTCAAAATTCCCACCGTAACCATCTGGGTGTTTTCCACCGACAACTGGACCCGCAGCCAGACCGAGGTCGAAACGTTGATGCAGCTCTTCATCAAGGAAGCCAGGCGTATGGCCCAAGACCCCCGCATCCACGCCAACGAGGTACGGGTAAAGGTAATTGGGCGGCACGACCGCTTTCCCCCCAAGGTGCTCGAGGCCCTGGAAGAGCTGGAAAAAGCCACCGAACACCACAGCGGAATGTTGCTCAACATCGCCATGGGCTATGGTGGACGGGAAGAAATTGTAGACGCGGTCAAGAGTCTGCTGCTGGAAGCGGCCAAGACCGGCAAGTCGCCGGAGGAACTGGCCGCCGAACTGGATATGGAACACATCTCCGAGCGGCTCTACACCGCCGGCGTACCCGACCCCGACTTCATCATCCGCACCTCAGGCGAGGTGCGGCTGGGCGGCTTCTTGTTGTGGCAGGCTGCGTACAGCGAGTACTACTTCTTCGATGCCTTCTGGCCCGCCTTCCGCAAGGTGGACTTTCTGCGGGCGGTGCGCGACTATCAGAAGCGGGAGCGCAGGTTTGGGAAGTAAATAAGGGCAAAAATCCTCAGGCAAAAATTCCTCCCCCTCGATGGGGGAAGTTATACCGATTCTGCTTGTAGCTGACCCAAAAAGCGCTGAAAGAGACCCTCGGACGCGCCCCTCACGCGCAGAACTGGTATTAGCACCCGCGCCGTTAGGGGCCAGTGATATTGGGCCCCGGCCCTTTTGGTGTTCCGCAAATAATCCTCAACAAAAGGTGCGTAGACTGGAAGTGAGAAACATATGGCTCCGGCGATTCAAACCCGAAATCTGCGAAAAGTATTCAAAGGACGTGCTGCGGTGGAAGACCTGAGCTTGGAGGTTCAGGCCGGGGAGGTTTTTGGCTTCCTTGGCCCCAATGGGGCGGGTAAGACCACCACCGTCAAGATGCTGTTGGGGCTCACCTATCCGACTTCGGGCGAGGCCTCACTTTTGGGAAAACCGCTGGGCAGTTTGGAGGCCAAGCGTCACCTGGGATTTTTGCCTGAACTATTCCGCTTCCACGACTGGATGACTGGGGGCGAGTTCCTGCGCTTTCATGCGCAGATCTACGGCATGGGCCAGGAGGCCACCCGCAGACGCATCCCGGAGGTGCTCGAGCTGGTGGGGTTGCTGGGGCGGGAAAATGAGCGTATCAAGGGCTATTCCAAAGGAATGCAGCAGCGCATTGGACTGGCCCAGGCCATCTTGAATAGCCCCAGGGTGGTGTTTCTGGACGAGCCCACTTCAGCCCTCGACCCCATTGGGCGGCGCGAGGTGCGCGAAATCATCGGACACCTCAAGGCCAAGGACACCACCGTTTTCCTCAACTCGCACCTGCTTTCGGAGGTAGAGCTGACCTGCGACCGGGTGGCTTTCGTGGACAAGGGACGGGTAGTACAGAGCGGTGCGCTGGAGGTGTTGTTGCGCGAGCGGCTCGAGGTCGAGTTGCGGGTAGGTATGGTGAATCCACAGATGCTGGCCGACTTACGGCGCTACGCCAAGGTTTTGCATCACAGTCCAAACACAGTGCTGCTCGAGGCCGACAACGAGGCTGTTCTACCGTTTCTTGCCCAGACCGTGGTTAACTCGGGGGCCGGGCTCTACGCCCTGACCCCGCGCAAGATCAGCCTGGAAGACCTCTTTGTGCAACTGGTGAAGCGGAAGCCGCTATGAGGAACGTTCTGCTGATGGCCCAATTTACCTGGCGCGAGGCGCTGGGTCGGCGCTTGCTGTGGGCCATAGTGCTGTTGACCCTGGTGTTTCTGGCGCTCTACTTTTTGGGTCTGAACTTTTTGCTCGACAGCTTCCAGCGCCGGGCAGCCCAGTTGGGACGTGAGTTGTCCCCCGAGCAGATATTGATTCCCAATGCGGTGCTGGTGTTGATGGGAATGTACATCGTCAACTTTCTGGGCAGCCTGATCAGCGTGTTCACCACCATTGCCAGTGTCAGTGGGGAGGTGGACTCGGGAACTTTGCAGTCGGTGCTGCCCAAACCCATCCGGCGCTGGGAGTTTGTGTTGGGCAAGTGGCTGGGGCATCTGAGCCTGGCCCTCCCCTACCTGGCACTGCTGGCCCTAGCGCTGGTGTATGGTTCTTATTTCGTGACCGGCTACCTGCCGCCCGACCCGCTGTCTGCCGTGGGATTGATGCTGATGAGTGCGCTGTTCTTGCTGACGCTGACACTGCTGGGTAGCAGCCTGTTCTCTACACTCACCACCGGCGTGGGAATGTTTATGGTTTTCGGGCTGGGCTGGATCGGGGGCATTCTGGGGAGTGTGGGGGCCTTTACCCGCACACCACTGCTCGAGCGGCTGGGCGAAATTAGCAGCTATGTGGTGCCCAGTGACCAACTCTGGCGCGGGGCCTCGGTGTTCTTGCAACCCGAAGTGATGTTGCGTGCACAAGATGCCACCCGTGGTAATCCTTTTGCAGGCAGCGAGTTACTCTCCACAGGCTATCTGCTGTGGGTAGCGGCCTACACTTTGGTGGTGTTGGTGGCAGCGGTCTGGGTATTTGGGCGGAGGGATTTTTGAGCCCCAACCCCGACCCGTATCCTGCTCCTAAAGTATAGAGCGGTTCTCGGAAAGAACCCAGCAATCCTCGAAAGTCAAAACCTGTGCTGAACTCGTTTTTTGCCGCTAGGACTGGCGGCAAAAATAGAGGGAACCGCGATATGTGGGGCTTTTGACTGTTGATTAGCGCGGTTGCCGCCAGAGGCGCACCGGTTCCTGAGGCCGCGAGGCGAGGACATATCCGGGGTACGAGCGCACCCCACATGCTTCTCAAATCATCAGCAGAACCAGCAAGGCCAACACGCCTCCCGGTATCAGGCCAAGCGCCACATAAATTCCCAATCCCTTAGCTCCGAAAGACAACGCGGTCTTGAATACGGTGTTGCTCAGGGCAGCAATTACGATGGCGATGGAAGCAACAGACAAGGTTAGTTGTTCGTTGGCAGTCAAACGAGCCAGCGAGAGCGAGATGGCATCCACATCGGCCACCCCCGAAAAAGCACTCACCACATACACCCCCGCGCTGCCAAAAACCTCGAGGCCGAACCGGGCCAGCAGCTTGACCAGGGCATAGACCCCAGCAAAAAGCAGCGCACTCTGGAGCTGCAAGGGGTTCTGCACCGAGACCGACTGGGCTTCACTGGTGTCGCGCCGGGTCAGCCAGAAGGCCACCAGCAGGCCCCAGACCAGCCATAACAACATCGGAGGCCACAGCTTTTGCAGCAGAATAGGCGCCGCAATGGCGCTCCAAACCAGAATTCGACCCAACATCATCTGTGAGGCCAGCACGGCCCCACTGGCCCAGAGCAGGTTTTTGCTGGGATTGGCCCGGCTTTGGGTAACCATCGAGAGGGTGACGGCCGTGGATGAAACCAGTCCCCCCAGAATGGCCGCTGCCCACAAGCCTTTGGAGCCCAACAAGCGCAGCGCCAGATAGCCCACAAAGTTGACTCCAGCCACCAGCAAAACCACCTGCCAAATTTCACGGGGGTTCCATACCCCATAAGGGCCATAGTTGGCATCGGGCAGCAATGGATAGACCACCCCCAGCAATAGCACCAGCAGAACCGCCGCCTCTACCTCGCCGCGCTGGATGCCGCCCACAAAAGCATGCAGTTCGTCATGGAAGGCCAGAAAGCCCAGCAGCAAAGCCCCGGCAAACAGCGCGGGCAACACGATCCCCAGCCCGCACAACACGCCCAGTACATACACCGTTAGCGCTGCTACCTGGCTGGTGGCGTCGTGGCCGCTTCGCAGCGAGTAAACCGCCAGCCCCGCCACTGCCACCAGCCCCACTGCAGGCAGCCAAACGGCTTGCCCCAGGGCCGTCACACCCCCCAGCAACCCCACCAGGGTGAAGGTGCGCACCCCACCGATGGGCGAGGTCTGACGCTCGACCTTGGCACGCTCGCGCTCGAGGCCCACCGTAAACCCGATCAGGGTAGCGGCCAGCAAATGCCATAGCAACTCTTGCACCTCTCTACCCTACAACTTTTGCGGGAGGACAAAGCCCCTCAGCCAAGCTATTAATCGAACTGTAGAGGAGCGACCGAGGAGGCTTCCATGTCGTGCAATGCTGCTTTTCTGGGTCTGGAGCGGGTGGTGCTGTATGTACCCGACCTCGAGTCGGCCCTGACCCTATATCAAAGCCTGGGTTTTCAGTTGCTCTCGAGGAACCCACAAGGAGAGGCCAAAGAATATCTTGAAAGCGCTACGCTGTGTTTTCCCGATGGGAAAAACCAACTGCAGCTCCACACCCAACCCAGTCGCCAGTTCACCGATCTGGTGGTACGGGTAAATGACGTGCAGACGCTGTATCGGCAACTCCAACATCAAACCCAATTGAGCTGGCTACAAACCCCCCACCCCACCGACCAAGGCTGGGAAGCCGTGGTGCGTACCCCAGACAAAAATATCTGGGTGTTGGTTAGTGGGCCAGCTTGAGTACAGCACGCACAGTAGTACCTGCGCCGGTGGCACTTTCCAGCCAGAAGCTACCGCCCAGGCGCTCGATGCGCTCGCGCATGGAAACCAGGCCCAGATGACCGGGGTACTCGCGCAGGCTGTCGAAGCCTACGCCATCGTCGCGTATCTCGAGCTGCACAGTGCCATTTTCCTGGTGCAAGCCCAGGAAAACCTTGTTGGCCCTGGCGTGCTTGGCGATGTTGTTGAGGGCTTCCTGGGCCACGCGATAGAGGGCTTCTTTAGCCTCCAGGCTCAGGGCTGGTTCGGAGCACAGCTCGGCCTCGAGGCAAAGCTGGTGGCGCGCCCTGGCTGCCGCTACCTGCTTGGAAAGCGCCGCTACCAGCCCTTCTTGCTCGAGCGACTCTGGGCGCAGTTCGAAGATCAAGGCCCGCATCTCGGCGGTGGCGGCCTCGGTTAGGCTCATCACAAAGTCCAGCGCGGCAGGGGCCTGTTCGGGGTTGCGGGCCAGTTGGGTTCTGGCGGTGCGCACCCCCAGCACGATGCCGTAGATGGCCTGCGAAACCGAGTCGTGCAGGTTGCGCGCGAGCTTCTGGCGCTCTTCCAGGGCCGCCTTACCCTGGGCCTGGGCATAGAGGCGGGCATTCCGAATGGCGATGGCTGCCCGCCGGGCCAGCGAACCAAAGGCCCGCTGCTCTTCATGACCCAGGGTGTTGGGGTGTAGGTTATCTACGCTGAAAACCCCAAACAATTCCCCATTCAGACGAATCGGGATATGCATGAAGGCCCGGATGCCCTCTTGGTCGGTAATTTGTCGAGTTACCCGCTCATCCTGATGGGTGTCCTGTACCACCACTGTTTCCCCGCTACGGGCCGCATGGGCAATCAGGCCGCGTCCGGAATATTCATTCATGACCTGCACGAACTGGGAAGTAAAGCCCCGTTGGGCACGGGTAATCAGGTGCTGGTGGGTTTCATCCCAGATCAGGATGCAGCTCTTGTCAGCTCCCAGCAGATCCACACATACATCGGCCAAGGCTTGCAACACCTGATCGAGCTCGAGCGAAGCATAGAGCTTTTCGTCGGCCTGGTAGAGGGCCTCGAGGCTACGCAGGGTCTGACGGGCCTCGGTAATATCATGCGCAATGGCCGCACCGTACCTCTGGCCCTCAATCTCCAGGTACAAGATGGCATAGCGCACATAGCGCCAGCTTCCATCCTTCCGCACAAAGGCAATCTCAAAAATGCCGGGTTGGGCTGTGCGGTTCTGCCGGATGCGTTCTGCCACCCATTCGCGGTAGGGGGGCGCGATCCAATCCAGAATATCGAGTTGCTGCAACTCCTCCAGGCTATAGCCCAACAAATCCTGGGCAGCAAGGTTGGCATAGACCAGCTTGCGCTCTATCGAGGCGATAAGGATGGCATCGCGGGTGGACTCAAAAAACCCTGCCAAGGTCTGGGAGTCGAGCCGGTGCAGGAAATCACTCAAGCCCGATCAACCCTTCCTTGATCGCAAACAAAGCGGCCTGGGTACGCGAGGCTAGCCCTAGCTTGGAAAGCAGGTTGGAGACGTGGGTTTTGACGGTCAGTTCGGAAAGCTCGAGCTGCTGAGCAATGCGCTTGTTGGACATTCCCCGCCCCACCATGCGCAAAATCTCGGTCTCCCTGGGGGTCAGGGTTTCACGCATCTCGGGGGTGCGCACTTCGCGGGAGAGCCGTTTGGCTGCCTCGGGGTGCAGCCGCACCTCGCCCCGACCTGCCGCATGAATAGCCTCCACCAATTGCTCGGGGTAGGTATCTTTGAGCAAATAGCCCGTCGCGCCAGCGTGCATAGCTTCAACCACCAGTTGGTCTTCCAAAACGCTGGTCAGGGCAATCACCTCAACCTCGGGGAAGCGGGTCTTGATCTGAGAGATCGCACTCACGCCATCCATTACCGGCATCAACAAATCCATCAACACCACATCGGGTTGCAGTTGGGCTACCCGATCCAACGCTTCCTGCCCGTTTTCGGCCTCGCCCACCACATACAGCCCCTCATCGGTCGCCAAAAACATCCGCAACCCCTGACGAACCACCGCATGGTCGTCCACCAGCAAAACCCCCAGACTGGCCTTCGGGTTAGGGTTGCTCATGGCCTCAGGGTACACCTCCACTATCAGGCATACCAGGGACATGCTGTTTTTGTGTGCTCGGCAAGAAAAACCCGTCCTCCGACTTGCCAGAACCAAAAACCCTTGCCACCGAAGCCAAAGCAATGGTTGATAAACTTGGGCTATTGGTCAGGCTCCAGTGGACACCGAATCTATCGGTTTATCAAGCTCCTGTAAATCGGAAAATACCAGGGCGATCCATCTCGATATTTCCGGGATCGGTATAAGATAGCTCCTGTGCAAAACGGTTCTCCCAATACCCACATTCGTACCCTGGGTACAAGCCATTTCGCCAGTCCCTTGCAAAGCCAGCGGGATGTCTTCGTAGAGGATGGCAGCCGGGTGCTGCTGGCCTCCACGCTGGACGAGTTGCAAAACCCACCCACTACTTTCGAGTTGGCCGGCCCCCGCCGCACGATTTTTTTCAACCCCGCCGAAATTGCCTGTGGCATCGTGACCTGCGGCGGGCTATGCCCCGGCTTGAACGACGTGATTCGTTCGGTGGTGATGACCCTCAGCTACAGCTATGGAGTGAAGCGTATCTATGGGTTCCGCTACGGCTATGCCGGGGTGGCTGCCAGCCAGGGCATCGAACCCCTGCTCCTGACCCCCGAGATGGTGCAAGACATCCACGATGATGGCGGCACCTTGCTGGGCTCCTCGAGGGGGCCACAGGAATCGGGCGACATGATTGAACGCCTGGTGCAACTAGGCGTGCGGATTCTGTTTGCGGTGGGCGGGGACGGCACCCTGCGCGGAGCCTCGACGCTGGCCCAAGAACTGCAAAAGCGGGGCTTGCCCATCAGCGTGATTGGCATTCCCAAGACCATTGACAACGATATCCACTGGATCGAGCGCAGCTTTGGCGTGGCCACTGCAGTCGAGGAGGCCACCCGGGCGCTGGAAGCCGCCCATGCCGAAGCCCGTGGCGCGTTCAATGGCATCGGGCTGGTCAAGCTGATGGGCCGCTACAGTGGCTTCATCACCGCCCATGCCACCCTGGCCAACGCTGATGTCAATTTCTGCCTGGTTCCTGAGGTGCCCTTTAGCCTCGAGGGGTTTCTGGCTACCCTCGAAGAGCGCCTTCTGACCCGACACCATGCGGTCATCGCCCTGGCCGAAGGAGCCGGTCAGGATCTAATGCAGGGAGAAGAAGCCAGGGATGCCTCAGGCAACATCAAACTCAAGGATATTGGGCTTTTCCTCAAGGAGGCCATCAGTCACCATTTCGACAGGAAGGGTCTGGAAACCACCATCAAATACATTGATCCCAGCTACATCATCCGCAGCGTACCGGCCAACGCAGTGGACTCGGAGTTTTGCCTGGCCCTGGGACAACATGCCGTACATGCCGGTATGAGTGGGCGCACCGAGATGATGGTGGGCTACTGGAATCAACACTTTTCCCACGTACCCCTTGCACTCGCTACGCAAAAGGGCAAGCAGATTGACCCTCAGAGCGAACTCTGGCAGCAGGTCTTGGGGGCCACTGGGCAGCCTAGGGGCATGTAACGGTTCCCCTGACTAGAAGTCAGGGGCTTTCAGGGACAGAACCATGCAGACTGCCATAGCTCGCTTCCCCCAAGTACGGGCGCGTTACATCGCCCCGGCGGCTGATGTTCACCGCCGCAAAGTGGTCTGCCTTCCCAACGAGGCCGCACGACCTACACACAAACTTTGCCTGCGAAACGCGGTTGAGCTGCTCGGTATGCCCACAGGCCGGGCATTGCCGAGAGGTGTTGCGGGGGTCAACCTGGGTCAAGGGCACTCCGGCCCGTTCGGCCTTATAGAGGCTTCCTGAGCCGTACCCGGTTGCGGATGCCCTCGAGGTTCTCGATGGCGATTCCCCTCCCGGTGCGTTGAGCCTTCTCCGCGATGCGCTTGCTGACGGTGTGGTTGGTATGGTTGGCGAACCGCCTTTCTTTGCCCGAGAGCCTTTTGAGGCGGCGCTTGGCTCCCTTCGTGCCCTTCTTTTGGAGCTTCTTCCGAAGTCTGCGGTGGCGGTGGCGCACCGAGTTGAGATGCGAACCCGAGTAGGCTTCCCCGTCGCTGTCGGTGGCGATGTTGACGATGCCCATATCCACGCCCAGCGTTCCCTCCGGGTCGAGGGTGGGCGGGTCGTCGTACTCGCACCACAGGTGGACGTACCAGCTATCCCGACCCCTGACCAACTGACCACCCTGGATGCGCCTGGCGCTTCTGAGCAGGTGGCGCTGATACCCCGCTATGTGCATGGCAATCTTCACACGCCCATCCACGGTACTGAGGCTGACCACCTCGCTGTCGAGGTTGACCGACAAAATGCGCTGGTCGTAGTCCACCGAGGTGGCCTTGAACCCCCCCGCCTGGTGGCCCTTTCGCTTTCCCACACGGGCGATAGCCCGAATGGCAAGGTTGGCGCTCAGGCCAAAGCGTTCCCGAAGCTCGGCGTAGACGACCTTTTGCAAGCCGAACTTGTTCCACAGGTTGTCCCGCCGGGCCACTTGCAACGCATGGTTACAGGCGTTCGCAAACTGATTCACCGTGCGGGCCAGCTTATCGGCTGTACTCGCATTGGGTATCAACTTGCAACGCACGGACAGGAGGGACATACCTTGTCTCAGTATATCACGCCACCGACCACCCAGCGCTGGACTCCCAGCACGACCCCCTTCCTCCCCGCTCTGAAGAACCGGTGTACCCTGAGCTTGTCGAAGGGGCATCCGGAGGTCAGTTCCGTGATGTAGGCAAAAACCCTTTGCAGTCTGCTATGACGATCGGCTCTACCCATGTGCCCTCGAGGCCAGGTTCAAAACCACCACCCCCACGATGATCAGAACGATGCCCAGGGCAATTGCGCCGTTCATGGGCTCTTTGAGCACCAGCCAGCCCAGCACCGCAATAAGGGCGGTGCCCAGCCCCGACCAGACCGCATAGGCGGTATTGAGCGGGATGGTCTTGAGCGCCAAGCTCAGAAAGTAGAAGGCACTGGCATAACCCACCACCACCACCAAAGAGGGCAGCAGTTTGCTAAAGCCCTGCGAAGCCTTGAGACCCGTCGAGCCGATCACTTCCGACACAATCGCAAGCAGCAGCAAAACCCAGCCGTTCACGAAACCCCCTTGACTTGTGCAGGTTTCTTTTGATCCGGTGAGACCAGCTTGAGGCCGATCACCGAGCCAATCAGCAGCACCAGGAAGACAATTCGGCCCACAGTGGCGGGGTCGCCAAAAAAGAAAATCCCCACCAAAGCGGTGCCAAAAGCTCCGATGCCTGTCCAGACCGCGTATGCGGTACCCAGTGGGATGTGCTTGGTAGCAACCACCAGCAGCCCGAAGCTGATAGCAGCGCAGACAAAAAAGCTGACCGTGTAGGGCCAGTTACTAAAGTTTTCCGAGAGTTTGAGGCTGCTGGCAAACCCCACTTCAAAGATTCCAGCGATCAACAGATAGACCCAGGCCATCATCCACCCCCAAATACCCGCAGTCCCATCACCGAGAGGATCAGGGTAGTCAGGAAGCACAAACGCCCTCTGTTGACGGGGTCTTTGAAGAAGAAAATCCCCACCAGCGCCGTGCCAAAAGCGCCAATCCCGGTCCAGACCGCGTAAGCCGTACCGACCGGAATACTTTGCAGCACGTAAGACAAAATCCCAAGACTCAGAGGCGCAAAGACGAAGAAACCCAGTGTGGGGAGCGGCTTCTTGAAACCATCGGAGAGCTTCATCAGGGTGGTGAAGACCACCTCGAAGAGCCCTGACACGATCAACAATGCCCAGGCCATCAGGCACTCCCCGCCAATTCCAGCATCCGCCGCAGGACTTTTCGCTTAAGGTCGCCCTCTGGCACCCCCAGCTTGAGAAGGTCGACCATGAAGATACCGTCGGTAGCCAGCATCGCCACCATCACGTCGGGGTTCTGCGGAGTCCGGGCATACCAGCGCTGCCAGCGCTCGCGTACTACTTCCAGCAAACTGGGATTCAGGGCCAGGGCTGCCATCATCCCCAGCAGCAGACCTTGCGAGCCATCGTAGGAGCCAAGCTTCACGTAGGCCTCGGCCAAGGGCAGGCCGCTGTTCTCCAGACTTCGCTCGAAACTGTCTATGTGGTGTTCCAGCAACCCCCGCACCAGCGCGTCTTTGCTGGGGAAATGATAGAGCAGACCCCCTTTGCTGACCTCCGCTTTCTTTGCTACCGCATCCAGCGTCAGGGCCATAGCCCCCTCCCGCCGGATCACCTCCGAGGCCGCCTGTAAAATCCGCGTTCGGGTTTCCACTGTGGGTATTTTCGTTTTGGTCATAATCCCTCACCTGTAGTAACTATACCGTCTGGACGGTTTATTGTCAACCGTCTGGACGGTATAGTACCGATTCTGAGTATGAGTGACCCAAAAAGCGATGGAAGAGGCCCTCGAACGCGCCGAGTGGCGCAGCAAGTGAGTGACGCCTATGGCGTCACTCACGCGCAGAGTTGGTATAATTAAGGGCAGGCGAGTTTGGAATTAAGGGTGTACAGACACTGGAATTGGGCTTCAGAAAAGCATCCGCTACTGCTTGCCGCCATCCCAATGCTCATTTTCGCTCGATAAAACCCTAGCTCAGGCGATAGAATACGCTGCAATGATTCGCATCTTGCTAGCCGACGATCACGCGTTGTTTCGCCAGGGGCTCAAAAGCCTTTTGGAGGCCGAGCCCGATTTCAAGGTCATGGGCGAGGCCAAGGATGGGCGCGAGGCCCTGCGCCACGCCCTCGAGGCCCACCCCGACGTCATCCTGATGGACATCCAGATGCCTGGCCTCGATGGTGTGCAGGCCACCCAGGAAATCCTCAAGGAATGGCCCCAGGGCAAGGTCATCATGCTGACCATGTACCGCCAGGACGGCTACGTCTTTGAGGCGGTGAAGGCCGGAGCGCGGGGCTACATGCTCAAGGATGCCGATGCCAAGGAACTGCTGGACGCCATTCGGCGGGTATACCAGGGTGAGGTCTTGCTCGATGCCGAGATGGCCGAGCAAATCATCCAGGACTTCAAATCCAAGCAAGAAGCCACCCCCAAAGAGCATGCCGAACTCTCCGAGCGAGAAGTACAAATCCTGAGGCTAGTAGCCCAGGGCTACACCAACCTCGAGATCGCCTCCGAGCTATCGCTCTCGGAAAAAACCGTGCGCAACCGCCTGAGCGATATTTTCCAGAAGCTGCACTTGAACAACCGCACCCAGGCTGCACTCTATGCGCTGCGCGAAGGTTTGGCAGAAAAGAGCGACGAGCAGTAAATGAGCGACCTTACCACCGAGACCACCCTCGATCCCGTAAGGCTGCTAGGAGAGATTGCCGAAATTGGCGGCGACGGGGCCCGTGGGGCCTGGGTAGCCCGGCACCTGCAGGCTCAGGGGTTGGAGCCCCATACCGACGAGTTGGGCAATGTCTGGGCAGGCAGTGGCCCGACCTTGTTGGTAGCCCATATTGACACCGTACTTACCCCCATACCCTTGCGGCGGGAGAAAAACCGCTGGTATGGCCCGGCGGTAGGCGACAACTCTTCAGGGGTAGCGGCCTTGATGGCCCTGGCCGGGGAACTGGTAGCCCAGGGCTGCACGGTTGCTTTTAGCGTGGGTGAAGAAGGGTTGGGCAACCTGCGCGGTGCCCGGCATCTAGTAAAGCATTTGCAACCCCAGCAGATGATCGCAGTAGATGGCTATTTGCCCGGCATCGTGAGTCGCTCGGCAGGCTCCCACCGGATGCGGGCACATCTAATCGGCCCAGGTGGCCATGCCTGGGGTGACCGCGAGGCTCCCTCGCCGGTGCCGGCCCTAGGGCAGGCCCTCGCACAGATGTACGCCCTCGAGCGCCCCGGCGATACCAGCCTGAATGTGGGCAAGCTGTGGGGTGGTGAGGCCATCAACGCAATCCCGCGCGAGGTAGGTTTCGAGTTGGATTTGCGTGCACTAGAAGCCTCGGTATTGGGCCGCATGACCTTCCAGGTACGTGAAATCTTGATGGAAGCAGCCCGCCGATTCAACGTTCGGTTGGAAATTGAAGTCCTGGGTGAGCGCCCCGCGGGCATGACGGCTACCCAGGCCATGATGGAAGCAGCCCGCCAGGCCTTTGTTGATGCTGGCCTCGAGGCCCAGTTCACCGCCGGTTCTACCGATGGCTCGGCGGGCGTGGAAGTGGGCATCCCGGCCATCACGCTGAGTGTGTATCGTGGGGGGGGTGCTCATACCCCTGAGGAGTGGGTTGAGCCCGAATCGCTGCGCTTGGGAACCAGTGCCCTGCGCAGTTTTGTCCAGCGACTGCTGGCCAATAGGTGAAATCCAGCAATTGTAACGACATTGTAACGTTGATCTTGCTACCCTCAGGCCCATAGAGGGAGCTATGCCTGAAGCCAGGATCTTTTTGTTGCAACTGTGGCAAGACGAGCACGGCCCCTGGGCCGTGGTTAAGGACGAGGCCAGCGGTCGCCTCCACCAGTTTGAGAGCCTCGAGACCCTGATCCAGTTTTTGTCGCAAGGCGGAACCACAATGGCCCAAACTGAAGACCCAAAACCCCTAGAAGCGCAAACCCTGGTCAGGAGACTCGCTAGATTCGCCGAGATCAATCCCCAAGGGGTGGATTGAGAGTCGAATTGCCCATCCCGGTTCCCTCGCTTAGGATAATCGGGTGCGTATTGGTCTTCTAAACAGTTGGTTGAGCAGCCGCTATCTACCCTTCTGGGAGCCTTATTTGCAGGCATTGGAGGTAGAAATCGTTCGCCCAGAAGAGGCTGCTGTTCAGCTTCCCATGCCCCTGCCGATTCGGCGGGTGATGGGACAGGCATTCAGTTTGAAAAATCAAGGGGTGGATTTTTTGCTCCTGCCAGATGTACAACTGGGTGTTGAGCACCGCAAGGGCAGCCCTTCCCCCTGGATGGTGGATTTAACAGCGACCCTGGGGCGGTTGGTTCCAGGGCTACCGCCCGCACTGACCGTGCCCGCCGAGCTTTCGCCGGACGTGGCCGGTCTGGCCGCAGAAATTGGGCAAAACCTGACCCGCAACCCCATGCTGGCCCGGCGGGCCCTGGAACGCACCAAGCGCCTGCTCGAGCCCCCCTTCAAACCCCTCCAGCAATCTGGAACCCATCTGATCGGGCTGGTGGCCCAACCCATGTTGACCGACGATTCGATCTGGCTGGCAGACCTTCGAGTTGTGCTGGCCAAACACGGGCTGAACCTGTTCCTGGCCGACAAGGCCCCTGCCGAACTTCGCCAGGAAGGGGTCAATCTCTCGCTGGGGCTGGAACTCCCCACCGACCTCGAGACCGCCGGAATGCACCGTCATCTCTCGAGGCTGGGCAAGGTCAAGGGGCTGCTCTACGCGCATGACCCCGAATACCTGCCCCTGCCCAATCCCTTGCGCAAACTGCTGAAAAAATCGGCACCCCCCAAGCCCTGGCGGGTGGTGGGCCTGGAGACCCCCTGGAGCCAGGTCGCGGATGAACTAGCCAAGAACCTCGGCGTTTGATAGACTTGGGTTTCTGTGCCCCTGTTTGGGGCCACCCCGGCCCCGCAGCCCCTCAAACAGGGAAAAGCTCACGCTCCAAGACCGCCCGGAGGAATAGAGTGGTGCAAATGCAAGCCGACCCACCCCCCAGAACTGACCAGTCAGTATTCAGCCCCCTCAAAGCATTGATGCCCTACCTGCGGCGCTATGGCCCCCAGTACCTGTGGGGCATGCTGGCCGGAATTGCCTCGGTGGGGGTAGCGGCCCTATCGCCCTATTTCTTGCGTCACGCCATTGACGCAATTCGAGCCGGGGAGGCTTATCTGGTCTGGGTCTGGGCCATTTTTGGCGCGGCAGTGGCCTCGGCCTTTTTCTCCTGGGTCAACCGCCAACTCCTGGTGGTGGCCAGCCGCTATGTCGAACACGATCTACGCATGGATCTGTTCAAGAAAGCCCTTTCACTGGACAGCTATTTCTACGGCAAAAACCGCATCGGCGACCTGATGAACAAGTTCACCACCGATCTGGGCGCGGTGCGCGAGATGCTGGGTGGCGGTATCAACATGGGCAGCCGCCTGCTGATGTTCATTGTGTTTGCCATCGTGGCCATGTACCTGGTGAGCGTGCCGCTGGCCCTGGCCCTGTCGCTGGTCTTCCCCACGATTTTTGTAATCATGTACTACGTCTTGCGCCTGATTGACCGGCGCTACCGCGAAAGCCAGGAGTCCTTCGACAAGATTTCCACCCGTGCACAAGAAAATTTCTCTGGCATCCGGGTGGTGAAGGGTTTTGCCTTGGAAGAGCGTGAGCTCGAGTCGTTCCAGGCCCTCAACAAGGACTACATCGCCAAGAGCCTGGCCCTGACCCGCGTGGACGGCCCGGTACGGGCCTTGATGGGACTTCTGATGGGCACTGCCGCCCTGATCGTGCTGTGGATGGGCGGCGGTATGGTCATCCGAGGCGAGATGACCGCCGGACAGTTTGTACAGTTCAACGCCTATCTGATGATGATGGGCTGGCCCATCGTGGGATTGGGCTGGACCCTCACCATCTTCCAGCGTGGCTCGACCAGCTATAAGCGGCTGGAAGAGTTCTGGCGCGAACCAGCCCGGATTGCCGATGTACAAAGGTTTTCCCCTCTCTCTCCCCCGCAAGGAGGAAAAGGGGTGGCTGAAGGTTTAGGCCTGAGGGGCGAGGTCAAGTTTGAAGATGTCAGCTTGGAATTGGGCGGGCGCAAGGTGCTGGATAGCATCACGCTCACCATCCCCGAAGGCACCACCCTGGGCATCACCGGGCGTACCGGCAGCGGCAAAACCCTGTTGGTCAACCTGATTCCCCGCATCATGGAACCCAGTTCGGGCCGGGTGCTGGTAGGAGGTTACGACGTAAAGGAACTTCCCCTGGCGACCCTTCGTGGGGCCATCGGCATGGTTCCACAAGAGCCCTTCCTATTCTCGGATACCCTGGCCGAAAACATCAGCTTTGGCCTCGCCAATACCGATAAAGAGCGGGCCGAGTGGGCCGCCAAGCTGGCCGGCGTTCACGACGACATTGTGGGTTTCCCCCAGGGCTACGATACCTCGCTGGGGGAGCGCGGCGTGACCCTTTCGGGCGGGCAGCGCCAGCGCACTGCCTTGGCCCGTGCCCTGGCCCTCAGGCCGCAAATCCTGATTCTAGACGATGCCATGAGCGCGGTAGACACCGAAACCGAATCGCGGATTCTCTCCGGCCTCAAAAGTGTGCTGGGTCAACAGACCACCATCCTGATCGGACACCGCACCTCCACCCTGCAATATGCCGATTGGATCGTGGTTTTGGAGCACGGCAAAATTGCCGAAGAGGGCACCCACGAGATGCTACTGACCACGGGTGGCATCTATGCTGAACTCGACCGCATTCAGCGCCTGCAAGCGGAGGTGGATTAAGTTGCGCCGGGGCAGATTGGCAAAACCAGCGGAATCGGCCATGCGTGCCTGGCGCAATTTCCCTGGGTGCACAGCAGCAAGGCTGCTGTCCCGAAGGGGATCGTCCCTACCAATCTTTCGGGATCCGCATCTCGCATTTCAACTATGGAGACACTTAGCGCCTATAGCAGCTAGCCCATAGCCGAGAAAAAGCTATCAGCCATTCGCAACCAGCTATCCGCAGTGGAGCCTTATGCACGAAGAAGAAGCCTTTAAGAAGAGTTTTGATGCCAAGCTGGCCCGCCGCATTCTGGTATATGTGCGGCCCTACTGGAAGCAAGTGGGGCTGGCCTTGCTGGCCCTGGTCGCCAGTACCCTCACCGCCGCCTCTACCCCGCTTTTCCTTAAGTACGCCATTGACAATGCCATCGTGCCACGCGAGGTACTACCGCTGGCCCAGCGCTACGAAACCCTGCTCCTCATCTGTGCGCTGTTTCTGGCAGTGCGGGTGGTGGACTTTATTGCCAACTACGCCCAGACCTACCTGATTAGCTGGGTAGGGCAGCACATCCTCTACGACCTGCGCTCGGAAATCTTCGCCAAGCTCCAGCGCTTGCACCTGGGCTACTACGACCGCAACCCGGTAGGGCGTCTGATGACCCGCATCACCTCCGATGTGGACGCGATCAACCAGTTCATCACCGGTGGGTTGGTGGGGTTGATTGCCGACTTCGCCCTGATTATCGGCCTGATGACCTTCATGCTGGTACTGGACTGGCGACTGGCCCTGGTGTCGTTTGCCATCATGCCCATCTTTCTGGCCGTCACTACCTGGATTCGCAATGGGATGCGCGATTCGTACCGGGCCATGCGGCTGCGGCTGGCCAGGGTCAATGCCTCGCTACAAGAAAACCTGGCTGGGATACAGACCACCCAGCTTTTCAACCGGGAACCCAAGAACGAGTCCCATTTCAACCTTCTCTCCACCGATTTGCGCAGTGCCTGGGTGGACATCATCAAATGGTTTGCCCTGTTTTTCCCCCTGGTGGGTTTTATGGGGGAAATCACCGTGGCCCTGGTGCTGTGGTATGGGGGTGGGCAGGTCATCCAACAAGCCCTCACGCTGGGCTTGCTGGTGGCTTTCGCCGACTATGTGCGCCAGTTGTTCCAGCCCCTGCAAGACCTCTCTGATAAGTTCAATATCTTCCAGGCTGCCATGGCTTCAGCCGAGCGCATCTTTGGCCTTTTGGACACCGAGGAAGACGTAGCCGACCAACCCGGTGCCAAGCAGGTCGAACGCTTTAGGGGCCAGATTGACTTCGAGAATGTGTGGTTTGCCTACGGGAAGCGGGGCGAGGCCAAACTGGATGGAACGCTGGGCAAAGAATCTCAAGCCGAGAGCAAAGTGCAGAGCGCAGAGGGCCTGGGAGGCTCTGGCCCTCTACAAGAACCCGAGTGGGACTGGGTGCTGCGGGGGGTGAACTTCCGGGTGCGGCCTGGCGAGAAAATTGCCCTGGTAGGGGCTACCGGCGCGGGCAAGACCAGCGTGATCAGCCTGCTTGCTCGTTTCTACGACGTGCAGGAAGGGGCCGTAAAGATTGATGGGCTGAATGTGCGGGAGTACGCTCAGCGCAACCTGCGCCGTTCCATCGGCATAGTACTGCAAGACCCTTTCTTGTTTAGCGGCACCATCGAGTCGAATCTGCGGCTGGGCGACAAGAAAATCACCTCAGAGCGCATCCGCGAGGTCTGCGCTTTTGTAGGAGCCGATGAGTTTATTGCTGAGCAGCCCCAGGGCTACCAGACGGTGCTGCACGAGCGGGGCGGAGGTCTATCTACCGGACAGAAGCAACTACTGGCACTGGCCAGGGCCATCCTGCACAACCCCGACATCCTGCTGATTCTGGACGAGGCCACCGCCAACGTGGACTCCGAGACCGAGCAGAAGATTCAGGCTGCGCTCTACCGGGTGATGCAAGGGCGCACCTCGATTGTCATTGCGCACCGCCTCTCGACCATTCGCCACGTGGATCGAATTCTGGTCTTCCGCAAGGGCAAGCTGCTGGAAGAAGGTAGCCACGATGAATTGCTACAAAGGGGCGGCTACTACGCCAAGCTTTACGAGCTTCAGTATGTACACGGAAGCGGGGATTGATCAGACCAACTCTGCGCGTGAGGGGCGCGTCCGAGGGTCTCTCAAGTGGCTTTTTGGGTCAGCTACAAGCAGAATC